>VGDO01000004.1 GCA_016869645.1 Alphaproteobacteria bacterium
GATCGACGAACTGCTGCCGTGGAACTGGAAGCAAGAGCGCCAGCAGAAGGTTGCCGCGTAGCCGATCAGGTCACGCTCGGTAGTACGGCGTCAAACACCATCTCCGCGGCCTTTACCGGACGCGTACCTATTCAACGAGGCAGCAGCGCCTACTTTTGGTCGAATGCCGATGGCACGCAAACTAGGGCGATCGACACTGATATTCACGGTGACAAGCTGCCGAGTGCCAACAATCTTTATTTGCGTGGGTATCTGCCGGTCATCGATCGCGTGGTGTTTGAGACACATCAGTATGATGAGATGGTTCCCCCCGGTGTCATTCCGGCTGTGGTGGCATTAGCGAGCCTGCCGCCCAGGCGTCAAAACTCCCGAATCTACCTGTACCAGCCACCGGATCAGTTCGAGCCTCTTGAGATGCCGCCCGCAAATGGCGAGATCACGCTCACACGGGTCGGTGTCGTGGGGTTTCATTTTTCCGCGCAAAGCCGCTGGGCCCTGCCAGATGGTCTCTACTTGTCCCAAGGCAAGTCGCTGAGGCTTCTGCTCCCGGGCCTTGGTAGGGGCTTGGCTGTGTCGCCAGACGGTTGCAGCGTGGCATTCGCGCATGCCCCGGTTCACGATCCGCCGGGCGCTACTTCGCTGAAAGTCATTGATCTTTGTAAGCTGGTTGGCGTGACCCCTGGGCAGTAGGCATAGGCGGCATCACCTCGGATGCTCACAAGTCACTCTGGGATGATTCTGCAGCGTTCGATGCGCCGGGCCGGCGGGCAGCGAGAGCAGACGGCGGCGTTGGGCCTTGATTATGACCGGTTTTCTATCATATCATATGTGATATGATCGTTGTCCTCGACACCAATGTCCTGGTTGCTGGATTACGATCGCGTCGTGGCGCGTCATTCCGAATTCTGGAGATGATTCCCTCGAATCGCGTCGCGGGCCTGATTTCGGTCGCCCTGTTCATTGAGTACGAAGCGACTTTGAAGCGCCCAGAGCAAATAGCGGCGACCGGACTGAGCGAGGTCGATATCGACGCAGTACTCGACATGATCGCCGGACGATTTCGCATCGTCACGCCGCACTATCTGTGGCGCCCGCAACTTCGCGATCCCAGCGACGAGATGGTTTTGGAATTAGCCGTCAACGGCGGGGCAGACGCGATCGTGACGTTCAATGCCGGCGACTTTGCCGGTGCTGCGGCGCGATTTGGCGTCAAGCTAATGGCGCCGGGCGAGTTTCTGCGCGCCCTCGGAAAGGAGAAACGCCGATGACCCAATACGCACTCCGCCTGCCGGACTCGCTCATGGCAAATGCGCGCAAAGTCGCCGCCCGGGACAACACCTCGCTCAATCAGCTTTTCGTAACGGCGATTGCCGAGAAGCTGTCGGCGCTGCAAACCGAGGAAATGCTGCGCGGTCGTGGCGCGCGAGCGGATATCAAGGCTTATCGGCGCGTGCTGGGACGGGTGCGGGATCGGCCGATTGAGAACTCGGGCGACAAGCCGGAATGACGTTTCTCAGCTGTTGCTTCGATTGCGTTTCCGCGCCGGAAAGCCGAGCGGCCGGCGCGGAAATGCCATAAGATCGGACCCGGCCAAGCGGCGGGGGGCGCCATGTCGGACATCGATCCGTGGTGGGTGAACGGCACGCTGTTCGAGAACTGCAACTGCCAGCTCCTGTGCCCGGCGCACATCTCGTTCCGTCAGGATTGCCAGGACGAGCGCTGCGTCGGCTTCTGGGGCATCCGCCTCGACAAGGGACGCTACGGCCGCCTCGTGCTCGGGCCGCAGACCGCCGCCGTCCTCTACGAGTCGCCGCGGCGGATGCACAGCGCGGGCTGGCGCGTGCAGATCTTCCTCGACGCGGGCGCGGGCGCAGAGCAGCGCGCGGCCCTCGAGCGCATCCTCGGCGGCGAGGCGGGCGGCCCGTGGGCGATCCTCGCCAAGTTCTTCACCGACCGGCTGCCGACGGAGGTGAGGCCGATCCGCTATGCGGACGCCGGCCGCGAGAAGAAGCTGACCATCGACGGCGTGCTCGACTCGACGATCCGCAGCGTCGACAGCCGCAGGACCGGCGAGCCCGCGACGCTCGGCAATTTGTTCAACGTGATCCACTCGGCGCTCCAGTATCTGGCGCGCGGCTCCTCGCGGGTGAGCACGCCCGCTTTCGCCTGGCAGACCACCGAGAAGCATTCGCTTTATTCGGCCTTCTCCTGGGCAGGGCCGTAGAGCGCCGCCACCATGAACATGGCGGCTCCGGCGTTCGGTATGTGGGCGGCCATGATGGCCGCGATGATGCTGCCCTCGGCATTGCCGGCGCTGCGCGTCTTCGCGCGGGCGGCGACGGCTGCCGCGCCCGGACCGATCGCCGCGACCGCGGCGATCGCCGGAGGCTACCTTGCCGTGTGGCTCGGCTTCAGCGCCGTGGCGGCGGTCGCGCAGTCGACCCTCGAAGCGGCGACTTGGCTGTCGCCGGCCACCGGCCGGCTTGGGACCCTACCCTCCACCCTGGTCCTGGCCGCGGCGGGCCTCTACCAATGGTCGCCCGGCAAGCGGACCTGTCTGCGTCACTGCCGGTCGCCGCTGTCTTTCGTCCTCACCCATTGGCGCCCGGGCCTGGCCGGCGCCCTGACGTTCGGCGTCCGGCACGGCCTCTATTGCCTGGGCTGCTGTGGCTTCCTGATGGCCCTGCTCTTCGTCGGCGGCGCCATGAGCCTCGCCTGGATGGCGGCGATCGCGGCGCTCATCCTGGCCGAAAAGGTGCTGCCCTATGGCGAGGCGATCGCGCGCGCGGGCGGCGCCGTGATGATCGGCGCCGCGGTGGCCGTGCTGGTGCTCGGCTAATTGCCCACCGGTTGGTCGAGGCCGAGCTTGCGGCAGATCAGCACGAGCCCCTCGTACATCATGTATCCTGCCAGATAGGCTGACAGATTGTTGACGTCGTGCGGCGGGCTGACCGTGTTGACGTCGACCGCGACGATGTCGAGGCCGGCCAGGCCCTGGATCAACTCGATGCCCTCGCGCGCGCTGAAGCCGCCCCAGGTCGGCGAGCACACGCCGGGCGCGACGGACGGGTCGAACACGTCCATGTCCCAGCATAGGTAGACCGGCCGACCCTCGAGCTCGCGGTGCAGCTCGGCCAGCACGTCGTCCATGCCGCGCCGCCAGAACTGCTTCATGGTGATGACCCGGTAACCGAGCGCCTGGGTCTGCGCCATGATGCGCGGCATGTAGGTCGTGCCGCGGATGCCGACGTGGTAGCTGGCGCGCGTGTCGATCAGCCTCTCCTCGGCGGCGTGGGTGAACTGGGTCGCCGCGCTGTATTTCGCCTCCGGCACGTAGGTGTAGTTGTCGGTGTGCGAATCGACGTGGAGCGCCACCATGTCCGGGTAACGCTTGGCGAGCGCGCGCATCTGCGGCAATGACACGCTGCCGTCGCCGCCCATGGTCACCGGAACGGCCCCCGACGACACGATGCGGTCCATCGCCTGCTCGATCGCGGCGAAGGCCGGCTCGATCTTCGACGGCACGAGCTTGACGTTGCCGCAGTCGACCAGGCCGAGGCGCTCGACCGGATTGAAGTCGGCGAGCTCGGGATTGTAGGGGCGGACCAGGACCGACTGCTCGCGGATCGCCTGCGGCCCCTGGCGCGAGCCGATGCGGAACGGGTGGATGCCGCAGTCGAACGGCACGCCGAGGATGGCGGCCTTGGCCTTCGACAGGTCATGGCTGTGCGGTGCGCCCATGAAGGTCACGGGTCGGGTGGTCAGGTCGGCCAATGCGGTCATCTCGTGCTCCTGATCAGACGCGGAAGGCGCGGCCGTCGCCCTCGCCGGCCAGCAGGCGGGCGACGACGGCGGTGGTCAGCAGCGCCGCGAGCTTGAGCTCGCCCGGCGCCGCCTTGTCGAGCGTGTCGGCCGGCGTCAGCACGTGACGCAGCCGCGAGGCGGGATCGTCGAAGCCGGCGACCAGCCGGAAGGCGGGCACGCCGACCGCGGCGAAATTGGCGTGGTCGGAATTGGACATCAGCGGCCGATGCAGACGCAGGTCGAGGCCGATGCCGCGCGCGGTTTCCGCCAGGAACGGCTCGATGCCGGCGAAGCCCGAGGTCAGCGCCGCCAGCCGCTCGTGGCCCGCCACCGAGTCGAGGTTGACGTTGAGCACGATGGCATCGCGCTCGGCCGGGCCGAGGCCGTCGGCATAGATGCGCGAGCCGGTCAGCGCCCACTCCTCGGCATTGAAGAGGCAGACTCGCAGGCCGCGCCGGAAGCGCGCGCGCTCAGGGACCAGTGCGCGGGCCGTCGCCAGAACGGCGGCGAGTCCCGTGCCGTTGTCGAGCGCGCTCTGCGCCAGGCCGTGTCCGTCGATATGAGCCGACAGCACGATCCATTCGGCGGCGGCGCCCGGCCATTCGGCGATCAGGTTGACTGCCTCGGCTGGCGCCTCCTCGGTCGTCATGGTCAGGCGCGCGCGGGCGTTCGCCAACAGCGCCGCCGTCTCCGCGGCGATGCCGACGCCTGGAATGCCCGGCCCCTCGTCGCGGCCGGTCGAGCCGGCGACGGGACCGATGCCGGGGTAGCTGCTCGCGATGAGGAAGCCGGCGGCGCCGCGCTCGATCGCCCATTGGTACTTGCGCCGGCGGTGCAGATGGCCGTCGGCGAACATATATTCGTGGCGCACCAGCGCGAAGCGGCCGCGCAGCTCGCGCGCCAGTGCGTCGAACACGTCAGGCGTGCCGCGGCCGAGATCGAGCACCTCGGCCTCGACGCCCGCGGGCCCGGTGCCGGCGCTGCGGATCAGCGGGTTGGCGACGAGCGCGATGGGTCCGCCTGGGTCGAGCCGGTCGAGCCGGCACGCGGTCGCGCGCCAGCCGCCGTAGCGGAACACGTGATCGCGCACAGCCGCGCCAGCCTGGCCGGCGAGCCAAGCGCGCAGCCAATCCACCGCACGCCGTTCGCTGTCCGTGCCACAGACGCGGCCGCCGAAGGCGCAGATCGCTTCCAGATCGGTCCACAGGCGGGCGTCGGCGGCAACGCGGCCGATCGCGCGGTCGATCCATTCGAGCATGTCAGGCCTTTCCCTTGGCGGCGAAGCTGGCGATGTGGTCGCGCAGCAGGGCGAGGAAATCGTGGACGCGCTGCGACGGCGGACGCACTGGCGGGCGGAACACGGCGAAGGTGTAGCGCAGCGGCGGCCGGAACGGCCGGCGCACCAGGCCGATCGGCGCGAAGGTGCGCGCGGTCAGCAAATCGACCACGGCAACGCCGGCGCCGGTCGCAGCCATGGCGCAGGCGCTCGCTGTGAACTCTGCCTCGGCGATCACGTTCCACGCCGCGCCCGCCTCCTCGAAGGCGCCGGCGACCGCGCGGTAGAGCATGTGCTCAGGAAACATGGCGATGAAGGGCACGCCCGACAGCAGCCGGGGCGACAGCGCGGCGTGACGCGCCAGCGGATCGCGCCGGGCGAGCACGCAGACGCACTCGATGTCGAACACCTCGGCGTCGACCGCGGTGCTGTCGACCGGCAACTCGGCGATGCCAACGTCGAAAGCACGCAGCGGGATCAGCTCTTTGACCAGCTGCGAACTGCGCGTCATGAAGCGCACGCGAGCACCCGGGTGGCTCGCGGCGAAGCGGGCGGCGACCGCGGGCAGGACGGAGATCGCCACGCTCGGATGGCTCGCCACGATCAGCGGGCCGGTGCGCGCCCGGCGCAGATCGTCGGCGACCTGGGCGACGCGATCGAAACCGGCGATCGAACGTCGCACCTCGTCGTAGAGCAGGACGGCCTCCGGCGTCGGCTCGACGCGCGTGCGCGCGCGGTCGAACAACGGAAAGCCGATGTCCTGCTCGAAGCGCTGGATCAGCCCGCTGATCGCGGGCTGCGAGATGCCAAGCTGGCGTGCCGCCGCCGTCATCGAGCGCTGCTCGATCACGGCGCGAAAGGCCTGCATGTGGCGGACGTTCATGGCCGATAAGTTTAGATTATGGATCGTCAGGGACAAGCCCGGATTATCGACGATGCCGACCGGCATGTATAAGCTTCACATATAAGAACCAGCGGGGAGCGCATGGCCGCGGAAAGCGCAGAGCCGATCATTGCCGCCGACGGATTGGTCAAGCATTTCGGCCCGGTGCGCGTGCTCGAGGGCGTCTCGCTCGCGCTCGCGGAGCGCGACGTGCTGTGCGTGATCGGCCCGTCGGGCTCGGGCAAGACCACGCTGCTGCGCTGCTGCGCGCTGCTCGAGGCGCCGACAGCCGGCACCATTCGCATGCGCGGCGAAGTGATCGCCGAGCCGGCGCCGGGCCCCGAGACCGAGCGCGCGCGCCGGCGCGTGCGCGCCGACATCGGCATGGTGTTCCAGCATTTTCACCTGTGGCCGCACATGACCGTGCTCGAGAACATCATCGAGGCGCCGCGCCTAGTCAAAGGTGCGAGCCGAGAGGAGGCGGTGGCCGCGGCCGAGGCGCTGCTAGCCAAGGTCGGCCTGTCGGACAAGCGTGACGTCTATCCGCAGCGTCTGTCCGGCGGACAGCAGCAGCGCGTGGCGATCGCCCGCGCGCTCGCCATGAACCCCAAGGTCATGCTGTTCGACGAGGTGACCAGCGCGCTCGACCCGGAGCTCAGGCGCGAGGTGCTGCTGGTCATGCGCCAGCTCGCCGCCGAGGGCATGACCATGCTGGTCGTGACCCACGAGATGAACTTCGCACGCCAGGTCGGATCCCGCGTCGCCTTCATGGACGGCGGCGTGATCGTCGAAGAGGGGCCGCCGCGCGATTTCTTCCAGCGGCCGCGCACCGAGCGCGCCCAGCGCTTTCTTGCCCAGTTCGAGGATTAACCAGCAACCGGAGGTGTCCTATGAGGAAGTGGATGATGGTCCTGGCGGCGTCCCTGCCGCTGGCGCTCGCGGCGGCCGATCTCGCCGCCCAGCAGGCGCCGCAGTCGCGCCTCAACGAGATCACGCGGACCAAGAAGGTCAAGATCTGCATCTACCCGCTCTACTACTCGATCAGCTTCCGCAACCCCAAGACCAACCAGCTCGAGGGCATCGACGCCGACCTGTCGAAGGAGCTCGCCAAGGAGCTGGGCGCCGAGCTCGAATACGTCGAGACCAGCTTCGCCACCTTCATCGCCGACCTACAGGCGAACAAATGCCACATCGGCATGTTCGGCGTGGGCGCCACGCTGCGGCGCGCCCACGCGGTCGAGTTCTCCAAGCCCTACCTCGTCACCAACATCTACGCCGTCACGCGCAAGGACTCGAAGGTCAAGACCTGGGCCGACGTCGACAAGCCGGGCGTGATCGCGGCCGTCTCGCTCGGCAGCTACATCGAGACGTTCATGCAGGGCTACCTCAAGCAGGCCAAGGTGCAGCCGATCGCGCCGCCGGCCACGCGCGAGGCCGAGCTCGCCGCCCGCCGCGTCGACGTGATCATGACCGACTTCCCGACCGCCATCAAAGTGACCGACGAATTCGACTGGGCGGTCTACTTCACGCCGCCCGAGAAGCTGGCGGTCACGCCCTACAGCTACGTCGTGCCGCAGGGCGATCAGGTCTGGCTCAACTACGTGAACCTGTTCGTCGACACGATCAAGCTGGACGGCCGGCTCAAGGCCTTCGCCAAGAAGCACAAGCTCGACCCGATCGTGGCCGACTGACGCGGGCGCGGAGCGGGACGCCCGGCGACGGGAGTCCCGCTCGCGGCGCGGGAGGAGCTCCATGTTCACCTACCAGTTCCGTTGGGACGTGGTGCCCAACAATCTGCATTTCATCTTCTCGGGAATGCAGATGACGCTGATCCTGTCAGCCACCACGCTGGCGATCGCCATGGTGCTGGGTCTCGTCATCGCCGTCCTCTCGATGGCACGACCATGGCCGCTGCGCGCCTTCGGCGTCGGCTTCGGCGAGCTGATCCGCAACACACCGGTGCTCGTCCAGCTTCTCTGGGTCTACTACGTCCTGCCGATCTTCTTCGAGTTCCGCATCGACGCGGTGACTGCGGTGATCATCGGCCTGTCGATCTACTCGTCCTCATTCATCGCCGAGGCCTACCGCGCCGGCATCCAGGCCGTGCCGCAGGGCCACCGCGAGGCCGCCCAGGTGCTCGGACTCAACCAGGCGCAGACCTTCCGGCGCATCGTGCTGCCCCAGGCGATCCGCGTCACGCTGCCGCCACTTGCCGCCAACTTCGTCCAGCTCATCAAGTACTCCTCGCTCGGCGCCGTGCTCTCGGTCGGCGAGGTGACGCGCAAGGGTATGGAACTGTCGTCCTCGACCTTCCGGCCGCTCGAGATCTTCACCTTCATCGCCGTACTGTACTTCTTTATCTGCTGGCCGCTCAGCATGTCGATCCGGGCCTGGGAAACGCGGCTGGCCCGGCGCTGAAGCCATGGATCGCGGGCATTTCCAGAAGCTGGTCGCGGAGTCGCTGCCCCGCCTCGTCGATCTCGCACGCCGCCTGGTGCGCTGCCCCTCGGAGAATCCGCCGGGCGATACCGGCCCGCTCGCCGCCCTGATCGAGCGCGAGCTGGACGGTGTCTCCTGCACGCGCGTGGTCGCGCGTGCGCCTGCGGTCAACTTGGTGGCCCGCGTGGCGATGGGACGGCCCGGCCGCCGCCTGGTTCTCAACGGTCATCTCGACACATTTCCCGCCGGCCCGGCCGAAGCCTGGACCACGCCGCCGTTCGGCGGCGAGGTGCGCGACGGAAAGCTGTACGGCCGCGGCGCCGCCGACATGAAGGCGGGCTTGGCCGGCGGCATAATGACCGCGCTCCTGCTCGGCGCGGCCCGGCCGGCGCTCGCCGGCGAGCTCGTCCTGGCGCTGGTCGGCGACGAGGAAACCGGCGGCCGCTGGGGCACGCAGCACCTGCTTGCCGAGATGCCCGAAGCGCGCGGCGACGCCATGCTGTCGGCCGATGCCGGATCGCCGGAAGTCGTGCGCTTCGGCGAGAAGGGCCAGATGTGGATCGAGGTCCACGCGGCGGGCAAGGCAGCGCACGGCGCCCACGTCCATCTCGGAACCAATGCGATCGACCGGCTGACGGCGTCGCTCGCGGCCGTCAAGTCGCTCGAAGCGACGCCGGCGCCGGTGCCGGCGCCGGTCCTAACCGCGATCGAGGCGGCGCGGCCGATTTCCGAGCCGGTGTCGGGTGACGGCGAGGCGGCGGTGCTGCGACGCCTGACGGTGAACGTCGGCACCATCGCCGGGGGGCAGGCGGTCAATCTGGTACCCGACAGCGCCGTGGCGCGCTGCGACTTGCGCTTTCCGCCCGGCCTCTCGGTTGCCGATGTCGAGCGTGCCGTGCATGCGCGGCTTGGCGGCCTGCCCGGCATCTCGTGGCGCGTGCTGAGCGCAACCGAACCCAACGTGACCGCGCCGGACCACGAGCTGGTCGAGCTCGTCCGGCGCAACGCCGAAACGGTGCTGCGCCGCCCGGTCGCAGTCAACATGCGGGTCGGCTTCTCCGACGCGCGCTTCTACCGGCAGGCGGGCGTCCCAGCCGTGGTCTACGGCCCGATCCCCTACGGCATGGGCGGGGTCGACGAGCACGTCACGCTCGCCGATCTCGAGGCGGTGTTCCGCGTCCATGCGCTGACGGCCTTCGACTATCTGGCGCGCTCCGGCCGCTGATCGCCATGTCCCGCCGCCTCGTCGAGAGCGGATCGTGCCGGGCGGACGATTTGGTCTGCCGACGTCGCCGCGCACGCCTGCGGGATCGCTGGCCCGAGGTGCGGGCAGCGGGGAGCTCGCGGCACCGGTGCATCCCTATCGCCGGATCAAGTGCCGCCCGAACCATTCCAGAGCGATCTCGAAGCGCTTGATGCGCTGCGCTGGCGGGCCGCTGCGCGACGAGTTGTGTGTGCCGCCGGGGAACACGACGAACTCGACCGGCTTCTTCTGCGCGCGCAGCGCGGCGAACAGGCGCTGCGCCTGCTCGATGGGCACGCGCAAATCGCCGTCCCAATGCATGATCAGAAAGGGAATGTCGATGCGGTCGGCATAGTTCAGCGGCGTCTGGCCAGGCCATGTGTCACGGTCCGGTCCGATCATGCTCATGATGGCGAGTCCGAGATCGGAGGTCCCCATCATGGAGTCCTGGCTGTAGACGCCGCGCTCGCCGAGCGCGGCACGGAAGCGGTCGCCGTGATGGGCGGCGAGCCAGGACGTCATGAAGCCGCCATACGAGCCGCCCAACACGCCGACGCGCGACCGGTCGATGTCGGGCCGCGCGGTCACCGCGTCGAGCAGCGCGATCAGATCGGCGGCGTCGACGGTGCCGAGCCGGCCCTTGATGGTACGCGCATGGGCCTCGCCATAGCCGGCCGAGCCGCGCGGGTTCGACAGGATCACGGCATAGCCGGCCGACGCGTAGACCTGCGCCTCGTCGAACAAGATGTAGCCGACCTGCACGTCAGGCCCGCCATGAACCAGCAGCAGCACAGGATGCGGGCCCTGCCCATCGGGCAGGACCAGCCAGCCATGGACAGGATAGCCGTCGGGCGCCGTCGCGCCGATCTCATGCAGCGGCCGCAGACCCGATGCGGTGAGCAGCGAGCCGAGGCCGGTCAGCACACGCTCCCTGCCATCTCGCAGAACGACGACCTCGCCGGCGCTGGTCGTGTCGGCCATGCAGGCCGCAATCGTGTCGCCGGCGCGTGCATAGTCCGTCACCTGGCGCGCGCCGCCGATCAGCGTGCGCAGCGCGCCGTCTCCGGCGATCGACACGAGATGCACCGCGCCGCGCACGAGCAACCCGCCCAGAATGCCGTCCGCGGCGATCTGCAAGGGGCGCGTCCTTCCGTCATCGAGATCGACACTCTCCGCCTCGGTCAGGCGCTTCGGGTCGCCGCCGTCGAACGGCACCTGCCATAGGCCCATGTTGCGCGCGCGCGCGTCGTTCGGATCGGGGCGCAGGCCGCCGATGCCGACGAAATAGACGCTGCGCCCGTCGGGTGCGCAGGTTGGCAGGTTGACCGTCGTCGAGGTTCGGGTCAGGCAACGCGTGCCGCCGTCCAGGCCGAGCGCCACCAGATCGTTGGCATCGTCGAGGTCGCGATCGGCATGACGCGCGGTTGCGGCCACCAGGTGCTCGCCCGTGGGGTGCCAGCAGATGTCCCAGTGATCGAATTCCGCATCGCCCAGCCGCTTCGCCGGGCCGCCGCGCGCATCGATGACAAAAACCTGCGACGGCCGGTCGTGGACGTAGCCAAGCTCATCGATCCGGTAGCGCAGCCGTGTGATGCGCCGCGGCCATTCCTGCTCGGCTTGCGGAATTCGCGCCGTATAGGCGATGCGCCGCCCGTCGGGCGACCAGGCCGGGGCCGCCCGGCCGCGGGCATGACGCGCCGTCACCGGATTGCCGACGCCGAGCGGATGGTCGGTCAGCCGCCGCGGCGCGCCACCCGTCACAGGCATGACCCAGAGCTGATGAGGTCCCGGCGGCTCCGCGCGCAGGAACGCGATGGTCTCACCGTCCGGCGAGAACACCGGCGCCGTATCGGCCGGACCGACCGTCAGGCGCACCGGCGGGCCCGAGCCATCGGACGCGACCGCGTGGATCGACGATCGATAGCCATCGCCGTCGATCTCGGTGATGACGAAAGCGATCGTCGCGCCGTCCGGCGAGATCGCGATCGAGCCGGGCGTGCGGATCTTGCGGATGTCCTCGGCGCGCACGATCCGATGCTCCTAGAGTCCGTCGCCCTGCTCGGTCGCGTGCCAGCGCGTCAGCCTGGCCGTGAAATGCCGCATGAGCTGGACGGTCGCGGTCGACACCAGCACCAGCAGCAGGAGCAGCGCCATGAACTTGTTGATCTCGAAGGCGTTGGCGTAGGCGGTCAGGCGCACGCCGATGCCGTGGCTGCCGCCGACGATCTCGCCGGCGACCGCGCCGAGGAAGCTGTAGGTCAGCGACAATTCCAGGCCCGCGACGATGGTCGGCACGGCGGCCGGCACGATGAAATAGAGGATGTGCTGGCGGCGCGAGGCGCCCAGGCTGCGCGCGAGGTATTCGTAATCGCGGTTCGGCTGGGTCAGGCCGGCCAGCGTCGTCGTCAGCATGACGAAGAAGACCAGGCTGACGATCAGCGCAACCTTGCCGGCGATGCCCAGGCCGAACCACAGCACGAAGAGCGGCGCCAGCGCGATGCGCGGCAGGCTGTTGAAGGCGACGACCAGGGGCGCCACCGCCTGGCGCGCCGCCGGCGCACGGAACAGGATGACCGCGGCGAGCATGCCGCTGGCCGAACCGAGCAGGAAGCCGAACAGCGTCTCGGTCACGGTGTAGCCGAGGTCGAGCCCGATGACCGCGGGATTGCCGAGCTGGCGGAGGAATTCGCGCAGAGTGCCCTCCGGGCTGCCGATGAACACCGGATTGAGGAAGCCGGTGGCGCCGGCGGCCTTCCAGGCCGCGACGAAGACCGCAATCAGCGCGAGGCGGATGGTCCAGACCTTGACGCCGTCCTGGCCCGTCACCCCGCCGCGGGCGCCCGGCGTACCGCCCCCCAATTTGTCGGCGGCGAAGCTCATGTCGCGAATCCCCTCTCGATGTCCTGCCAGATCTGCTCGAACAGACGGCTGAACTCCGGATCGCCGCGCATCTCGCTCGCCTTGCGCTTGCGGCTGCCCAGCTTGACCTCGTAGGCGGCGCTGACCACGGCCGGCCGGTTGCTGAACACGACGACGCGGTCGGCCAGCATGATCGCCTCGGCGATGTCGTGGGTCACCATGATCATCGTGCCGGAGAACTGGCGCAGCAGGGCGAGCAGCAGCTCCTGCATTCGGATGCGCGTCTGCGCATCGAGCGCCGCGAAGGGCTCGTCGAGGATGAGCAGCCGCGGCTCGGTGACGAAGGTGCGCGCGAGCGCCACGCGCTGGCGCATGCCCTGCGAAAGCTGGGCCGGGTGGCGGTCCAGCGCGTCGGCGAGACCGACCTTGCCCAGCGCCTCGGCGGCGCGCTGGCGCCTTTCCTCGCGGGCCACGCCACGCACCTGGAGCGCCAGCTCGACATTGCCCAGCGCGTCGCGCCACGGCAGCAGCGCATCGCGCGCCAGCGCATAGGCGGTCTCGCGGCGGCCCGCCTGCGGCGGCGCGCCGGCGACGATCAGGCGGCCCGCCGTGAAGTGCTGCAGCCCGGCCACCATGTTGAGAAACGTGGTCTTGCCGCAGCCGCTCGGCCCGACGATGGCGACGAACTCGCCGTCGGCGATGGTCAGATCTATGCCCGCGAGGATGTCCGGCGCGTTCGGCACCGTCAGCCGAACACCTTCGGCGACAACGGCCGGCAGGCTCATGCGAGGATTCTCATGCCCTGCCCGCCGTCCTGAGGTATGCGCCCGCGACCCTCTAGCGCGTCAGGGACCTGACATCCTCGAAGTTTTCCGGCGTGCCCTGCGCATAGACATCGGCGACCGGCATCGGCGCAGCGATCACGCCGGCCTTGTGGTCGATGCCGATCCAGGCCTCCAGATCCTTGCGCGCGAATGCCGCGCTGAGCACGGTCAGCGCGTAGTCGGCATACTCATTCTTGAGCTTGTCGGTGCTGTCGGCCGGCACATGGGCGTACATCATCTTGCGCGCCGTCTCGGCGTTGGCCGGATCGTGCAGGAAGACATCGGCCCGCGCGATCGCCTTGCGCACCTTGCCGACCGCGTCCGGGTTCTTGATGATCCAGTCGCCCATGGCCCACATGCCGACCTGGCCGATGCCGCAGATGCCGAGCTGCGCCGGGCAATTTTCCGTGGTGCGCAGATCGACGATCACCTTGGCGCCCAGCGACTGGCTGACCACCACCTGCGGACCGGTGACGAAGCCCGCGTCGATCACGCCGTTGACCAGCGCCTGGGTGGCGCCGGTGCCGACCGCGACGAAGGACGCGTCATTGGCAGCCAGCCCGGCCGCGGTCATCATGGTGATCGCCAGATACTGCGTCGCCGAGCTGAGCGCGGTGACGCCGATCTTCTTGCCCTTGAGCGCCTGCACCGATGCCGGGAACTGCGCTGGGAGCTGGAGGCCCGGGCGCGCGACGAGCACGCCCAGCTGCTTGGTCTGGCCGGCGATCAGCTTGACCGACTGACCCTTGCCGGCCAGCGCGAGGAACACCTCGGGCGCGTTGGTCGCGATGTCGACGCTGCCGGACGCCAACGCCGTCACCGCGGCCGGTCCGTGCGCAACCGTCACTGTCTTGGCGTCGACCCCGGCCTGCTCGAAGAATTTCTGCTGGAGCGCCACCTCGACCAGCGTGGTGACCAGCGTGTTCGGCTGCACCGTGAAGCGCACCGTCTCTAGTCTGCCCGCCGCCCGCGCATCGATTGGGCAGGTGCCGATGCCCGTGCCCAGCGCAAGCAAGAGCGCGCCGGCCAGCGTCGGCGAAAGAATTCGATTCGACCTCATGATTCCCCCCCTCGGTGACGACACTCGCCCCATACCCGCGTGATGCTACCCGCTCATGCCATGGTTCCGAAATCCCTGATATTGAACAGGCTCTCTCCCGCGCCCAATTCCCGCGTCGAGCACACCAGCTCATAGCTGTCGGATCGGAATGAGATACGACCGACTTCCTTGACTGCGCCGTCCGCGCCGAAGGCCTGACGTCGCAGCACGAGCACAGGCGTCCGCGCGGACGTGCCGAGGATACGGCCGGCAAGCGCGCCCGCCGGCTCGGCGCGAATCGAAATGCGCGCCTCGGCGATCCGGATGCCGACCTCGCGCATCATGTCCTCGGTCGAGATCAGATTGGCCTTGGCCCTGGGTATGGCCGCAACCTCGGGCACCAGCCAGTCCTGCCCGAACATCACGGGCTTGGCGCCGATCAGGTAAACGCGGTCGAGCGACAGAGCGAGGGTGCCCGACGGCAATCGCATCTCGCCGGCAATGTCGGCCGGCGGCTTGCGCAACTCGTAGCGCAGCAGCTTCATGCCGGCATTGGCGGCCTGCGCGAACAGAGAGCCAACCAGACCGTGCCGCCGGCGCAGATCGTGGCGCACCGCCGGAGCGGTCACATAGGTGCCCTTGCCCTGCTTGCGCACGAGCAGCTGCTTGTTAACCAAATCTTGCACCGCCTGGCGCACCGTGATGCGACTGACGCGGAATCGACTGGCGAGCAAATCCTCCGAGTCGATGCGCTCGCCCAATTTGAGCGCGCCGCGCCGAATCTCGGATTGGAGGTGAGCCGAAAGCTGGCGGTAGAGCGGATCGGGGCTGGAACGCCGCAGCAGCGATGACGCCTTGCTTTGCGAAACGCCCATTTGCCTCACAATCCCGGCCGCGCGGCAATGTTAGGTCGTCTTATGACGTCTTATCAACCTTGCACCATGCCCAACCGTGTCACGCCTTGTAGGCCTTCTGCCCACGCTTGTGCGCGACGAGGGCCGCCAGACGCTCGTCGCGCCAGCGCGATTTCGCGCCATGCCGGCCGGATGACACCGCATTCCAAGCCGAGAGTATCGCCTTCGTGTTGGGGCCCCCGTAGACGCTCGGACCGGCAGGGTCGCGCGCCAGGCGCTTGTAGAAGCCGGTGTAGCGGCGGCAGTAGTCGGCGATGCCGCCCGGCGCGTTGAGCTCGATCGTCTCGAACGGACCCATGAACGACCAGCGCAGGCCGAGCCCGTGCGCGATGGTCTTGTCAAGGTCGGCTGCGCTGACGAAGCCTTGACCGACCAGGCGGAACGCCTCGGCCAGCAGCGCGCCTTGCAGCCGGTTGACGATGAAGCCGTCGCACTCCCGGCGCACGGTGATCGGCACCTGGCCGATCTCGGTGTAGATCGCGCGCGCCCGGGCGACGATTGCCGCGGATGTCCACGGCGCGCCGCACAGCTCGACGATCGGCACGAGATGGGGCGGGTTGACGGGGTGCGCGATCAGGCAGCGCGCGCGGCCGGCAAGGCCCTTGGTGAAACGCGACGCCACGATCGCCGAGGAGGATGACGCGACGATCGCCGTCGGCGGTGCGGCGCGGTCGATCGCGCGAAACAGGCGACGCTTTGCCGCCGCGTTCTCCGGTCCGCATTCCTGCACGAAATCGGCGGCAGCCACCGCCTGCTCCAGCGCATCGACCACGCGGATTCGCTCGAGGACGGCGCGCGGGTCGCGCACCAGGCCGTGACGCGCCTGGTCGCCGAGCGCGGTCTTGATCAGGCCGGGTGCGGCCCGGCGCGCCGCTTCGCTGGTGTCGGTGATGCGCACGGACCAGCCCGCACGCGCGAACACCATGGCCCAGGAGCGGCCGATCAGGCCGGCTCCGATAATTCCGACAGTCGACATTCGTGGCGCTCCCCGTTCGGCGTTGCGTCCCCTGCCGTGCAACGCGCGGCAAATCTAGTGCGCCGGTCGGACGATGGCCAGCACGCGCGAGAGAGCAGCTTCGCCGCGCGACGTTGACAGTGCGGCACGCCGCGAACTCTACCGCGCGAGGTGACGGAGCGCGCCGCCGCTGACGGAGGGAGAGCCCTGCCCGGCCCGCGCAGGCAGCTCGAATCCGGCGAGATCGCCGACCGGCCGGAGCTTGCCGCGTCCTTCGCGGAGCTCAACGAGCTCATGGGCCTCGAGCAGATCGAAGCGATCGAGCGGCGGTTCCTGACCGCGGCGCAGCGCGATCGCCGGCGCGCCGCAGAGCCGCCACGCAGATCAGGTTGATCCCGAGGACGGCGCGAGGGGGGAAGTCCTGGTTGCGAGATAGATTCCAGGCAAGGTGAGTGCTGCGCCGATTACGTGGTGCGCCGCGAGCCCCTCGCCGAGCAGCAGCCACGCCAGTCCGGCGTTGTAGAGCGGAATCATGTACATGAGCAGGCCGGTGCGTCCCGGCCCGATGGTGGCGACCAGGCGGCCATAGGACAGGAAGGCGCCGAGCCCGGGCACCAGCGCCACGAACAGCAGGATCGCGAGCGTGCGGCCATCGAAGGCGATGTGCTGGCCCTGCGCCATCTCGAGCACATAGAAGGGCACGTTGGCGACCACGCCGCCGACCACGATGGCGGCGAAGCGCACGAGCAGGTCGAGGCCATCGTTGCGGTGCTGCAGAAGCACTGAATAGAAGGCCCAACCGATCGCTGCGAGCACGATCCATAGATCCCCCGGCGCGAAGGCAAGCTCCGCCAGCACGGCGAGCTCGCCCCTGACGACAACGATGACCACGCCTGCCATACATAACGCAATGCCGATGGCCTGGCGCCACGTCACCGGCTCGCCCCAGAACAGGCGCGCGAAGACGACGATCAGCACCGGCGTCGCGGTGTAGATGAGGCCCATGTTCGTCGCCGTCGTGGTCCGTCCGGCGATGTACACCGGCGCGCCGCAGATGCCCATGCCGAGAGCGCCCAGCAGCAGCAGGACCGGCCAGTCGCGCCACAGCCGCCTGCGCGCCGCCCACAGGCGGCCGCCGCAGAACGGCAGCAACAGAAGCAAGGTCAGCGACCAGCGCCAGATCGTCAGGCCGACCGGCGGGATGCCCCCATCGAGCCAGCGCGCCACCAGCATGTTGCTGGCGAAGAGCATGGGCGCGACGAGCAGGAGCACGTAGGCGGACGCCGACGGCGCTGGGCCCGCGGATGCCAGGGGCTGGTTCATGGGCGGCGCGATCCTGACGGCCGACGGCCGGCGCGACAAGTTGCGTTTTGCGCGCATGCCATGCGTGTGGCGACGCCTTGCGCCGTCGGTGCGCCCGGGCCATGGTAGCCGCCATGGCCGAACTCAAACCCATCCCCAAGACGGCACTGGTCACGGGTGCCGCACACCGGATCGGCCGCGCCATTGTCCTGGCACTCGTCCGCGAAGGCTGGGCAATCGCGGTGCATTATCAGAATTCGCGCGCCGAGGCCGAGGCGCTCGCCTCCGAGATCATCTCGGGCGGCGGGCGCGCCGCAGCGGTGCAGGCCGACCTGTCGCGCGAGGCGGACACGGCCGGACTCGTGGCGAAAGCGGTTGCGGCACTCGGGCCGGTCGGGCTGGTCGTCAACAATGCTTCGCAATTC
Source organism: Alphaproteobacteria bacterium (assembly GCA_016869645.1). GTDB lineage: Bacteria > Pseudomonadota > Alphaproteobacteria > SHVW01 > SHVW01 > SHVW01. The sequence goes on from VGDO01000004.1 coordinate 17,964, forward strand.
GAGCGCGATACCGTCGAGACCGCGACGCGCGGCAGCTGGGATCAGCACATCGAAACCAATCTGCGTGCGCCCTTCGTGCTGATCCAGGCGCTGGCGCGCAGGCTGCCGGCCGACACCGCAGGCGCCGTCATCAATCTCCTCGACCAGCGGGTCTGGAATCTGACGCACGATTTCGTGTCCTACACGTTGAGCAAGGCGGGGCTGTGGACCTTGACCCAGACCATGGCGCTGGCGCTCGCGCCGCGCATCCGCGTCAACGGCATCGGCCCCGGTCCCGTGCTGCCGAGTCCCCACCAGTCGCACGAGCAGTTCCGGCAGCAGTGGGAGGCGATGCCGCTCGGCCGCGGCGCGCAACCCGAGGAGATCGCCGCCGCCGTGCTGTTCATCCTGTCGGCGCCGGCGATGACCGGCCAGATGATCGCGCTCGATGGCGGCCAGCATCTGTGCTGGGCGCCGCCCAAGCGCGGACAGGTGCTTGCGGAATGACATTGGCCCATGACGCCATGAGACCACCATGCGTCGCCATGCGCGCTTGCGGCACCGCATGGACTGGAGTAGGGCTGACGCGACTGTCCCCCCGGAGTTCGACATGAGTTCGGTCGCCGCCTTTCCGCCACGCGCCGCGGGTGAATCCGTGCAGCCCGTCATGCGCCGGCTGTTCGTCCGCGATCTGATCGTCACCGGCGAGATCGGCGTGCATCCGCACGAGAAGGGGCGGCGCCAGCGCGTGCGCATCAACCTCGACCTCGATGTCGAGGAAGGTGCCGGCGTCGCGGAAGATCGGTTGGCTGACGTCGTCTGCTACGAGGACATCGTGGTCAAGGTGCGCGCTTTGGTCGGACAGCGCCACGTCAACCTGGTCGAGACCCTGGCCGAGCGGATTGCCGAAATCTGCTTGGGCGACCGCCGGGTCCGGCGCGCCCAGGTCCGGGTCGAGAAGCTCGACGTTTTCGAGGACGTCGCGAGCGTCGGCGTCGAGATCAGCCGCCAAAATCCGAGGAATTGAGCCAAACCGCCCCCGGCAAGCCGCCGCAAAGATGACCGGCGGCCCGGGGCTGTTAAGTTTTGCACAGCGAGGCGCGAGACGCCTGAAAGCCGCACAACGCCTTGGTTTTTGCCATTTCGTGACGATTTCTTGACGTCACTACCGGATTTATCAACGTAATATCAGTCACTTAAGAAGAATGCACATTTTTTGTGCAAAGCGATAAAACACAGAGTTTGGCTTGCGGTCGCTCGGCTGGACCTTGGGTTTTCAACAGACTTGTCCACAAAAATCGTGGATATCCGTAGGAACCCCGAGGCCACCCTTGCGTTTATGCGCCCCCGACGGGCGGCAAACGGTTGATCGGGCGTCATTGACGGTGAGGCAGGGGCCCTCAGAATGGCAGCAATGAGTTCCGACGAATTCGAGCGCGGCGAGAGCGCCGACCCGGCAGCGACGCCGCGCGGCAAGCGCCCGGCGGCGAGCCTCGCGCGCGGCATCACCGTGATCGAAGCGGCGCTCAAGACGCTGCCCGGCACGCCCGGCGTCTATCGCATGCTCAACGCCGACGGCGATGCGCTCTACGTCGGCAAGGCGCGCAATCTCAAGAAGCGAGTGTCGAACTACGCGCAGGCGGCGAAGCTGTCGGTGCGCCTCAAACGCATGGTGGCCGAGACGGCCAGTATGGAAGTCGTCGCCACGCACACCGAGGTCGAGGCGCTGCTGCTCGAGAGCAACCTGATCAAGCGGCTGATGCCGCGCTACAACGTGCTGCTGCGTGACGACAAGTCGTTCCCCTTCATCCTCGTCACCGCCGATCACGATTTTCCGCGCATCACCAAGCATCGCGGCGCGCGCAACCGCAAGGGCGACTATTTCGGCCCGTTCGCATCGGCGGGCGCCGTCAACCAGACCATCACGGCCCTGCAGCGCGCCTTTCTGCTGCGCCCCTGCGCCGATACGGTGTTTGCCGTGCGCACGCGGCCCTGCCTGCAGTATCAGATCAAACGCTGCACCGCGCCCTGCGTCGGTCGCGTCGACCGCGAGGCCTATGCGGCCCAGGTGCGCCAGGCGCGCGACTTCCTCACGGGCCGCAGCCGCGAGGTCCAGGAGGAATTCGCGCACAGCATGCAGCGCGCGAGCGAAGCGCTCGATTTCGAGACGGCGGCGCGCTACCGCGACCGGCTGCGGGCGCTGGCCCACATCCAGTCGCATCAGGACATCAACGTCGAGGGCCTGACCGACGCCGACGTGGTGGCGCTCGCCGAGGAGGCCGGGCAAACCTGCATCCAGGTGTTCTTCTTCCGCAGCGGCCACAACTACGGCAACCGCGCATATTTCCCGAGCCACGAGCGCGGCCTGCCGGCCGCCGACGTGCTTGCCTCGTTCCTCGGCCAGTTCTATGACAACAAGGCGCCGCCCAAGCTCGTGCTGATCAGCCACGAGCCGACCGAGCAGGCGCTGATCGCCGAGGCGCTCGCCGTGCGCGCCGCTCACACCGTCGAATTGCTGCGGCCGCAGCGCGGTTCGAAGCGCAAGCTGGTCGACCACGCGCTCGCCAATGCGCGCCTGGCGCTCGGCCGGCGCCTCGCCGAGAGCGCCTCGCAGCGCCGGCTGCTCGACGGGGTGGCCGTGGCGTTTGGCCTGGACAGCGCGCCGACGCGCATCGAGGTCTACGACAACAGCCATGTCGGCGGCACCAATGCGGTCGGAACCATGATCGTGACCGGCCCCGAGGGCTACGTGAAAAACGCCTATCGCAAGTTCAATATCCGCATTGGCGAGCGCTCCGAAGCTCCGGCGCCCGTCGACTCTGAGGCCGCCGTCACGAGCGTGCCGTCGGGCGGTGCAGCCGATGCGGCGACCGGATTGGGAACCCAGGCGCCGCTCGACGCCGACGCCGCGATCGCACCCGGCGACGACTACGCCATGATGCGCCAGGTCCTGACGCGGCGCTTCCAACGCGCGCTCAAGGAGGATCCGGAGCGCACCAGCGGCTCGTGGCCTGATCTGGTCCTGATCGATGGCGGCCAAGGGCAGCTCAACATCGCGCAGTCCGTGCTGGCCGAGCTCGGCATCACCGACATTGCCGTCACCTCGATCGCCAAGGGACCGGATCGAAATGCCGGGCGCGAGCGTTTCTTCATGGCAGGTCGCGAGCCGTTTGCGCTCGAACCGAACGATCCGGTGCTGTTCTACCTGCAGCGCCTGCGCGACGAAGCGCACCGATTCGCGATCGAGACGCACCGGGCACGCCGCACCAAGGCCATGGCCCGCTCGGCGCTCGACGAGATCGCCGGCATCGGCGCCGCGCGCAAGAAGGCGCTGCTGCTGCATTTCGGCACGGCCAAGGCGGTCGGCCAGGCCGGACTCCTAGATTTGGAGCGTGTCCCCGGCATTAGCAAGACGGTCGCGAAAAAGGTCTATGAGCACTTCCACGAGGAAGGGTAGAACAGGTAAAATGATATCGCTTTTTTGCCGCGAACGGCGAACGCCGGCATGATCACCAGCCTGCCCAATCTGCTCACCCTGTCGCGCATCGCGGTCATCCCGGTGCTGGTCGCGCTGTTTTTCGTCGGCGGCGCGCCGGCGCGCTGGATCGCCTGCGCGCTGTTCACGGTGGCGTGCATCACCGACTATTTCGACGGCTATATCGCTCGCATGTGGCGCCAGGATTCCGATCTCGGAAGATTCCTCGACCCGATCGCCGACAAGCTGCTGGTCGCCTCCACGCTGTTCATGCTGGTCGCCATGGATCAGCTGGGCGGGCTGACCATCCTGCCGGCCCTGGTCATCCTGTGCCGGGAGATCCTGGTCTCAGGACTGCGCGAGTTCCTGGCCGGTGTGCGCCTGCGCGTGCCGGTCAGCCGGCTGGCCAAATGGAAGACCGCGATCCAGATGACCGCCATCGGCTTCCTGGTGGTGGGTGAGGCCGGCCCGCCTTTCATTCCGACCCTCATGATCGGCGAGATCGGCCTGTGGATCGCCGCCGGCCTGACGCTGATCACCGGCTACGACTATTTGATTGCAGGGCTGCGCCATATTGCCGGCGAGCGCGAGCCGGAGCGGCCGGCGCCGTCGCTGACCGCCCCGGTCAAGCGCGTGGAGCCGGCGCGCCCGGCCGGCTGATCCGCGTCCTGTCCTCGCCCCGCACCCGCCAGAACGCGCCGTGAAGCTGTTCGGGCCATGAAGCTGTTTGGACTGGCCGGCTGGAGCGGCAGCGGCAAGACCACGCTGGTGGTCAAGCTGCTGCCCCTGCTGATCCGGCGCGGCGTGCGGGTCTCGACCATGAAGCACGCGCATCACGGCTTCGATGTCGATCAGCGCGGCAAGGACAGCTTCGCGCACCGCGAGGCGGGCGCGACCGAGGTGCTGGTCAGCTCGGCCAATCGCTGGGCGCTGATGCACGAGAACCGTGGCATGCCGGAGGCGCGCCTGGAGGACCTGGTGCGACACATGACGCCGGTCGACCTGCTGATCGTCGAAGGCTTCAAGGCGCACGCCCACGACAAGCTGGAAATCTACCGCCATGCCAATGGCAAGCCTCTGATGGCGCCCGGCGATCCCTACATCGTCGCGGTCGCCTCGGACGTTCCGATCGGTCCCATCGGGGGCGGCCGTGACCGCCCCAATCTCGACCTCAACGACGTCGAAGGCATCGCGCAGTTCATCCTGCGCCATTGCCAGCTCGAGAAGGCGGCCTGATGGCCCAGCTGAGCGACGACTGCTTTGCCTTCGGCGGCAAGCTCATGCCGGCGGCCGATGCGGTCGGCCAGCTGCTGCGCGTCGTGGCGCCGGTCGCCGAGGCCGAGCACGTTGCGCTGCGCCTGGCCCGCGACCGCTTCCTCGCCGACGACGTCGTGGCACCGCTCAGCGTGCCGCAGCATGACAACTCGGCGGTCGACGGCTATGCGGTGTTCTTCGAAGATCTCAAGCCGGACGCCGAGACGCGGCTGCCGGTGACCGGCCGGGTTGCCGCCGGCCATCCGCTTGGGCGCACGGCGCGCCGCGGCGAGGCGATCCGCATCTTCACCGGCGCGCTCATGCCCGAGGGCCCCGACACGGTCATGATGCAGGAGGATTGCCGCGCCGAGCCAATGTCGGGCGCAGGCGGGCCCTCGCTCGGTCATGTCGTGCTGCGGCCGGGCATCAAGCGCGGCGCCAACCGCCGCCGCTCCGGCGAAGATGTGCGCGCGGGCGAGGTCGTGCTCAATCGCGGCCAGCGCCTCCGGCCGCAGGACATCGGACTGGCCGCCGCGCTCGGGCTGACCAGGATTGCCGTCTTTCGTCCGCTGCGCATCGCCGTCTTCTCGACCGGCGACGAGGTGCGCGAACCCGGCACATCGCTGCCGGCCGGCTGCATCTACGATTCGAACCGCATCACCATCGCAGCCCTGCTCGACGGGCTGGGCGCCGCGGTCACCGATCTCGGCATCCTGCCCGATCGGCTCGACGCGATCGCCGATACGCTCGGCGAGGCGGCGCGCCGCCACGACGCCATCGTCACCTCGGGCGGCGTGTCGGGCGGCGAGGAAGACCACGTCAAGGCCGCGGTCGAGCGGCTCGGCAAGCTGCATTTCTGGCGCCTCGCGATCAAGCCGGGGCGTCCCGTGGCACTCGGACAGATCGAACGCGTGCCGTTCATCGGGCTGCCCGGCAATCCGGTCGCCGTGATGGTGACATTCCTCAGCGTCGCGCGGCCGCTGCTGCTTCGGCTCGCCGGCGCGGCGCAGGTCCAGCCCCATCATTTCCAGGTGCGCGCCGGCTTCGACTACCGCAAGAAGGCCGAGCGCCGCGAATATGTCCGCGCGCGGCTGACGCCGGGCAGCGACGGCATCCCGGTGGCCCATAAGTTCGCGCGCGACGGCGCGGGCATCCTCAGCTCCATGGTCCAGTCGGACGGTCTGGTCGAACTGCCCGAGCACATGACCCAGCTCGCCGAGGGCAGCCTCGTCGATTTCCTGCCGTTCAGCGAGGTGCGGCTGTGAAGATTCTCTACTTCGCCTGGCTGCGCCAGCGGGTCGGCCGCGCCGAGGAGACGGTCGACCTGCCGGACGGCGTGACGACGGTCGGCGGGCTGGTCGACTGGCTCAAAGGACGCGGACCCGGCTACGCCGCGGCGCTGGCGAACCCGGCGCTGGTGCGCGTCGCGGTCAACCAGGAATTCGCGCGGCTCGACGCGCCGGTCAAGGCCAGCGACGAAGTTGCTCTGTTCCCGCCGGTGACGGGAGGTTGACGATGATCCGCGTGCAACGCGAGGATTTCGATGTCGGCGTCGAGCTCGACAAGCTGACGCGCGGCAACCGCACCATCGGCGGGCTCGCCTCCTTCGTCGGGCTGGTGCGCGACCTGCATGACCCACAGGAGGATGGCGTTGCGGCCATGACGCTCGAGCACTATCCGGGCATGACCGAGAAGATGCTGGCGAACATCGAGGCCGAGGCGCATCGGCGCTGGCAGCTCGACGCGAGTCTCATCATCCACCGCTACGGCCGCATGGAGCCGGGCGAGCGCATCGTGCTGGTCGCCTGCGCGTCCCGCCACCGCGACGCCGCCTTCGATGCGTGCCGCTTCCTGATGGACTGGCTCAAGACCAAGGCGCCGTTCTGGAAGCTCGAGGAGACCGCGTCCGGCGAGCGCTGGGTCGAGGCGCGTGACAGCGACGACGCGGCGGCCCGGCGCTGGACCAAGGATCCGAAGGCGGCGGAGTGACGCCGCCGCCCTGTCGGCAAGCGATCAGACTTTCGCGATCAGGCCTTGGTCGCGCGCTGGAAATCGTCCCACAGCTGGTGCGTGATCTTGCCCGGCGTGAACTTGTACTGGGCGATCTCGCCGACCGGCGTGATCTCGGCCGCCGTTCCGGTCAGGAAGCACTCGGTCGCCGTGCTCATCTCGTCCGGCATGATCGCGCGCTCGACGACCTTGAGCTGGCGGTCGCGCGCCAGGCCGATCACGGTGCGGCGCGTGATGCCGTCGAGGAAACAGTCGGGCTTTGGCGTGTGCAGCTCGCCATTCATGACGAAGAACACGTTGGCGCCGGTCGCCTCGGCGATCTGGCCGCGCCAGTCGAGCATGAGCGCATCCTGGAAGCCGTCGCGTTCGGCCGCGTGCTTGGAGATCGTGCAGATCATGTAAAGACCGGCCGCCTTCGACGCGGTCGGCGCCGTCTCGGGCGACGGACGGCGGTACTTCGCCATGGTCAGCTTGATGCCCTTGGCGCGCAGCTCGGGCGAGAAGTAGGACGGCCACTGCCAGACCGCGACGGCGACGTGGATCTTGTTGTGCTGGGCGGAGACGCCCATCATGTCGCTGCCGCGCCACGCGATCGGCCGGACATAGGCGTCGGTCAGCCCGTTGGCCTTGAGCGTGTCGGCCTTGGCCTGGTCGATCTGCTCGGCCGTGTAGGGTATCGTGAAGTCGAGGATCTTCGCGGAGTTGAGCAGGCGCTCGCTGTGCTCGCGGCTCTTGAAGATCTTGCCGCCATAGGCGCGCTCGCCCTCGAAGACGCAGCTTGCATAGTGGAGGCCATGGGTCAGGACATGGACCTTGGCGTCGCGCCACGGGATCAGCTTGCCGTTGTACCAGATCTGACCGTCCCGATCGTCGAACGGAATGAGATCAGCCATCGCGCGCTCCTTCGCTCTTTGCGCGTCCCCCATGCTTGCACAACAAGGGGCGCGCGCCATCTATAGTTCCGAAACGGGTTGCATCAGGTACCACCCCTGCGGCATATATGTCAATATGGCTGACATAAAAACCCTCGCCAATCCGCTGTTCCTGCGCGATGACGACCTGCGCCAGGCCATCGAGATGCTGTATTTCGCCTATCGCGATTTCACGGCCGAGCCGGACGCGATCCTGGAGAAGTTCGGCTTCGGGCGCGCCCACCACCGCGTCATCTATTTCGTCGGGCGGCACCCGGGCATGACGGTCAGCGACCTGCTCGGCATTCTCCGCATCACCAAGCAGAGTCTGTCGCGCGTGCTGGGACAGCTCGTGCGCGACGGCTTCATCCGCCAGAAGACCGGACCGCGCGACCGGCGCCAGCGCCTGCTCGAGCTGACGCAGAAGGGCGTCGACCTCGAGCGCCAGCTGTCGAACGAGCAGCGCCAGCGCATCGCGCGCGCCTATCGCGAGGCGGGCGCCGAAGCGGTCGACGGTTTCCGCAGGGTCATGCTCGGCATCATCAACGAGGCCGATCGCAAGCGCTTCGCCTCGGCGGTCGCCGCGCTGGCCGCCATCCGTCACCGCTGACGCATCTCGGGGCTGAATCAGCCGTCGGCCAGCAGCGTGCGGCGATTTCTGGTAGGATGCCGCCATGAGCGGCGAGGCGCCTCACATCCTGATCGTCGAGGACGATGCGCGGCTGCGCGATCTGCTGCGCAAGTATCTCGTCGAGCAGGGATTCCGCACGACGGCGGCGCCCGACGCGGCGACCGCGCGGGCGCATATGGGCTCGGTCGCCTTCGACATGCTCGTGCTCGACGTGATGATGCCCGGCGAGAACGGCCTCGACCTGACCGAGGACATCCGCCGCACCAGCGACGTGCCGATCCTGCTGCTGACCGCCATGGGCGAAGCGGATGACCGCATATCGGGCCTGGAGCGCGGCGCCGACGACTACGTGGTCAAGCCGTTCGAGGCGCGCGAGCTGGTCCTGCGCATCAACGCCATCCTGCGCCGGGCGCCGAGCGCCGTGCCGGCCGCGCCCGAAATCCGCTTCGGACCCTTTCGCTTCGACCTCAAGCGCGAGGAGCTCTATGGCGCCGAGGGGCGCATCCGTCTGACCTCGTCGGAGACGGCATTGCTCGCGCTGCTCGCGCGCAATGCCAACAATGCGGTTGCACGCCAGGAGGCCAGCGACGAACGCGAGGAGGCCGCACGCGCCGTCGACGTCCAGATGACGCGGCTGCGCCGCAAGGTCGAGCCCGACCCGCGCTTCCCGCGCTATCTCGTCACCGTGCGCGGCAAAGGCTACATGCTGAGGAGCGACTGACGTGGACGGCCCGGTGGCGGACATCCTCAAGCGTCTCCTGCCGCGCACACTGTTCGGGCGGTCGCTGCTGATCCTGATCATGCCGCTGATCCTGCTCCAGGTCGTCACCAGCTACGTGTTCTTCGACCGCCACTTCGATGCGATCACGCGCCGCCAGGCGGCCGCGATCGCCGGCGACATCGCCTTCATCATCGATTCGCTGGCCATGATCGCCGCCGAGGAGGAGGTCGACCAGCTGTTCGACATGGCCTACCGCCATCTCGACATGCGCGTGACGCTGGCCGACGGCGCCATCCTGCCGAACGAACCCTCGCATATCGATAGCGTGCTCGAGCCGCCGCTGATGCGCGCGCTCGACGAGCGGGTCAACCGGCCGTTCCGCCTGCAGGCCAGCGCACGCGACCGCGACATCGAGATCAACGTGCAGCTGCAGCACGGCGTGCTCAACGTCTTCACCTCGCGCAAGCGGCTGTTCAGCCCGACCACATACATTCTGCTGATGTGGATGGTCGGCACCTCGCTGGTGCTGTTCGCCGTCGCCGTCGTCTTCCTGCGCAACCAGATCCGGCCGATCCGGCGGCTGGCGGCCGCCGCCGACAGCTTCGGCAAGGGCCGCGACGTGCCCAATTTCCGCCCCGAGGGCGCCACCGAGGTGCGCCAGGCGGCCCAGGCCTTCATCCTGATGCGCGAGCGCATCCAGCGCCAGATCAGCCAGCGCACGGAGATGCTGGCCGGCGTCAGCCACGATCTGCGCACGCCGCTGACCCGCATGAAGCTCGAGCTCGCCATGCTCGGCAACAGTCCGGAGATCCAGGCGCTGCGCGGCGACGTCGCCGACATGGAACGCATGGTCGACGGCTACCTCGCCTTCGCGCGCGGCGAAGGCACCGAGCCGCCGCAACCGACCGACATCGGGCGCCTCGTCCAGGACGTCGTCACCCACTCGCGGCGCGGCGGCTTCATGATCACCGCTCGGATCGACGATCCGGGCACGGTCGAAGCGCGGCCGACGGCGATGAAGCGGGTGATCTCCAACCTGATCGACAATGCCTGCCGTTACGCCGACCGCGTGATCGTCAGCGCCCAGCGCATCGATCACATGGTCGAGATCGACATCGACGACGACGGTCCGGGCATCCCGGAGGATCGCCGCGAGGAGATGTTCAAGCCGTTCCGGCGCCTCGACGCCTCGCGCAACGCCGCGACCGGCGGCACCGGCCTCGGCCTGACCATCGCGCGCGACATCATGCGCGGCCACGGCGGCGACGTGACGCTCGAGCGCTCGCCGCTCGGCGGGGTGCGCGCGCGCGTTCGCCTGCCGGTCTAGCTCTGCCTTGTCTTGCCGATGGGCACGCGAATGCTGGCAAACTTCCTGAACGGCGCGCAGGTCGCGGACAGCATCGGCGCGTAGGGCCAAGGCCCGGGCCACAGCGCCGGCAACAGGCTCGCAGCCGCGAGCCAGAACGACGGCGAGCCGATGCCCGCGCCGGCGCGCCGGCGCGCCCAGTGCCAGGCGCGGAACGCGGCGCGGCGCAGCGCCGTGCGCTTGACCGACCAGGCGAGGCCGGGCGTCTCCGCGCAGAAGCGCGCGAGCGCGGCGTTGAGATCGTGCAGGATCTGCGCCTGGTTCTCGGTGATCCGGCCCGGCACGTCGACCGGGGCCAGGCAGACCGTGCCGTCGACGCGCACGAATGCCGCGCGCCGCGCCAGGCGCAGCAGCATGAGATAGTCCTGCACGAAGATCGATTCCTCGCAGCCGCCAACAGCGGCGAACAGGTCGCGGCGCACCAGGATGGCGCTCGGCCCGAAATGCGCGCGGCGCAGCAGGAAGCCGAGCGGATCGGCGAGCAGCGAGATCGCCGCGTCGGCCGGCTCGCTTGGCGCGGCATCGCCGTTGACCGTCTCGCCGAAGGCGACGCCGGCGCCCGTGCGCGTGCACGCCTCGAGCAGCCAGCGCGTCGCCGGTGGCGGCAGGCGATCATCGCCGTCGACCGGCTTGATGTAGTCGAGCCGCGCGCGGGCGAGCCCCGCATTGGTCGCCGCCGCCGGTCCGCCGTTCGCCTGCCGGACAATCGTCACGTCGGAGACGCCGCGCGTGAGCCCGGCCAGCAACTCCGCGGAGCCGTCGGTCGAGCCGTCGTCGACGAAGATGAACTCGCGGGCGAAATCGCCTTCCTGGCTGAGCAAGGCGGCGACGGTCGCCGGCAGAAACTGAGCCTTGTTGTAGACCGTGACGACGTAGGAGACGCCCGGGGAGATGCCAGTGTCTGGAGAGATGCCAGTGCCGCCACTCATGTCATCCGCACCCCGCGGCGCCGGTCGCGGCAGCTTGCTGGTCGCGCCGGCTTGCTGCTCTCATCTGGCGCGACTAGATTGACGGCCAGCGCGGCCGCGCGTCACTGCTTCACCTGGTGCCGCCACCTGACGATGCCCGATTGCGATCCCTGGCCGAGGCTGTCAGCCGTCGTCGTCGCTCACGACAGCGCAGCGGTGATCGCCGACTGTCTCAGCGCGCTGACCCGCGCCGCCCGCGTCATCATCGTCGACAACGCCAGCCTCGACGAAACTGCCGATGCCGTCGCGCGAACCCTACCAACCGCAAGTCTCATCCGCAATCGGGCCAATGTCGGCTTCGGCCGCGCCTGCAATCAGGCGCTGGCCCAGATCGCCACGGAATTCGTGCTGATCGTCAATCCCGACGCCGTGATCGAACCCGGCGCGGTCGAGGAACTGGTAGCGGCCGCCGACCGCTATCCTCGTGCGGCGATGATCGGACCGCGCATCACGACGCCCGCCGGCACGGTCGAGTTCGGCCGGCGGCCGGTGCTGGCCGACCGTCACGAAGGTCCCGACGGTCTGCCACCGCCCGACGGCGATTGCTGCATCGACTACGTCGCCGGCGCGGTCATGCTGCTCCGTATGTCGGCGATCGCGGAGACCGGCGGCTTCGATCCCGCCATCTTTCTCTATTGCGAGGACGACGATCTGTGCCTTCGGCTTCGACGCGCCGGATGGAGCCTGATCGTCGCGCCGTCGGCCAGCGCGCGTCACATCAGCGGTGGATCGTCGCCCGCGAGCCCCGCGCTCGACCGCCTGAGGTTCTGGCATCTCGCCTGGTCGCGCGCCTACATGGAAGGCAAGCATCGCGGCGCGGCGGCCGGGCGACGCTTCGGCCTGATCAGGCTTGCCCTTTACGGCCTCAAGGCCGTGCTCTACGCCATGACCTTCCAGACCGCCAAGCGGCGGCGCGACGGGGCGCGCTTCGCCGGCACTCTCGCCTATCTGCGCGGCGAGCCGGCGCTGGCGACAACCGGCTTCGACGATCGGGTCGCGCGATGACCGGCAACTCCGCCGGCCACACGGCAATGCGCGCGCCGACATCCTTGCCGTGTGGCCCGCGGAGATGCGCGGCGCGCGCGTGCTCGAACTGGGCTGCGGCACGGGCGCCACCATCCGCCTGCTGCGCGAACGCGGCTTGTGCGCCTGGGCCGCCGGCATCGAGACGCACGGCGAAGCGGCCGATGCCGCCCGCGGCTCGCTCGACCATCTCGTCGTCGGCGATGTCGAGCGGTGCGAGCTCGGTCTCACACCTGGCTCGATCGACGTGCTGCTGTGCCTGGACGTGATCGAGCATCTCGTCGATCCCTGGGCGGCGTTGGCGCGCCTATCGCGTCTGGTGCGGCCGGGCGGCGCGGTCATCGCCTCGATTCCCAACCTGCGGTTCTACAAGGTCGTCCTGCCGCTCGTGCTGTCCGGACGGTGGACCTATCGCGACGACGGCATCATGGACCGCACCCATCTGCGTTTCTTCACCTGGGAGACCATCGAACACCTGATGCGCAGCGCCGGCCTGACGATCGATGCGGTCGCGCCCGACGGATTGGACGGCAAGCGCAACCGCCAGTTCTGGAACATGGTCACGTTCGGCCGTTTTCGCGATCTGTTCATCTACCGCTACATTCTGCGCGCCCGTTCGCCGGCCCGTTGATGGCGCGCGCATGACGACCGTCACATTCGAGACCAAGGTTTGGCGGGAGGACTGGCAGGCGCTCCTGCTGACGCACCGCATCGAGCGCATGGTCGGGCGATGCCGCTATCCCTTCGCGCGGCGCGTCGTCCACATCAACAATGTCGACGACACCGCCCCCGTGATCGCCGCGGCCGAGCTCCTGGTGCGGCGCGGCGTGCTGACCGAGTTCGTTCTGGTCGCCGACCATGCCCGCGCCGCCCTCGACTTTTTCCAGGTCACGGCCGAATCCTTCGGCCGCGGCTATGTCTATTCGATCGCCGAGCTGGTGGCACTCTATCTCTGCCCGACCGATTTCCTGCTGCATTTTGCCGGCGATACCATGCCGCCGCGCGGCCCGGGGTGGATCGATTCGGCGATCCAGCGCATGACCGCCGATCGCCGCATCAAGGTCGCCAACCCGCTCTGGAACGGGCGCATCGACGAAGCGCGCGCGGAGTCGGTCGCCGAGGATGACGGGTTCTTCACCGGTCAGGGCTTCTCCGATCAATGCTACCTGGTGCGGACGGCCGATTTCCGCGCGCCGATCTACGGCGAGGACCACCCTGCCTCGGCGCGCTATCCGGCCTTCGCCGACAATCTATTCGAGCGACGCGTCGATGCCTGGATGCGCAATCACGATCACCTGCGCATCACCGCCAAGCGCGCGAGCTACCGCCACCGCAACATCCGCGGCGCTCCGGGGCGGCTGGATCGGCTCGGCGATCGGATGGCGTTCAAACTGGGTTTCTAGAACAGTTTGCCGCCGTTCGGCACATCGCGATCGACGCCGACGAGCACGACGGCGCCATTGGCGTCGGGAAATCCCAGCACCAGCACTTCCGAAATCATCGGGCCGATCTGCTTGGGCGGAAAATTGACCACGGCTGCGACCTTGCGGCCGAGCAGGTCGGCGGGCGTGTAGTGGATGGTCACCTGCGCGGAGCTGCGCTTGATGCCGATCGCCGGCCCGAAATCAACGCGCAGCTTGTAGGCCGGCTTGCGCGCCTCGGGAAACGGCTCGACCTCGGTGATCGTGCCGACCCGGATGTCGACCTTTTCGAACTCGCCATAGGTAATGGGCATCGCCCCTCCTGGTGCAGCGCAAAAAAAGGGCCGCGTTGCCGCGGCCCAAGTTTAGGGAGGAAACGCCCGAAAAGGCTAGGCAACAGATCGGGCCGCTCATGTTGCGATGCACAAATTAGGCCCTGTTCCGAGCCATTTCAAGGTTCGACAGCCGCGTATTGTGCAATGCAGCGTGATTAGTTGCATTTATGCAACATGGGGATGCCTTGCTTTCGCGATGAATTAGCAGTGTGATCAGCCGGGCGGTCCGAAACGGGGCGGCATGGTTCAGGAATCGGGCAAGGCCGCGGCGCCGGCGGCGATCGCCGCGGGGCCGTCGCGCGAAGAGGTCATGGCGGTGCTGGCGGAGCTGGAAGACGCCGTCGCCGACCACATCGCCTGGGCGCAGCGCTGGCACCGCTCGGCGGTGTGCAAGCTGGCGCCGCCGCGCGACGTGGTTTCCGAGAACGCGCACTATCTGTGCCGGTTCGGCGCCTGGCTCGACCTGCACCAGGAGGATCCGATCATCGGCCAGAATGCATTCCGCACGCTCGACGAGCTGCACCGGACCATGCATGACAACGCGCGCTGGCTCGCCCAGCGCGCCTGGCAGGACGATCGTGTTCCCGCCGAGGAGTACGATGCGCTGATCGACAAGATCAATGCGTTCAACAGCCAGGTCCGCCGGCTGGAGAAGGCGTTCCGCGCCGCGCTGTCGGATCTCGACCCGCTGACCGGTGTGCGCAATCGGCAGACCATGATGGCCGAGCTCGAGCGCGAGCACGAACGCGCCGTGCGCACGCGTCAGCCCTGTGCGCTGGTGATCGCCGACATCGATCATTTCAAGCAGGTCAACGACCGGCTCGGCCACCGCGCGGGCGATCGGGTGCTTGCCGAGATCGCGATTTTCTTCCAGAGCCACCTCAGGCCCTATGACAGCGTGTTCCGTTACGGCGGCGAGGAGTTCCTGTTCTGTCTGCCGGGCACCGATTCCTTCCAGGCGCGCCCGGTGATCGACCGGCTGCGCCAGAACCTGTCGGAGACCACGATCAACCTGGATGATACGCGCAACGTCCGGCTGTCCTGCTCGTTCGGCGTCGCCGCGATCGAGCGCGAGACGTCGCTGGCAACGATCCTCGAACACGCCGACAAGGCGCTCTATGCTGCCAAGGCCGGCGGCCGCAATCGCGTCATGTTGTGGGAAGACCTGGCCGTGGGCCAGGCGCCAAGAAGCGCCAGTTCCTAAGGGGGCGATCGTTTCTCATCGAAGCAGCGTTTCAATGAGAAACGTGAATCGCCCCCGACTTCTACAGGAGGGATCGTGATTGTCACGCCCCACACCGGATCGCGTCGCGATTCAACGCGGAGGGATCACGATCCAGCCTACATCTTCGCGGTGTCGCGCGCCTCTTCGAGCAGCCATTCGCGAAACGCGGTGATCTTCGGCCGGTCGGCCGTCGTCGGCGGACAGACGACGTAGTAGCCGTAGCGGGTCGGCAGGCTGACGTCGAACGGCTTGACCAGGCGGCCCGCCGCGAGGTCCTCGGCGACCAGAACCGAGCGTCCGAGCGCCACGCCCATGCCCTCGATGGCGGCTTGCACGACCATGCTCGACTGAGAGAAGCCCGGTCCGCGGGTCGGGTCGACGCCCTCGACGCCAGCCGCCATCAGCCACATGCGCCAGTCTTCGCGCATGTCGTCATGCAACAGCGTGTGATGGCGCAGATCGTCCGGGCGGGTGAGCGGATGCATGCCCTCGAGCAGACGCGGGCTGCACACCGGGAACACATCCTCCGACAGCAGGTGGTCGATGCGCAGACCCGGCCATCCGCCGCCGCCGTAGCGGATGCCCATGTCGATATCCTCGCGCGAGAAATCGACCATGCGCACGTCGAGGTCGGGATGGCGCTGGCGAAAACGACCGAGCCGCGGCATCAGCCACTTGGCCACGAACGACGCCACCGCAGTCACGGTGAGCACGCCGCCGCGCTCCAGCCGGCGCAACCGGTCGGTGCCGTCGATCAGGCGCTGGAAGCCATCGCGCACGGTCGGCAGATAGGCTTGGCCGGCATCGGTCAGAAGCAGAGAGCGATTGAGCCGGCGGAACAGCTTCAGTCCCAGCCAGTCTTCAAGCGCCTTGACCTGGTGGCTGACCGCCGCCTGGGTCACGTTCAGCTCCTGCGCGGCGCGCGTAAAGCTGAGATGGCGCGCCGCCGCCTCGAAAACGCGCAGCGCATTCAGGGGGGGGCAGCCTTGCAGCCATCCAATCAGATTATTTTTGCTTATGCGAATTAGCAAGAAAGATCGTTTGTCGCACCCCCGAATTCAACATAACTATCTGTCCAACAAAGAGCTTGGTCGGCCCGATCAAGCCCTGCTCACACCAGGAAAAATTGGAGATCCGACTATGAGTTTCACCCTGACCGGCGCCCCGCGGCCCGGCCCCCATGCCGGTTGGGCAGCCACCTGTGAAAGCTGGACCCCGATTCGGACTGGACTGCTGAGCCGGATGTTCGGCGCCCTGCTTGCTTGGCAGGAGCGTGCCTTCGAGCGCCACCGCATGGCCGAACTCAGCGATCACACGCTGCGCGACATCGGCATGACGCGGGCCGATTTCGGCATCGCCTTCACGGCGGACGACCTCGGTCGCACGCGGTCGCGCTACGCAACGATCTGCACGGGAGATATGACATGACCACCAAGATCATCGCACTCCACGGCCGCCACGTCGCCCGCGGCACGGGCGGGTTCATCAGCGCCCTCGTGGCGCGTCTGCTGCTCTGGCAGGAGCGCGCCGCCGAACGGCAGTACCTGTCCACCATGGCCGACCACGAGCTGCGCGATCTCGGCCTGTCGCGGGCCGACATCTTGCAGGAAGCAGCCAAGCCGTTCTGGCGTGCCTAGAACGGCCGGGATAGAGTCGGGCGCCGCATTCATTGAGCCCAGCCGGATATTCCCTGCCGGCTTCCCTCCAGGCAGGTCACCCCCCACCTGCCTCATGGCAACCAGGCGAATGCGGCGCCCGCTCTATGCCCCCAGCGCTTCATGAGGAGTTGGTTGGCGCAAGCGAGCGAACCCGGCCCCGCGCCAAACAGCTCTGGAGCCGGCGATCAGTCCACGGTCGGCTTGGCCTATGGCATCGCGGCCTTCAGTCTGTGGGCCGGCGTTCCCGTCTACTTCAAGCTGATCCAGAGCGTCCCCGCCTTCGAGACGCTCGCCCATCGCATCGTCTGGTCGGCCGTGCTCTGCGCCCTGCTGTTGCGCACGGCGGCGCGCTGGGCATCGGTATGGGCGATCTTCGCCGACCGCCGGCGCCGCGCCATATTCTGCGTGACGAGCGCCCTGCTGGCCGCCAACTGGCTGGTCTACATCTGGGCGATCAACACCGACCGCCTGATCGACACCAGCCTCGGCTACTACATCAATCCGCTGTTCTACGTCATGCTCGGCCTGGTCTTCCTGTCCGAGCGGCTGCGTCCGTGGCAGTGGGTCGCGGTCGCGCTGGCCGCCATCGGCGTCGCCAACCTGACCTGGCATCTCGGCCATCTGCCGTGGATCGCGCTGTGCCTCGCGCTCAACTTCGGCATCTACGGCCTCATCCGCAAGGTGGTGCCGGTGGGCGCGCTGGAGGGCCTGACCGCCGAGGCGCTCATCGTGTTGCCCTTCGGCATCGGATACCTGGCATGGCTGTCGACCGACGCCAGCGCCGCACTGCCGGCGCGCGACCTGTCGATCCAGCTCCTGCTGCCGCTTGCCGGCGTCGCGACGGTGTTGCCGCTGCTGTTCTTCAACGAGGCGGCGCAGCGCCTCAGTCTCAGCACCATCGGATTGCTGCAGTACATCGGCCCGTCGGGCCATTTCGTGCTCGCCGTGTTCGTCTATGGCGAGCCCTTGACCGAGGCGCATCTCATTACGTTTGCCTGCATCTGGACGGCGCTCGTCATCTACTCGATTGACGGCTGGCGCGGCCGGCGCGTCGCAAGCTGAACCGGGGAGAATCAGACATGCTGCACCTCTACGACATGCTGTCGTCCGGCAATGCGTACAAGGTCCGCCTCATGCTCTGGCAGCTCGGCATGCCGTTCGCGCGGACCGAGATGGATATCCTCAATGGCGCGACGCGCACGCCGGACTTTCTCAAGGTCAATCCCAACGGCAAGATTCCGACGCTGGTGCTCGAAACGGGCGAAGCCCTGCCCGAGTCGAACGCCATCCTTTGGTATCTCGCCGAGGGCTCGCGCTTCGCGCCGGGCGACCGGCTCGGCCGCGCCCAGGCGCTGCAATGGATGTTCTTCGAGCAGTACAGCCACGAGCCCTACATCGCGGTTGCGCGCTTCTGGCTGCATTTCCCGGGCGTGCTCGACGACAAGCGCAAGGCCCAACTGCCCGATAAGCAGCGCGGCGGCTACGCTGCGCTCGACGTCATGGAGCGCCATCTGGCGCGCCACGACTTTTTCGCCGGCGGACGCTATTCGGTCGCCGATATCGCGCTCTATGCCTACACCCATGTCGCCGGCGAGGGTGGCTTCGACCTCAAGCGCTATCCTAAGATCGGCGCCTGGCTCGAGCGCGTGCGCAGCCAGCCCGGCCACGTGCCGATCACCGAAGAGGGCAGCCCGCGATGACCCTCGACTACTTTCGGACCTTCGCGCGCTACAACCAGTGGGCCAACCGCCGGCTCTATGCCGCTTGCGCGCAACTGCCGGACGAGGAGTACCGCAAGGCGCGACCGGCCTTCTTCAAATCGATCCTCGGCGCGCTCAACCACCTGCTGGTCGGCGACCGCATCTGGCTCGGGCGAATCGACGGCAGAGATTCCGGCATCACGGCGCTCAACCAGATTCTCTACGTGGTATTCAGCGAGTTGTGCCGGGCCAGGGAGGCCGAGGATGAACGCCTCATTTCCATCGTCGACGGCCTGACCGAGCAGCGCGTGGCTTCAACCCTCGCCTACCGGCAGATCGTGTCGCCCGGCGGCGAGCAACGCACGCCGATGCGCTTCGTGCTCGGGCATTTGTTCAATCACCAGACCCATCACCGCGGCCAGGTGCACGATCTACTGACGCAGACCGCCGTGCCGCCGCCGCCGCTCGACCTGATCCTCTATCTGCGCGAAGCGGGCAAGTAGTCCGGTAGGACGTTGCCGCTAGAGGACTTCGACGCTGGCGCGTCGGGCGGCTTGTGCCAGCGCATCGTCGAGCGTGGCGAGCGGCAAGCCCGAACGCATCGCAAGCTCAAGATAGGTTGCATCGTACAGCGTCAGACCGTAGCGATCAGCAAGAGACAGCGAATCTGTCCAGGCCCTGGACGGCGTCTCATCGTCGACAGTGATCGGTAGGGCGGCCAACTCGCGCAGAAACAGCGTTCGGTTCGACGTCGAAACGCGACGTCGCCTGCCGGCGACGAGGAGCGCATTGCCGATCTCGATCGGCCATAGGCTCGGAACGAGGCCGCCACCGGCTATGACGCGGTCAAGCGACCGTCCACCGCCCGCAGGACGTTCATCGGGCATGAGCCAGGACAGAGCGACGGACACATCGAGCACGAGCGCAGCCACTGCATTGACCTATCGCTTGCCCTGGTCCCGGTAGGCTTTCCACTCGTCCCAGTCGAAACGACCCAGGTTCACCTTGCGGGCGAGCTTGCGCAGCCGACCCGCCGTTCGGCGCGCCGCTTCGACATCATGGGATGGATGTGCCGGGGTCAGCAGGGCCACGACTTTGCCGCGCCGCGTGATCGTGATCGTCTCCCCGCGGGCAACCCGCGCCAGCAGCCGAGAGAACTGCGTCTTAGCTTCGAATGCACCGATTTCGGCCATGACGTCTTTCTATCTAGTCTGTTAACTAGTCTATTATGATCTGCGGCAAATTCAAGCCGAAGATGCCGGCTACGACGCCGGCGTCAGGATCACCTTGCCGGTCGACTTGCGCTGCTTGAGCAGGTCGAGCGCAGGACCGGCCTCGGCCAAGCCCAGCCGGTGCGAGACATGCGGCTTCAGCCTGCCCTCGGCGTACCAGTCGAGCAGCCGGGCCATCGAGCGCGCCATCCGCTCCGGCTCGCGCCGGCGGTAGGCGCCCCAGTAGAGGCCGATGACCGCGATGTTCTTGACCAGCAGGATGTTGGCCGGCACCTGCGCAATGCGCCCCCCGGCGAAGCCTACCACCACGATGCGGCCGTCCCAGTTGATGCAGCGGAGCGAGGCGTCGAAGGCATCGCCGCCGACCGGATCGAAGATCACGTCGGCGCCGCGGTCGCCAGTGATCTCCTTCACCCTGGCGCGGATGTCTTCGCGCGCATAGTCGATCACATGATCGGCGCCGTGCGCCTTGGCGATCGCGAGCTTCTCGGGCCCGCCTGCCGTCGCGATCACGCTCGCGCCCATCGCCTTGCCGACCTCGACGGCTGCCAGCCCGACGCCGCCGGCCGCCCCGTGGATGAGCAAGGTCTCACCCGGCCGCAGATGGGCGCGCCAGTCGAGCCCGCCATGGGCCGATCCGTAGGTCACCGGGAATCCGGCGGCGATGTCGGACGGCATGGTGTCGGGAATGGCGAAGCAATCCATGGCGCGCGCCAACGCAAAGTCGGCGAAGGCCCCTCGCTCGGTCAGCGCCAGCACGCGCGTGCCCGGCTTCGGATGGCTGACTTCCGGTCCGACCGCGTCGACCACGCCGGCCGCCTCCATGCCCGGCACGAAGGGCAGCTCCGGCTTGTCCTGGTATTTGCCGGCGATCAGCAGCGTGTCGGCGAAATTGACGCCGGCCGCGTGAACCCTGAGGCGCACCTGCCCTGTTCCCGGTTCGGGCTTGGGAACCTCGCCGACGGTGAGGCCCGAGGGCTCGCCCCAGCTCGTGCACAGCACGGCGCGCATTCAGGATCCGGCCTCGGTCAAAAGTCGCTGCAGCGACCGTTGCGCTCCCAATCGCCGTAGCGAGTGGGCTCCGGACCCTTCGGGCCGCCAATCTCGACCGGGGTCTTTTCCGGCTTCTTGGCGCGCGGGGGCTGACCGGCTTCGTCGGCCGGTTCGGGTGCGGGCTTGGGTTGCTGGGTGCTCATGCCGGCTAATATGGCACGATACGGCAGGGCGGCAAGCGCGGGCCCGTCTGCGCCCAATGTACGCTTGAAGAGCCGACCGGGCCGACATACCTAATGGCTGCTTGCCCGGATGGCTTGGCCAGCGGGACACTCGCTGAAAGGCACATTCGCCTATGAACTACGCTCGCACGGCACTTCTGCTCGCCGCTCTGACGGCGCTGTTCGGAGTGCTCGGATTCCTGATCGGCGGACCGGAAGGCATGCTGATCGCGCTCGGCATCGCCGTCGTGATGAACCTGTTCGCCTATTGGAACTCGGACAAGATGGTGCTGTCGATGTACGGCGCGCAGGAGGTCAACAAGGCCTCCGCCCCGGCACTGGTCGGCATCGTCGAGCAGCTCGCCGAGCGCGCCGAGCTGCCGATGCCGCGCGTCCACGTCTTCGAGAGCGATCAGCCCAACGCATTCGCCACCGGACGCAACCCGCAGAACGCCGCGGTCGCCGTGTCGACCGGGTTGCTCAACCGCATGAGCCACGAAGAGGTCGCGGGCGTGCTCGCCCACGAGCTCGCGCACATCCGCAACCGCGACACGCTGATCATGACCATCACCGCCACGATCGCCGGCGCGATCAGCATGCTCGCCAATGTCGGCATGTTCATGGGCGGCGGCCAGGGCGGCAATCGCAATCCGCTCGGCGTCGTCGGCAGCCTGATCCTGGTGATCCTGGCCCCGCTCGGCGCGGCGCTCGTGCAGATGGCGATCAGTCGCACGCGCGAGTATTCGGCCGACCGCACCGGCGCGGAGATCTGCGGCAATCCCGAATGGCTCGCCTCGGCGCTCGAGAAGATCGAGGCCTACGGCCACTACGCGCACAACCACCAGGCCGAGAACAATCCGGCGACCGCGCACATGTTCATCATCAATCCCCTGCACCGCGGCGGCATCGACAACCTGTTCTCGACCCATCCCAGGACGGCCAATCGCGTCGCCGCGCTGCGCGCGCTGTCGCAGGAATGGGACCGTGCCATGCGCGCCCGAGGGGGCGGATTGGGCGGCGGCATCGGCGCGCCGGCGCGTGCCCAGCGCGGCCGCGCGCGGCCCTGGAGTTGAGCACAGGAGCCGAACCGCTCGCAGCCCGCGCGGTCGCACTCGAACTTCTCGTCGACGTCATTCGTCGCAAGCGTCCGCTCGATACCGCGCTCGAGAGCCATGGCCGGCTCGGCGCGCTCGAGGCGCGCGACCGTGCGTTCGCCCGGCTGATCGTCGCCACTTGCCTGCGTCGCCTCGGCCAGATCGACGCGCTGATCGATGCGCTGCTGACCTCGCCGCTGCCGGCGCGCGCAGCCTCCGTGCGCGACGTGCTGCGCCTGGGCATGACCCAGCTGCTGTTCCTCGGCACGGCCGCCCATGCCGGCGTGCACAGCTCGGTCGAGCTCGTCGACCATGCCGGTTTCGAGGGCCACAAAGGCCTGGTCAACGCCGTGCTGCGCCGCGTCACGCGCGAGGGTGCCGAGCGGATCGTCGCGCAGGATGCAGCGCGGCTGAACACGCCGGATTGGCTGTGGGACTCCTGGCAAGCAAGTTATGGCGAGGCCGTAGCGCGCGCGGTGGCGGCCGCGCACCTGGCCGAGCCGCCTCTCGATCTCACCGTGAAGGACGACGCGCCCGGCTGGGCTGACCGCCTCAACGGCGCGCTGCTGCCGACCGGCACGATCCGCCTGCGCCAAGCCGGCCCGGTCGGCGAGCTCGCAGGCTATGCCGAGGGCGCCTGGTGGGTGCAGGATGCCGCCGCCGCGCTGCCGGCGCGGCTGCTCGGCGAGGTCGCTGGCCGCGCGGTCATCGACCTGTGCGCGGCACCGGGCGGCAAGACGCTCCAGCTCGCTGCCGCCGGCGCACGCGTCACCGCCGTCGACCGGACGGACAAGCGCCTCGCCCGCGTGCGCGCCAACCTCGCGCGCACCGCGCTGACCGCGCAATTGGTTGCCGCCGATGCGGCGGTGTGGCGCCCCTCGGAGCCGGCCGACGCCGTGCTGCTCGACGCGCCCTGCAGCGCCACCGGCACGATCCGCCGCCATCCAGACATCCCCTGGCTGAAGTCACCTGACGACGTCGTCAAGCTCGCGAGTGTGCAGGATCGCCTGCTGCTGGCCGCGATCGAGATGGTCAAGCCCGGCGGGATCATTCTGTTCTCGACCTGCTCGCTCGAGGCGGAAGAAGGACCCAAACGCATCGGAGCACTGCTCGCTGCCGGCGCGCCCGTCGTCGTCGAGCCCGTTTCGGTGCCCGGCTTGCCCGAAGCGGTGACGCCCGAGGGGTATCTGCGCACCCTGCCCAATCATCAGGCCGAGCTCGGCGGCCTCGACGGCTTCTTCGCGGCACGCTTGCGCCGCGCCGGGTAGCTCTTCTCGGCCGTCCGGCATCGCGTTGAGGTGACGCGCAGGGCAGACTAGGATCGCTGGCTGCGGCCAACATCAGGAGCGAGCGATGCCCGAAACGCGCCCGGACAAGCGACAGGACAATCCGCCCGAATATCGGCACATCGACGAGCAGCCCTGGGAGATCCTCCGTTGGCCGGGGCAGCACAGCAAGATGCTGCTCCATCCGCGGCCGGAGCGGCCGACGGAGCCCAATGCCGGCCTGGTGCGCTACGAGCCCGGCTCCCATCATCCGCGCCACCGCCACGACTTCGCGCAAGTCTGGTACGTGCTCGAAGGCACGTTCAAGATCGGTGAGCGCGTGATCGGACCGGGCACGATGGTGTTCCATCCCGATCCGCATTTCGAGGAGCCATTGTCGACCGAGACCGGCGGGCTGATGCTGTTCGTGCAGTATCCGGGGCCGACAACCGGTGGACGACCGATCTATGACGGCCGCTTCAACATGACCGAACGCAAGCCGGTCGAAGCCGAAAACGTCCGGGTCTGAGCGCGCCATGGCCAATCTGCCGCTCGCTCTGACCTGCGCCGACTATGCGCATGTGACGCCGCTGGCGCTGGGCGAGGTCCGGCCCGACGGAATCGATCTCACCCTCGTCCATGGCAGCCTCGGATCGTGGCCGACGCGTGCGGAGATGCTGCGCCGGGCGATCCACGATCCCGCAGTCCATGGCGGCGAGGGCTCGGTTGCCGGTCATGTCCGGCGAATCGACCAGGGCGATCGCAGCATGGTCGGCCTGCCGATCTTCGTGCTGCGCAACTTCACGGCGCGCGATCTCTACGTGCGCAAGGGCGGCCCGATCAAGCAAGCTGCGGACCTCAAGGGCAAACGCATCGGGATGTACAACTGGGTCGCCAGCGGCTCGGTCTGGT
Source organism: Alphaproteobacteria bacterium (assembly GCA_016869645.1). Classification (GTDB taxonomy): domain Bacteria; phylum Pseudomonadota; class Alphaproteobacteria; order SHVW01; family SHVW01; genus SHVW01. Next base: position 42,358 of record VGDO01000004.1, read on the forward strand.
ACCGCCATTTCCTGAACCACATCGGCGTGCCGATCGATTCCCTGCAATGGTGGATCGGCGACATCGACACGCCGACTGCCTACACCCACGCGGCTCCCCTGCCCAAGGGCATCAACGCGCCGGACAAGGGGCGCTTCCTGTCGGAGATGCTGATCGCCGGCGAACTCGATGCGATCTACAGCCCGCCGCGGCCGCGACGCTATCACCCGACCGAGGGGCCGATCATCCGCCTGTTCCCGGACTGCCGCACGGTCGAGCGCGACTATTTCCGCACGACGCGCTGCTTCCCGCCGCAGCACCTGATGATCGTCAAGCGCGACGCCTGGGTGACCAATCCGTGGATCGCACGCAGCCTGACCGACGCGTTCGTGCGCTGCCAGGATCGCTTCGTCGCGACGCAGCGCAACTTCCCCTATGTGTCTCCCTGGCTCGACATGGAGATGGAGGAGACGGCGGCCGTGTTCGGCGCGGATTTCCATCCCCACGGCCTCGAGAAGGCGCGCCACGAGATGGACGCCTTCTGCGAGCAGGCATACCGCGCCGGGCTGACCAGCCGCCGAGTCTCGGTCGACGAGTGCTTCCAGGAGTATCTGCAGTCCTAAAGCGCCGGGATCGACCGAATCAGCCGACCCGAGTCGGCTCAGTTCTGCCGGAACAGCGCTCCGCGCGGGGCCGCCCGCCCGGCTGAGCCCACCGATTCGCGCCGGTCCCGACGCGCGGCCTGCGGTTGCTTGCGACGACTCGGCGAAGCTGTTACCTAGGCTTCATGCAGCAAAAGACGCGTATCGCGCCGTCGATCCTGTCGGCCGACTTCGCCCGGTTGGGCGATGAGGTCCGCGCGATCGCCGCGGCCGGCGCCGACTATATCCATGTCGACGTCATGGACGGCCATTTCGTGCCCAACATCACGATCGGGCCGGCGGTGGTGAAGGCGTTGCGCGCGCACACGACTTTGCCGTTCGACGTCCACCTCATGATCGAGCCGGTCGATCCCTATGTGCCGGCCTTCGCCGAGGCCGGCGCCGACATCATCACGGTCCACGCCGAAGCGGGTCCCCATGTCCATCGCACCATCCAGCTCGTCAAATCGCTCGGCAAGAAGGCTGGCCTGTCGCTCAACCCCGGCACGCCGGCCGAGGTGGTCGACTACCTGATCGGCGATCTCGATCTCATTCTCGTGATGAGCGTCAACCCCGGCTTCGGCGGCCAGAGCTTCATCGCTCATCAGCTCGACAAGGTGCGCGCGCTGCGCCAGCGCATCGACGCAAGCGGTCGCGCGATCGATCTCGAGATCGATGGCGGCATCAATGCCGAGACGGCGGCGCGCGCAGTTGCCGCCGGCGCCGACGTGCTGGTCGCCGGGACCGCCAGCTTCGCAGGAGGGGCGCCGCGTTACGCCGACAACATCCGCCGCCTGCGCGGCGTCGCGGCCTGAACTGCTTCCGAGGCGGACTGATGGGAGAGGGTGTCCGCGGTCTCTGGTACGCAAGCCCGCTCTACCGTTTGGTCATCGCCGGCAAGCCGCCGTCCGGCCTCGTCGCCGTGCCACCCGATCCGTGGGCCGGCAGCATGTCGCGCGGCCAGGCGCTGCTGCGCGGCGAATTCAGCTTCGCCGGCCGAACGATCCAGATCCAGCCCGACGAGCTCGATCGTGCTCTCTGGCGACCCGGCGATGCGGGTGCGGCGTGGACCGCGGAGCTGCAATCCTTCGATTGGTTGCGCGACCTGGCCGCCATGTCAGGCGACGTGGCGCGCCAGCGGGCGCGCCAGCTCATCGGCCTGTGGCTCGACCGCTATGCCAATTGGCATGCCGAGGCGTGGCGTCCCGATCTCGTTGGCCGGCGCATCTCGGCCTGGACGGGGCAGTACACATTCTTCTGCGAGAGCGCCGATGACGCGTTTCGGGCGCGCCTGTTCGACAGCATTGCGCGCCAGGCGCGGCACCTCGCGCGCGCGCTGACCCGGGCTCCCGACGGCATCGGCCGCCTGGCGGCGCTCAAGGGGCTGGTCGCCGCCTCGGTCGCGCTGCCCGATGGCGCGCGGCTGGTGCGCGATCTGCCGCGGCTGATCGAGCGCGAGGTCACGCGTCAGGTGCTGCCCGACGGCGGGCATATCTCGCGCAGTCCCGCCATGCAGCTCGTCGGCCTGCGCATGCTGATCGATCTGCGCGCCGCACTGCGCGTCGGCAAGCACGACGTGCCGGAGACGCTCAAAGGCGCGATCGAGCGCATGGTGACGGCGCTCCGTCTGTTCCGCCATGGCGATGGTGGTCTCGCGCTGTTCAACGGCAGCGACGAAGGCGATGCCGCCGCGGTCGAGGCGGCGATCGCGCTCGCCGAATCGCGCGGGCGCACGCCGGCAGCACTGCCGGACACGGGCTTCCAGCGTCTCGCGGCGGGACGCGCGCTGGTCATCGTCGATGTCGGCGCGCCGATTGCGGTCGACGCTGTGGCGCATTCGGGCACGCTCAGCTTCGAGTTGAGCATCGGCCGCGAGCGGCTGATCGGCAATTGCGGCGCAGGCGCTGCCGATCGCGCGGAGTGGCAGACCGCCGCGCGCGCCACCGCCGCTCACTCGACACTGGTGGTCGACGATACGAACTCCTCCGAGATCCACCGCGACGGACATCTGGGCCGCCGCGCGCGGCCGATCGAGGTGTCGCGCAGCGAGACCGACGGCAACATCTGGGTCGATGCCGCCCATGACGGCTATCTCCTGCCCTTCGGCCTGACTCATCGTCGGCGCCTCTACCTGTCGGCCGCTGGCGACGATCTGCGCGGCGAGGATCAGCTGTCGGGCGCCGGCGGCAAGGCGTTTGCGCTCCGCTTCCATCTCCACCCCAAGGTGCAGGCTTCGCTGATCCAGAACGGCGAGTCGATCCTGCTGCGCCTGCCGAGCGGCCAGGGCTGGCGCATGCGCGCGCGAGGCGGCAGCCTGGCGCTCGCCGACGACATCTATCTCGGCCATGCCGGCGACATCCGGCGCACCCAGCAGATCGTCGTCGCCGGCGAGCTCGCGGGCCGGGGCGCGCTCGTCAAATGGGCGCTCAAGCGCGAGGGCAAAGCCGGGTGAGCGTCACGTTTCGATATGCTCGTCCTGAGCAGCGGTGGAACTCTCGCTCAACCGGCTGCGAAGGACGTGGACGACTCCGCAGTACCGGCGCGCGACAGCTCTCTGCACGCTCGCCACATGACGACGTCCCCACCCTTCGCACCAGGGCGAACCGGGCTTCGCCCGAGGCTCGGGGTGAAAAGAACGTTTTGCAGCGATAGCACCCGATGTCGCCGCTCTGGTTCGTCGCCTTCGCCATTTTCGCTCTCACCGTTCTGGCCGTCTGGCTGGTTCTGATGCAGCTCCGGCGCCGGCAGATCCTGGCCCAGCCGAACGAGCGCTCGAGCCACGCCGTGCCGACGCCGGTTGGCGGCGGCATCGGCGTCCTGATCGTGCTGTTGCCTGCGCTGGTCATCTATGGCCACGCCACGGGACAGCTGTGGAAACTGGCGACCGCCGCGGCGCTCGCTTTCCTGCTCGCGCTCGTTTCCTGGGTCGACGACATGCGCACGCTTCAGGCGCTGCCGCGACTGGCCGCGCACAGCGGCGCGGCCGCGCTCGGCATGTTCCTGCTGCCGGGACCGATCCTGCAGGGCTGGGTCCCACCCTGGCTCGACATCGGACTCGGCGTGCTCGCCTGGGTCTGGTTCATCAACCTCTACAATTTCATGGACGGCATCGACGGCATCACCGGCGCCGAGACGGCCGCGATCGGCTTCGGCCTGTTCCTGGTCGCATCCTCGGCGGATACCTATGGCCTGTCGCTCGGCGACGGCCTCCCCGCCCTCATGCTGGCCGCGGCCGCCATCGGCTTCCTGGTGTGGAACTGGCATCCCGCGCGCGTCTTTCTCGGCGACGTCGGCAGCGTGCCGCTCGGCTTTCTCGCCGGATGGCTCCTGCTCGACGCAGCGGCGCGTGGCGCTCTGGGACCGGCGCTGATCCTGCCGCTTTACTATGCGGCCGACGCGACGATCGTGCTGCTGCGCCGGCTGACGCGCGGCGAGCGGGTCTGGGAAGCGCACCGCGAGCACTGGTATCAGCGCGCCGTGCTGAGCGGGCTGAGCCATGCGCGCGTCGTCCTAATGATCTCCGGCGCCAATGCGCTGCTGATCGCGCTGGCGCTGTGGGCGTTGGACCGGACCTGGCCCTCGCTGGTGGCCGCCGCCGCGGTGGTCGCCGCACTGCTGCTCTACCTCGGCGCGCGACGACCCTAGCCTGATCGGCTACAGTCGCGCCGCCACGAGTTTCCCGGCCGCGCATGTACCGCATTGAGCCCTATCGACCTGCCGACCACGCTGCCATCGTCGATTTCGCCGCGGCGATTCAGGAGCATGAGCGGGTCCTGGTCCCGGCGCTCAGGACCGGCGAGGAGATCAAGGCGAGCTACACCGAGCGCATCCTGGCCCGGGTCGCCGAACGAAACGGCCTGATCCTGGTGGCGCGCGACGGCGATCGGGCGGTCGGCTTCGCCTGCGCCTGGGTCGACGAAGACAGCGACCCCTTGCTGCGCGACGAAGCGCGGCATCATGCCTATGTTTCCGACATCTATGTCGCGCCCGAGGCGCGGCGGCGCGGCGTGGCGCGCCGCCTGCTCGATGCGGTCGCGACCGAGATGCGGCGGCGCGGCTGCCGGCGCATCCGCATCTGCTCGAAGGCAACCAATGCCGAGGCGCTGGCCTGCTACGACGATTGCGGTTTCCGGGCCTATGAAGTCATCCTGGAAAAGCCGCTCGGCTAGGCAGCCGGCATGCCTCTCGCGGCAGAATATGTGCTAGATTCTTCACCGCTCCGTTCGGAGGAAATCACGGCTTGAGTGCCCGACTGACATCGCGATCGCTCGCCACATTGGGCCATGACGTCGTCATGGCCGGTGTGGCGTTCTTGCTGTCGCTGTTCATCCGGCTCGGCAACCGGATCTTCGAATATTCGGATCAGGTCGTGATCGGCGGCACGGCGCTCTTCGTCGTGACCTCGGCTGTCTTCTTCTGGTTCTACCGGCTCGACGCGTCGATCTGGCGCTATGCCGCCATCCACGATGTCGTGCGCATTGCCAAGGCCGCGGCGCTCGCCAATCTCGTGTTCCTGGTCACGTTGTTCCTGATCAACCGCCTCGAGGCGTTCCCGCGCTCGACGGTGATCATCAATACCTTCGTGCTGACGGCGCTGCTGGCCGGCCCGCGTCTGCTCTACCGCATCTTCAAGGAACGTCACATACACGCCGTGTTCGAGCGCGACACGGCGATGCGCGTGCCCGTGCTGCTGATCGGCGCCGGCGACGAGGCCGAGCTGTTCATGCGCGAGATGGCGCGCAGCCGCAGCGCGCCCTACCGCGTCGTCGGCCTGATCGACGATCGCGAACGCCGCATCGGCCGGGTCATCCGCGACGTCGAGGTGATGGGCACGATCGACGAGCTGCCCGAGGTGTGCGCGCGGCTCGAACGCGCCGGCGAGCGGCCGCAGCGCGTGATCGTCACCTCCGAGCGCATCGACGGGGCGCGCATGCGCGCGCTTGTCGAGCAATGCGACCGGCTGGCGCTCACGCTTGCGCGCATGCCCAGGCTGACCGACTTCCAGGCCCAGCAGGGCGACCGCATCGAGGTCAGGCCCATCGCCGTCGAGGATCTGCTCGGACGCCCACAGGCAGTGCTCGACCGCGAATCCGTCGCCAACATGGTGCGCGGCCGCCGCGTGCTGATCACCGGCGCCGGCGGCACGATCGGCGGTGAGCTGACGCGCCAGATCGCTGCGCTCGGGCCGTCACGCCTCATCATGGTCGACAAGTCCGAGTTTCTGCTCTGGCAGATCGATCTGGAGATCGGCGAGCGCCACCCGGGGCTCGACCGACACGCCGTGCTGGGTGACGTCAGCGACCGGGTCAGCGTCGATCAGATGATGAAGCAGGAGGCACCGGAGCTCGTCTTCCACGCCGCCGCCTACAAGCACGTGCCGATGATCGAGGCCAACCCGAACGAGGGCGTCCTGACCAATGCCATCGGCACACGCAACATGGCCGATGCGTGCCGCGCGCACGGCGTCAAGGCCATGGTCATGATCTCGACCGACAAGGCAGTCAACCCGTCGAGCGTGATGGGCGCCTCCAAGCGTCTGGCCGAAGCCTATTGCCAGTCGCTCGACATTCTGGAACGGCGCTCGAGCAATCGGCCCGGCACGCGCTACGTCACGGTGCGCTTCGGCAACGTGCTGGGCTCGACCGGCTCGGTCGTGCCGATCTTCCAGCGCCAGCTCGCGCGCGGCGGGCCGCTGACCGTCACGCATCCCGACATGACGCGCTATTTCATGACCACGCGTGAAGCGGTCGAGCTGGTGCTTCAGGCTTCGGTTCTGGGCGACGGCCTCGACGCCGGCGGCGGCATCTTCGTGCTCGACATGGGCGAGCCCGTTCGCATCCTCGATCTCGCCCACCAGATGATCCGGCTTGCGGGACTTCAGCCGGGCAAGGACGTCGAGATCGTCTACACCGGCCTCAGGCCCGGCGAAAAGCTGCACGAGGACCTGTTCCACGACGGCGAATCGCCGATACCGACCGCGAACAAATCGATCCAGCTCGCGCGGCCGCGCACCGCCGACCATGCCGTGCTCGCGCGCGCCCTCGACGAGCTGGCCGAGGCGGCCAAGGCGCGGCGCACCGAAACGACTCTGCAGATGATTCAGCGGCTGGTGCCGGAATACCGCGGCAACCAGGACGAGCGGCGCGCGGCGGGAACTTAAGTCCAATCAAGCGCCTGCAATGCGGCAAACCGCCGGCTTGCGCCCGCGGCGCCGAGCCGGTAGGCATGAAGTCCCGCCTCTGCCCGTTCGCTCGTGGATCTCCTCATGGCCGGCTTGCACAAGATCTCCCGTGCCCTGCTCTCGGTTTCCGACAAGTCGGGTCTGATCGAACTCGGCCGCTTCCTCGCCGCGCGCGGCGTCGAGCTCTTGTCGACCGGAGGCACCGCCAAGACGCTGCGCGACGCGGGCCTGGCCGTCAAAGACGTCTCGGCGCATACAGGCTTCCCCGAGATCATGGACGGGCGCGTCAAGACGCTGCACCCGCTGATCCATGGCGGCATCCTCGGCCGGCGCGACGCGGCCGAGCACATGGCCGCGATGGCGCAGCACCGCATTCAGCCGATCGACCTCGTGGTGTCGAACCTCTATCCCTTCGAGGCGACGGTCGCCAAAGGAGCAACCTTCGACGACTGCGTCGAGAACATCGACATCGGCGGGCCGGCGCTGATTCGCGCCGGAGCCAAGAATCACGATTTCGTCGCCATCATCGTCGAGCCGGCCGACTACCAGTCGGTCATGGATGAGATGGCGAAGCATGACGGCGCCACCACGCTGGCGCTGCGCCGGCGGCTGGCCGGCACGGCCTATGCGCGCACCGCCGCCTATGACGCGGCGATTGCGCAATGGATGGCCGGCGAGCGCGGCGACCTGTTCCCGCGGCGCATCATCGCCGCGGGCGAGCTGCGCCAGTTGCTGCGATACGGCGAGAACCCGCACCAGCGCGCCGCCTTCTATACCGGCGCCTTGGGACCGGGTGCAGCGCGCCCCGGCGTCGCCACCGCGCGCCAGATCCAGGGCAAGGAGCTCAGCTTCAACAACCTCAACGACGCCGACGCCGCCTTCGAGCTGGTCGCCGAATTCTCCGAGACGGCCGTCGCCATCATCAAGCATGCCAATCCGTGCGGCGTCGCGATCGGCAACAACCTGAAAGAGGCTTATGGCCGCGCGCTCGCCTGCGATCCGGTCAGCGCCTTCGGCGGCATCATTGCGGTCAACCGGAAGCTCGACGGCGCGACGTCGCATCAGGTCGCCGAGCTGTTTGCCGAGGTGGTGATCGCGCCCGAAGCCGATGCCGAAGCGCTCGCCGTGCTCGCGGCCAAGAAAAATCTGCGCGTGCTGCTGACCAGCGCCATGCCCGATCCGACGTCGCCGGGCATGACGCTGCGCACGCTGTCCGGCGGCTATCTGGTGCAGGATCGCGACATGGGTCGCGTGACCCACGCGGATCTCAAGGTCGTGACCAAGCGGCAGCCGACCAATGCCGAGATGGACGATCTGCTGTTCGCCTTCACGGTCGCCAAGCACGTCAAGTCGAACGCCATCGTCTACGCCAAGTCGGGCGCCACCGTCGGCATCGGCGCGGGGCAGATGAGCCGCGTCGATTCCAGCCGCATCGCCGCGCAGAAATCCGATGATGCGGCGAAGGCCGCAGGCGAATTCGAAAGCCGCACCGCCGGATCGGTGGTCGCCTCCGATGCGTTTTTCCCGTTCGCCGACGGATTGATCGCGGCCGCCTCGGCCGGCGCCACCGCGATCATCCAGCCCGGCGGCTCGATGCGCGACGCCGAGGTGATCGCGGCGGCCGACGAGCGCAACCTGGCCATGGTGTTCACGGGAATGCGGCATTTCCGCCATTGAGCCTCCGGCCCCTTGACATGGCCCGCCGCATCACTAGATTAGAACGGTTATAATAAGACAAATAGGAACCTACAATGGCTAAATCATCGGCAGCACCTGTCATCGACATCGGGATCGGCGCCGGCGATCGCAAGAAGATCGCGGACGGGCTGTCGCGCCTCTTGGCCGACAGCTACACGCTCTATCTCAAGACCCACTCCTACCACTGGAACGTGACGGGTCCGATGTTCAACACGCTCCATCTCATGTTCATGGAGCAGTACAACGAGCTCGCCCTCGCGGTTGACCTCGTCGCCGAGCGCATCCGCGCGCTCGGCCATCCGGCACCCGGCAGCTATGCGCAGTACGGCAAGCTGACCTCGATCAAGGAATCGACGAGCGTGCCGGGCGCGACCGACATGCTGCGCGAGCTGGTCAAGGGCCACGAGACCGTGGCGCGCACCGCGCGCGATGTGTTCCCCGCCGCCGAAAAGGCCGGCGACGAGGCGACCTGCGATCTCCTGACCCAGCGCCTGCAGCTCCACGAGAAGACCGCGTGGATGCTGCGCGCCATGTTGGAGTAGAGGAGCGGCACGCCGCGCCTCTACGCCGCCGACAGGTCGAGCCTCGCTCGACCAAGAGGCGTGCCGTTCAGCCCTCCGCGACCGGTTAGGATGCTGCGCGTCGCGGCAGAGCCGGATTGAGCACGACCGCGAGCGGCAGCGTCGCGAGCACCAGGCCTGCGATAATTGTCATCGTCATCGGCACGCCGAGCGCATCGCCGAACATGCCGTAGATCACCGGCGCCACCGCGCTGGCGCCGATCGTGCCCGTGTAGAAGATCCCGAAGGAGCGCGTCCGTGCCGATTCCGGAACCAGCTCCGGCACGCTGCCGTAGATGACGGAGGAGGTGCCGTTGAGTGCGACGCCGATCAGCGGCAGCAGCAGGACTCCCGCTTCTACCGGAAGCGGCAGGAGCGCCAATATGCCGCCGGCGGTCAGGCCTTCCGTCAGCAGCACCGTCGTCAGCACGCCGAGCCGCGCCCCCAGCTGCGCGCAGATCAGCTTGCCGGCCGCGCCGCCGGCAAAGACCAGCGTCAGCGCGAGCCCGACCGTGGGCAATGATGCTCCCTTGGCGGTCAGCAGGAACGGCAGAAAGGTCAGGAAGCCGCCGCGCGTGGCGCTGTCCAAAACCCCGATCGAGAAAAGCACGGGAAACCCGTAGCGCGGCGCCCGGTGCGCCGGTGCCGTGCCTGCCGCGGCCGCTGCTGCACGCGGCGCCGCGTCTGGCGCCGGCGCATCCCGGCGGCGGCGCAGGAATGCTGGCGCCATGGCGAGAATGAGCACGCCGCCCAGGATCCCGACCAAGGCCAGCAGCCACAGCGTCGTCCGCCAGGGCAGCAGGGTCAGCAGCAGCGCGGTCGCCGCCGGCAGCACCATCTTGCCGACATCGCCCGCGAAGTTGTAGGTGCCAAGCGCGGTGCGCGAGCGTAGCCCGTCATAGGCACGCGCCACAATGCTCGAAGCGATCGGGTGCTGCACGCTGGCGCCGATGCCGCCCAGCACCAGTGCCGCCGCCAGAACGACATAGCCGTCGCTGCTGGCCGCGAGCGCGAATCCGGAGCCGGCGACGATCGTGCCGGCCGCCAGCACGAGGATGAGTCCGACGCGATCGGCGAACCACCCCGCCGGAATCTGGAGGCTGGCCATGGTACCGACATAGAGGCTGCGCAGCGTGCCGATCTCGGCGTAGCCGAGGCCGAACGCGGCCTGCCAGATCGGCAGCAACAACAGAAGGAGATCGGTGTAGCCGTCGTGCACGGCATGGGCGCCGCAGGCCACACCAAGCGCGCGGCGCGCGCCCGCCGCGTCGGGCGGACGGACTCTGGCACCAGCCGCAACGTCGGCCATAACGTCGTGCTCCGGCGGTTCGACGACACGAACACGGCGCGGGCTTATCGCCGGTCATGGTTTCGTCACGCCGTAAGATAGCGGCGGGCCACTCTCTCGGCCACGCCAGAATGATTCCCTTGCGGCATGAAAGGTTCTAGGTTGCGCCTCGCATGACGACGCAGCGCACACGAATCCGGCTGGGCACGCGCGGCAGCCCGCTGGCCCTGATCCAGACCCGCGAGGTGCACGACCGCCTGATCGCGGCACACCCGGAGCTCGCCGCGCCGGGTGCGGTCGAGACGGTGGTCATCCGTACCACCGGCGACCGCGTGCAGGACCGCACGCTGGCCGAGATCGGCGGCAAGGGTCTCTTCACCAAGGAGATCGAGGAGGCGCTGCTTGCCGGCACGATCGACGTCGCGGTGCACTCCATGAAGGACGTGCCGACTTTCCTGCCCGACGGGTTGGAGATCGACTGCCTGCTGCCGCGCGAGGATCCGCGCGATGCCTTCATCTGTCCGAACGCGCCCAGCCTGGCGGCACTGCCGGCAGGCGCGCTGGTCGGCACCGCCTCGCTGCGCCGCCAGACCCAGATTCTCAACCGTCGGCCCGATCTCAAGGTCGCGCCGCTGCGCGGCAATGTCGACACGCGCCTGCGCAAGCTCGAGGCGGGCGAATGCGCGGCCACGGTGCTCGCGCTGGCCGGTTTGCGCCGGCTCGGCCGCGCGGATGTCGTGACCGCCGTGCTCGAGCCGGAGGAGATGCTGCCGGCCGTGGCCCAGGGCGCCATCGGGCTCGAGTGCCGCACTGACGACCGTGAGACCAGGCGCCTGCTTGGCGCGCTCAATGACGGGCCGACCAGCGTCTGCATCGCGGCAGAGCGCGCCTTGCTGGCCGCGCTCGACGGCTCCTGCCGCACGCCGATCGCCGCACTCGCCACGCTGAATGCGGGCGCACTCAGCCTGCGTGGTCTCGTCATCAGCCTCGATGGACGGCAATGCCATTGGTCGGCGCGCCAGGGTGCCCCGGCGGATGCGGCGCGGATGGGCACGGAGGCCGGCGAAGAGCTGAAGCGGCTGATCGGGCCTGATTTCTTCGAGGCATAGCTAGATGCGCCCCGCCGTGGCTGCATGGTCGCCCTGCGACATGCCCATGGTCCGGCCCCTTGCGCCCACCGCGCTTGCCGCCCCACAATCCCGTCCGCGCGTGCATTTCGTGACGGGACTGGGCTGACATGGCTTATCGCATCGGCGTCGACATCGGCGGCACCTTCACCGATTTCTGCGTGTTCAATGCCGCGACCAACGCGCTGCACAGCTTCAAGGTGCTGTCGACGCCGGACAAGCCCGGCTCGGAGGTGATGGAGGGGCTGCGCCAGATCGAGGCGCGCTTCGGCGTCAAGCCGAAGGACGTCGAATACTTCACCCATGGCACCACGGTCGGCGTCAACACGGTGATCCAGCGCAAGGGTATCAAGCTCTGCCTGATCACGACCGAGAACTTCGCCGACGTGCTCGAGCTAGCGCGCCTCAAGATGCCCGACCCCTACCATCTGTTCTCGCGCCGCCCCGTGCCATTGGTCACGCGCGACCGCGTGCTGACCGTGCGCGAGCGCATCGCCGCCGATGGCAGCGTCGAGGAGCCGATCGACGAGGCAAACGTGCGCGCCGCACTGGCCGAGGCGCGCGCCATGGGCGCCGAAGGCATCGTGGTGGCGCTGATCCATGCCTATCGCAACGCCGCCCATGAGCAGAAGATCAAGGAGATCGCTCAGCGCCAGGCGCCCGAGCTCCCCGTCTATCTCTCGAGCGAGGTCTGGCCGATCATCCGCGAATACGAGCGCACGGTGACGACGGTCATCAACGGCTATGTCCAGCCGCGCGTCGCGCATTACCTCGGCTCGCTGCAGAAGGCGCTCGCCGAGATGGGCGTGCCGGCCGAGCCGCTGGTGACCAAGTCGAATGGCGGCGTGATGAGCGCCGAGCTGGGCAAGACGCAATGCGTGCAGATGGTGCTGTCGGGCACGGCGGCCGGCGTGATCGGCGCCAGCTTCATCGCGCGCCAGGCCGGCATCAGGAACTGCATGAGCCTCGACATCGGCGGCACCAGCGCCGACGTCGCCCTCATCATCGACGGCCAGCCGCAGTTCGGCACCGGCGAGACGATCGGCGAGTTCCCGATTTATATCCCCTCGGTCGCAGTCAGCTCGATCGGCGCCGGCGGCGGCTCGATCGCCTGGGTCGACGCGCTGGGCGTGCTCAAGGTGGGGCCGGAGAGCGCGGGCTCCAATCCCGGGCCGGCCTGCTTCGGCCGCGGCGGCACGCGCGCGACCATCACGGACGCGTTTGCCATCTGCGGCTTCATCGGGCAAGGGGACCTGGGGTACTCGCAGGTCAAGCTCGATCTCGGCGCCGCCAAGGCGGCCATCGGCGTGATCGCGTCGAAGCTTGGTCTCGGCCTGGAGGAGACCGCGGAGTCGATCATCAAGGTCGCCTGCTCCGGCATGTACATGGAGGTGAGCAAGCTGATCTCGCGTACGGGCGTCGACCCGCGCGCCTTCTCGCTGCTCGCCTTCGGCGGCGCCGGACCGATGCTTGCCTGCTTCGCCGCGCGCGATCTGGGCATGCCCAATGTGCTCGTGCCGAACACGCCGGGCGTGCTCTCGGCCTTCGGCGGGCTGATCGCCGACATCAAGAACGACTTCATCAAGACGGTCTATCTCGACCTCGACGGTGCCGCTGCCGCGACGATCAGGCGCAACTTCGCCGAGCTCGAGCGCACCGCCGTGCACTGGCTCAAGGAGGAGCAGCGCTACAGGGGCGAAAGCCGTCTCGTCTACTCGGCCGACATGCGCTATCGCGGCCAGTCCTTCGAGATCGAGACCATGCTCGATCGCAGCTGGGTCGAGGCGGGCGACCACGCGAAAATCGCTTCCGCCTTCCACGACCGTCACATGGCGGTCTACGGCCACAGCGATCCCAAGGCGGCCGTGCAGGTGATCAATCTGCGCCTCGTCATCGTCGGCACGAGCCCGAAGCCGGATTTCCAGCGCCGCGCACTCGCCGCCGGCGCCGTGACGCCGGTCAAGTCGATCGAGGTCTATCTCGACGGCAAGCGGCAGAAGGTGCCGCTCTACCGCCGCGCCGAGCTCAAGCCCGGCCAGACCTTCAGCGGGCCGGCCGTCATCCTGCAGGACGACACGACGACCTGCGTGCCCGGTGGCTACGCCGGTCGGGTCGACGAGTGGGGCAATCTGCAGCTGGATCAGGCATAGATGCGCACATCGAATCCGATGCCCCCTTCCCTCATGCTGAGCCCGTCGAAGCATGAGGGCGCTCGCCAGCGGACAGGGTGCGATCGCATGGCACGGACACGCGTACTGGTTCTTGCCATGCATGAACTTGCGGAACGGGTCTCATGCTTCGACAGGCTCAGCATGAGGCGAGGTTAAGGAGCGACGGACATGCCGATCGACAAGGTGACCCTGCAGATCCTCGCCAACCACTGCGCGGCGGCGACGGAGAGCATGGCCTACACGCTGTTCCGCACGGCGCATTCGACCTTCGTCAAGGAGACCGAGGACTTCACCACGGGTCTCACGACGCCGGAGGGGCTGACTTTCGCCTCGCCCAAGGATCTCGGCGCCACCTGGTTCGTCGGCCTCGACTATGGCGACGCCATCAGGATGGTCGACAGCTATCGGCCCGGCGATCTGTGCCTGACCAACGATCCCTACAGCGGCTACGCCTGCACGCATTCGCCCGACATCCATCTGTGGAAGCCGATCTTCTGGAAAGACGAGCTGGTCTGCTACTCGGTCGGCCATATCCACAACACCGATGTCGGCGGCGCGGTGCCGGCCTCGCTGTCGCGCACCCTCGTCGAGGTGCACCAGGAAGGCATCCGCGTGCCGCCGTCGAAGCTCTACAACGAGGGCAGGCTCAACGACGAGCTGGTCCGCGTGATGATGACCAATGTGCGCGTGCCCGAGCAGAACTGGGGCGACCTCAAGGCGCAGATCGCCGCCATGAACACGGGCGAGCGCAAGGTCCACGAGATGATCGAGCGCTTCGGCATCGAGACCTTCCGCCAGGGCATGGGCGACCTGCTCGACTATTCCGAGCAGCAGACGCGCAATCTCATCCGCACAATCCCGGATGGCGACTACTTCTTCGCCGACTACATGGACGAGGATGCCGCGGGCGGCGTGCCCTGCCGCATCGCGATCACGCTCAGGGTCAAGGGCGACGAGCTGGTGCTCGACTACACCGGCTCCGATCCCCAGCTCACCTCCTCGCTCAACATGCCGACCGGCGGCAAGGAGCGGCACATCCTGCCCATGGTCGGCCTCGTCTACGTGTTCTACACGCTCGATCCGACCATCCTGTTGAACTCGGGCATGATGCGGCCGGCGCGCGCCATCCTGCCCGAGGGCACTGTGGTCAATCCGAAATTCCCGGCCGCGGTCGGCATGCGCTCGCTCACCTGCATGCGCGTCCAGGACACGACCTTCGGCTGCTTCGCGCGCGCGCTGCCCGACCGCATGCCCGCCTGCCCGTCGGGCGGCGGGCCGATGATGAACGTCAAGACCACGGACAACCGCACCGGCCGCACGGTGATGGCGTCCATCGATCCCGTGCTCGGCGGCGCCGGCGGCTCGCCGCATGCCGACGGTTCCGACGGCTCGGGCGCCAACTCGTCCTTCCTCAAGAACACGCCGGTCGAGATCAACGAGGTCGAGGTGCCGGTCAAGATCCTGCGCTACGGCCTCGCCCAGGATTCGGGTGGCCCGGGCAAGCATCGCGGCGGCTTGGCCTCCAGTCTCGAGTTCAAGGTGTTCGCGCCCAACACGACGATCACCGCGCGCAACCGCGACCGCTCGCACTTCGCCGCCTGGGGTGCCGGCGGCGGCAAGGCGAGCGCGCCCTCCGTCTTCGCGCTCAATCCCGGCACCAACCACGAGGTCAACCTCGAGAACACCGACATCTTCACGGTCGAGCCGGGCGACGTCATCTTGATGACGTGCTCTGGCGCGGGCGGCTGGGGCGATCCGCTGGAGCGGCCCGCCGACGCCGTGCTGCACGACGTCAAATGCAGCTTCATTTCCGCGGCGGCGGCGCTCAGGGACTATGGCGTCGTGATCGTCGACGGCAAGGTCGACGAGCGCCAGACCGAATCGCGTCGCGCCGCCATGCGCAAGGAGGCGAAGCCGGCTGATCGGCAAGCATTCTTCGACTACGGCCCCGAACGCTCGGGCTTCGAGCGGATCTGGACGCTCGCCAACTACGACGCGCTGACCGCGATCCTCAAGACGCTGCCGGTCAACTGGCGCTTCTTCGTCAAGCGCAAGATCTTCGATGCGGTCGGGCGCATGCAAGGCGGCGAGCGGCGCGGCGACGGCAGCGAGGTGCGCCAGGCCTTCGACCGCATCCTGAAGGAATATCCGCAGCTCCAGGCGCAGGCGGCCGAGTGAGCGCCGCGGCTGCGACCGGCCGCTTCGCCGGCAAGAAGGTCATCATCACCGGCGCGGCTGGCGTCTACGGGCGCGAGCTGAGCCACGCCTTCGCCGAGGCGGGCGCCAGCCTTTGCCTGGTCGACCGCGACCGGGCCGCGCTCGACCGGTTCGCCGCCGGGCTGGCGCTGCCGGCCGAGCGGATCATGGCCGCCTATATCGACCTGTCCGACGAAGCAGCGATCAAGGAGCTCGCCCGCGCCATCGAAGCACGCTGGCAAGCACCCGACATCGTCGTCAACAACGCCGGAATCTATCCCTTCGGCGGCCTGTTCGAGATCGACGGCGCCGAATGGGACCGCGTCCTCCGGCTCAATCTCAAGGCGCCCTTCCTGATGATGCAGGCGCTGGCGCGCCAGATGATCGTCAAGGGCGTCAAGGGCAGCTTCGTCAACATTTCCTCGGGCGCGGCCGATTTCCTGCGCACCAACGCCATTCCCTATTGCGTGTCGAAGCGCGGCCTCGAATACCTGACCCAGGCCTTTGCCATCGAACTGGCTCCCTATGGCATCCGCGTCAACGCGGCGCGGCCCGGCTTCGCCGAGGGCAGCACGGCGGTCACCTGGCCGCCCGGCTACATCGAGGCGATCACCAAGCACAACCCGATGCGCCGCGTGTCGCAGCCTGGCGACCTCGCCGGCGCGGTCATGTTCCTCGCCTCAGACGATGCCGCCTACGTCACGGGCGATACCATCGCTGCCGATGGCGGCAGCTCGATCCCGCGCCGCATGGGTGCCGCGACGGAGGGCAAGCGGCCGGGGCTGCCCGAGCCGCCGGCCTAGCCGCGACGAAACGGCGCGGGGGCCTCCGACAATGTACCTCCTGCTGGCGTGGTTGCCGACGCTCGTGACAGCGGCGGCGGGCATCGGCCTGCTCGCCTATGGACCGATCGCCCAGCCGCAGGCCTACCACGCCTTTGCCGACACGCGCACCATCCTGGGCGTCGCCAACGGCGCCAACGTCCTGTCCAATCTCGCCTTTGCACTTGTCGGCCTCTACGGACTGGTCCGCCTATGGCCGGCGCGGCGCGATCCTGCCGTTGCTGCCGCATGGCCGGGTCACTTCGTCTTTCTTCTCGGGCTTGTCCTGACGGCCGCAGGCTCGGCCTATTATCACGACGCGCCCGACAATGCGCGGCTGGTCTGGGACAGGTTGCCAATGACATTGGTCTGCGCGGGCCTGCTCGCCGCGGTGCGCGCCGATACGGGCTACGCCGCGAGCGCCACGCGGGACGTGCTCGTGCTGTCGATCGCCGGGATCGCCAGCGTCGTGTGGTGGCATCTGACGGAACAGTGGGGCGAGGGCGATCTGCGACCCTATCTGCTGTTCCAGGCCCTGCCCATCCTGCTCATTCCGCTCTGGCAACTGCGCGGCAACTCGACACAAGGGGACCGCCGCGCCTATCTGCTGGCATTCGGCGTCTACATGCTGGCCAAACTCGCAGAGTTCACCGACCGCGCGCTCTTCGACCTGCTGTCGGTCAGCGGCCACACGATCAAGCATCTGCTGGCGGCGGCGGCGACCGGGGTGATCGCGGCGCATCTCGTGCGGCGTGTCGACGCGGCGCGCGGCTAACCCAACCGTTCCTCGAGCCAGCGATAGGTTTGCGCCAGCGCCACTTCGCGCGGGCTGAGGGGACCGGGCGTGTGCGCGATCGATGATAGGCCGACCTGCTGCACCTCGAGCATGCCGGCATCCTCGCGCGCGACGCGCTCCCAGCGGTCGTAGTAGAGCGCGGCGTGGCGCGGAAAGTCCGGCAGAGCGGCGGTCGCACGCGGGAAGCAGCCGCCGACCGTCAGCACCGAACGGTCGACGGCGACAGGCCGGACGTCGAGCCACCAGATGCAGTCCTGCGCGCAGGCCAGCTGGATCGCCGGCATCAACATGGTAAAATAGGTGCCGCGCTTCGCCTCGTCGGACAGGCCGGCGATCGTGGGGAAGGGTGCGGGTGCCTCGCCCAGCACGGCGATGCTGGTGTCGCTCAGCACCTGGATGCACACCCAGTTGCCGGTCGTGTTGAGCTCGACCGATTTCTGCGCACCCACGGTCTTCGCGTGCACCGTGCCGGTGTGATAGGCCTCGATCGCATTCTCGACCAGCAGCTTCCAATTGCAGCGCACGTCGAGTTCGATGCGCCAGGTCGTGACCATGTCCTCGGGCCGATGGCTCGCCAGCGTGCTTGCCATGTCGCCGAGATAAGAGACCAGATCGTCGGCGTCGTGATCGAAATTGAGGAAGACGAATCCGCCCCACTGCTCGCAGCGAACCGGGTGCAGGCCCCAATCCTGCTTGCGGAAGCCTTCCCCACCGGGGCCAGCGGGCGGCATGGTCGGCGCGCCGATCAGCGAGCCGTCGAGCCGGTAGGACCAGGCGTGGTAGGGGCACGCGATGGCGCGCCGGTTGCCGCTGCCGCTCAGCAGCAGCGAACCCCGGTGCCGGCAGGTGTTGGCGAAGGCGCGGATCGCGCCATCCTCGCCGCGCACGACGATGACCGGCCCGCCGACCGTGTCGATGGCACGGTAGTCGCCCGGCTTCGGCAGCTCGTCCGCACGGCCGAACAGGATCCATGAGCGGCGATGCACGCACTCCATCTCGCGCGCGAAATGATCGGCGCTGGTGTACCAGGAGGTGGGTGGGGACAAGATCAACGCCGGGGCCACGTTCGGAAGCGATGTGGGTGAAACGGACCTACTCCGCCGCTGCTGGTGGCACGGTTTCGAGCACCAGCTTCTCTGGATCCAGATCCGGCGCACGCTTCGATAGTTGAAGCATCTCGATACCAACGACAATTCCTTGCGCGTTGGTGTCGACGATGATGCCAGGCGACACTTCCTGCGACTCGACGGCATGACCGTCGTCAAGCGTCAGGAAAAGCGCATCGGCCTCTCGGTCTATCTTCAGCTTCATAGCTTGCCCCGGGCCGATCTGTCGAAATATGCCGTCACGACCCGCTCCGGCTCTGCTCAGACATTTACTATAACACGCAGCACACGGTTCCCATGCTCCGGAATCACGGCCAAACAATGCTCAAGAGCCGGATCCATGACATCCGCTTCGACTCTTAGCGGGGAGGAGACAGCTCGTTCAACCCAGTCAATTCGAATGTTTCGCTTGTTCAACGCATCCTTGGCATGCTCGGTGAGTTTGAACTTCATCGCATCGCTGGCTCAGCGGCAAGGCGGACCCTACAATCCCACCTTGTCGGCGAACCGATACCAGGCGAGCACAGGCGGCAGGAACCACGGCTTGCCGTAATAGAGCGGCCGCGTCTCGAAGGGCAGGCCGTCATAGGCGGTCTTGCCTTCGGGCATTCCCATGATCTGCTGGGCGATGCGGTGGCCGAAATATGTGGAGCGCGTGACGCCCGAGCCGCAATAGCCCATGGCGTAGTGGATGCCGTCCATCAGGCCCAGATGGGGCCGCTCGTCGAAGGTGAAGGCGACATAGCCCGACCAGTAGCGCGACACCTTCGTCGTCACCGTCTCCGGGAAGATCTCGACCATGCGCTGGTGCAGGTCGCGCGCGTTCTCGCGCTCGGCATCGGCCGATCCCTGGTGCAGCGCGCGTCCGCCGAACACGATGCGCGTGTGGTCGGGCGACGGCCGGTAGTAGCAGTGGATGTGCTTGTTCTCGACCAGCATGTGCCGCTTGGGCATCAGACGGTCCATCTGCTGCTTCGGGATCGGCTCGGTCGCGATGATCGCGCTGCGGATCGGAATGACCCGGCGGCGAAATTCGGCGGCGAACGGCCCGGTGTAGCCGTTGGTCGCGACCAGCGCATGACCGG
The DNA here is from genome assembly GCA_016869645.1 of Alphaproteobacteria bacterium. Lineage (GTDB taxonomy): Bacteria > Pseudomonadota > Alphaproteobacteria > SHVW01 > SHVW01 > SHVW01. The sequence goes on from VGDO01000004.1 coordinate 62,007, forward strand.
CCGAAACCTCGCCGCGCGTCGTCGTGACCGCGACGCGTTGGCGCTCGCGCACCACGCCCGTGACCGGCGTCTTCGGCAGCACGGTGACGCCGGCGCGCCGCACGGCCTCGAGCAGACCCAAATGGTAAAGACCGGGATGCAGCCCGCCATCGCGGTGGATGACCATGCCGCCGTGGTAGCGATCGCTGCCGATGTGATCATGCTGCTGCGACTTCGGCACGACATGCGCCTTCCAATCGACCAGCTTCTGGATGTCCTCGATCTCGCGCGCCATGCCGTCGAGCTGGCCCGGCCGCGCGGCACCCTTGAAGCGCCCGGCCATCTGGAGCTTGCAGTCAATCTTCTCGCGCACGACCAGGTCGACCAGGTACTCGACGGCGTTCAGCCCCTCCTGGAGGATACCGGCACCGCGCTCGCGGCCATGGGTCTCCATCAGCTTCTTCGCGCTGCTGAGGCTCAGCGCCGGGCCGACCATGCCGCCATTGCGCGAGCTGGCGCCGTAGCCGGGCACATCGGCCTCGAACACGACAACCTTGCAACCCGCCTTGGCGAGCGTCAGCGCGGCGGACAGCCCCGTGTAGCCCGAGCCGACGATCGCGACATCGGCATCCTTGGGCATGGGGCCCGGGTCATCGGTCGGGCGCGGTGCGGCGTCCCACCAATAAGGTTTGAACTCGAAATCCGGTGTGAAGATGTCATCTGCCATGGTTTGATCCGCGCTGAGAAAACACAGCGGTACGACGTATTGCACTCCAGGACAAGTGACCGAGCCCAAAGCCATCCTCCCCCGCACTTGAGCGGGGAGGAGTGAGGAGGGGGCCCCACCCCCGACCCTCCCCCGCGCTACGCACGAGGGAGGGAGCGATTCCAACCGAGCGCTACATGTTCTAGGCTGTCGCACCTCTCGATCGGGAGTTTCAGGACAAATCGAATTGGCAGAGCATTCGCCCCACGAGGTGCGGCGCGCCATCGGCTTCGCCGTCGCCTCGATCTTCTTCTTCACGGCCATGACGGCCGTCGTCAAATGGATCAGCGGCCACGGCTATGCCGCGACGCAGGTTGCGTTCTTCCGCGCCGCCTTCGCATTGGTGTTGTCGGTCCCGATCCTGCTGGTTCAGGTCGGTCCGTCGGGCTTTCGCACGTCGCAGCGTTGGGGCTTCGCGTTCCGCGGCCTGATCGGCGTGTTCGGCACCGTGCTCTGCTTCTACGGCATGGCCCATCTGCCGCTGGCCGATGCCGTCGCCATCGCCTTCACGATCCCGCTCTGGGTCACGACGCTGTCCGCGCCGGTGCTCGGCGAGCGGGTCGGGCTCAGCCGTTGGGCGGCCGTGCTGAGCGGCTTTGCCGCGATCCTCATCATCGTGCCGCCGACCGGCGACGCGCCGCTCGTGCCGGCGCTGGCCGCCATCCTCGGCAACGGCCTGATCGGGCTTGCCGTCGTGCTGATGCGCCGGCTCAACGCCACCGACCGGGCGCAGACCATCGTCTTCTACTACATGCTCGCGCTGACGATCGGTTCGGCGGCGCTGGCGCCGATCGACTGGCGCACGCCGACGACGGCCGAGGATTGGTTCGGCCTTGCCGCGGTCGGCGTACTGGCCGGCCTGGCGCACACCATGCTGACCCATGCCTATCGCCACGCGCCGGCGGCGGTGGTGGCGCCGTTCGATTACACGGGTATCATCTGGGCCTTGCTGTTCGGCTATCTGTTCTGGGGCGAGCAGCCGGATCTCAACTTCTATCTCGGCGCCGTCATCCTCATCGGCTGCGGTCTCTATGTCCTCTACAGCGAAGGTCGCGATCGACGTGTCGACAACCCTGTGGTCAACGCTCGCTCCCCCAGCTCCTCCGACTGAACCGCTCCGGGGCGAGCGCACGGCCGACGTCGCCATCGTCGGCGCCGGCTATTCCGGCCTGTCGACGGCACTCCACCTGGCCGAGGCCGGCGCCTCCGCCGTAGTGCTCGAGGCCGACGAGATCGGATCGGGCGCGTCGGGCCGCAACAACGGCCAGGTCATCCCCACGCTGACGCGCCACGATCCCGACGCGATCCAGAAACGCTACGGCGAACCCTGGGGCGGCCGCTTCCTCAAGCTCCTGGTCGGCTCGGCCGATCTGGTCTACGAGCGCATTCGCCGCCACGGCATGGATTGCGACGGCGTGCAGAATGGCTGGATCCAGCCGGCGCACTCGCCGGGCCGCGTCAACCTGGCGCGAAGGCGCGTCGAACAATGGGCGAAGCACGGCGCGCCGGTCGAATTCCTCGAGCGCGACCGCCTCACCGAGCTGACCGGCATTTCCGGCTACCACGGCGGCTGGCTCAACCGGTCGGGCGGGCATGTCAATCCGCTGGCACTTGCGCGCGGCCTCGCGCGCGCGGCGCTTTCGGCCGGCGCCGTGATCCACGAGCGCTCGCCCGCGATCGGCCTCGTGGCCGATCGCGGCGCCTGGCGCGTGACGACGCCCGACGGCGCGGTGCGCGCGCGACGCGTGCTGCTGGCGACCGCCGCCTACACCGACGACGTCGCGCCCGATCTCAAGCGCTCGATCGTGCCCGTGCGCGCCTACCAGATGGCGACGCGGCCGCTCGGCGATAATCTTCGCAAACTCATCCTCGCCGGCAACCACGCCGTGTCCGACACGCGCATGGACCTGCGCTTTTTCCACTACGACCGCGCCGGCCGCCTCGTGTCGGGCGGCTCGCTCGCGCTGCCGGTGATGGCCGAGGAGCGGATGACCCGCCAGGTGGCGCGACGCCTCGCCCAGGCCTTTCCCGAGCTTGGCGAGCCGAGCTTCGATTTCTTGTGGAGCGGACTGATCGGCATGACGCCCGACCGCCTGCCGCGCATCTATCGGCTGGCGGACGGCATCCACGCCTGGATCGGCTGCAACGGCCGCGGCGTGGCGCTGGCCACGGCCTTGGGCCGCGACATGGCCGCGCTGCTGCGCGGCGCGCCCGAGGCCGACATGCCGCTGCCGGTCACGGCGCCCGAGCCGATCTTCGCCCAGGCGCTGCTCGCCAAATTAGGCCGCGCTGCGCTGCCCTATTACCGCTGGCGCGACAGCCGGGAGATCGGCTAGTGGTCTGGTTCACACAGATGAGTCCCGAGTCGACGAAAGGCCTCGTGGTGAGCCTCGGGCGAAGCCCGGTTCGCCCTGGTACGAACCACGTGGCCCTCACCGCCGAAAATCGCTAGCCATTTTGCAGCCGAGATGTGGAAGCGCTCTCATGGTTCGACAAGCTCACCATGAGGCTAGTGGGAAGCAAATGTCAGAGTCGCACCACCAGGAGCCGCCAATTCGATCCAGCATTGCGATCCGTGGTGCGGCAATGGTAGCATATGACCAGATTTATGGTCAAAAGTGAGTTCCTCCCATGTTGACGGTCAGCGTCGCAAAGGCGAAAGCCCAACTCAGCGAACTTCTGGACAAGGTTGAAGCCGGCATCGACGTGGTCATCACCAGGCACGGTCGCCCGGTGGCTCAGGTTTCCCGAGCCCAGCAACCGAAGTCGAAACTCCGACCGTTGGGTACGTTTCGAGATAGGATGCCGCGCCTTCGTCGGTCCAGCGCCGCGCGTCTACGCGCACTTCGGGACGAGGGCCACTGATTGCACTACTTCGACACGAGCTTCCTAGTCCCGCTTGTACTGCCGGAGGCGACAAGTGCTGCGATCGAGCGATTTGTCTTGCGCCTGCCCGTGGGTGAGCTGACCGTCAGCCAGCTTGCGCGCATCGAGTTTGCATCCCTTTTGGCGCGCGATGTTCGCTCCGGCGGCTTGAGTTCGGATGCAGCGCGTGCGGCGGACGCTCAATTCGAATTGGTCATTCGGGAAACGTTTACGGTCCTGATGCCTAGCGTTGAAGACTTCGACTTGGCGCGCCACTATCTTTCCGATCACAGCAGCGGTTTGCGCGCCGCAGATGCCCTCCATCTCGCTACGGCCAAGAACAACAATGCCGGCGCCATCTATTCCCTCGACAAGACCTTGCTCAAGGCAGGCAAGCGCTTTGGCTTATCGATGACCACGGGCATCCGGATTTCCGGATACGCGAAATAGGCATCGGTCCCGCATGGACTGTCGCCTCCGAGCGATAGCGACAATGCGGTTGACCGCTCTCCCCCGTTCTCTAGACTTTCGCGCCATGCAGCAAATTGCGCACACCATCAGCGGGGACACGCCGTGACAGCCGCGGTCGCGCGCCGGGTTTCGCGGGCACCTGCGGCGATGCGGCGCGCCCGCGTCGGCATCGATGTCGGCGGCACCTTCACCGATTTCGTGCTGTCGAACGGCGCCGACGGGTCGCTGACCTATTTCAAGGAGCCGAGCGTTCCATCCGACCCGTCGCTCGCCGTCGAGCGCGGCATGGCCGCACTGCTCGATCGCGCCCGGCTCGAGCCTGGCGATGTCGAGCTCGTCGTGCACGGCACGACATTGGGCCTCAACGCCATCATCCAGCGGCGCGGCGCCGCGATGGCGCTGGTGGTCAGCCGCGGCAACCGCGACGTGCTGGAGATCGCGCGCTGTCGCATGCCGAGCTCCTACGATTTCAGCGCGCCCAAGGAGGAGCCGCTCGTGCCGCGCGATCTCGTGTTCGAGATCGGCGCGCGCAGCGCCTTCGACGGCACGATCCTGGCGCGGCCACCCGTCGAGGAGATCGCCGAACTCGCCGAGACGCTGAAATCTCGCGGCGTCGCCGCCGTCGCGGTCATGCTGCTCAACGCCTATGTCGACCCGACTCTCGAGACCGAGGTTGCGGACGCTCTCGCAAGCCGGCTGCCGGGCGTGCTGGTCAGCCGGTCGAGCCAGGTCTGGCCCGAGATTCGCGAATACGAGCGTGCGCTCGTCGCGGGGCTCAACGCTTATATCCACCCGCTGCTGGAGCGCTACTACGCGACGCTGACGCGGCGCATGGGCGAGCTCGGCGTCGCGGCCCCCCTCTACATCACCGCGTCGAATGGCGGCGCGCTCAGCGTCGACTCCGCGCGTGCGCGGCCGATCGACACGGTGCTGTCGGGGCCGGCCTCGGGCGTCGTCGCCGCCGCGCGCATCGCCCTGCTGACCGGCCGCCAGGAGATCATCACTTTCGACATGGGCGGGACCAGCAGCGACTTCGCCGTGTCCAAGGGCGGCGAGCCCGAATACACGACGCGCACCGATGTCGGCGAATTCCCGCTGATCCTGCCGGTCGTCAACGTGTCGTCGATCGGCGCCGGCGGTGGCTCGATCGTGCGCGTCGACAAGCACGGCGTGCTCAAGGTCGGCCCGGAGAGCGCCGGCGCAGATCCGGGACCTGCCAGCTACCGGCGCGGCGGCACCGAGGCGGCGATCACCGACTGCTATGTCGCCGCCGGCATCATCGATCCCGACGCCTTCCTCGGCGGCCGCATGAAGCTCGACCGCGCCGCTGCATCGGGCGCGCTCGAGCGCGTGGCGCAGCGGCTGGGCATGACCGGGGAGGATCGCGCTGCCCAAGCGGCCGAGGCGGCGCTCAGCGTGACGACCGCCAAGATGGCGACCGAGCTGTTCAAGGGCCTGGCGCAGCGCGGGCTCGATCCGCGCGGCTTCGCGCTCATCCCGTTCGGCGGCGCAGGCCCGACCCATGCCAATCTGCTGGCCGAGGAGGCCAGGCTCGCCGCCATCATCGTGCCGCCCGGCCCGGGCACCTTCTGCGCGCTCGGCGCGATCATGGCGGACGTGAAGCGCGACTATGTGCGCACGGTGCGCCGCCGCCTGAGCGACGACGGCGCGCCGCAGGCGCTGGCCGCGACCATCGCAGGCCTCGAGCGCGAGGCGACGGACTGGGTCGGCAGCGAAGGCGCCATCGTCGAGGCGACCCAGCTCAGCGCCGAGGCCGATATGCGCTATGCCGGCCAGGCCTATGAGCTGCACGTCGCGATACCCGCGGCGCTCGGCAAGACGATGGCTGCACGCGAAGTCGGCGAGCTGTTCCATCAGGCCCATGAGCGCCTCTACGGCTTCCGCGACGTCGACAGCGCAATCGAGGTCGTAACCTTGCGGGTCCGCGTCGTCGGCCGCGTGCCGCCGATCGCGATCCCCGAGCTCGACAAGACGGCGACAGCGGTCGAGCCCAAGGGAAGGCGCCGCGTCTTCCATCGCGGCCAATGGCTCGACGTGCCGGTTTTCCTGCGCGACCGCCTGGTCCAGGGCCAGGGCTTCGCCGGCCCCGCGCTGGTCGAGCAGGAGGACACGACGACCTGGATCATTCCCGGCTGGCACGCCCGCGTCGACGCGGTCGGGAACCTGCACGTGTCGAGGGGGTAAACTTGGAGCCAGGACTCGCTGCTTTTCACGGTTCCCCTCACCCTACCCTCTCCCCCAAGGAGAGGGGTTTCAAGGAGCGCGGCATTTGTGACCCTCTCCTTGGGGGAGAGGGTAGGGTGAGGGGCAGTGCCAGATGACACGAGCAACGAAGCGATCATAGCGAGCGACATTATGCGCACCGATCCCGTCCTGCTGGAGATCCTGGGCAACAAGGTGACGGCCTGCGCCGAGGAGATGAGCTACACGCTGCAGCGCACGGGCCGTACGCTCTACGTCAAGGAAACCGCCGATTTCGGCACGGCGCTCGCCCATCTCGGCGGCAAGTTCTTCGCCTATCCGCGCGCGATCGGCGTCTCCGGATTCATCGATCTCGATTGCGGCCCGGCGATCCGCAAGGCCGGCGCGCTCGAGCCGGGCGACGTGATCATCACCAACCATCCCTACGAATCCGAAGGTCTCGCGACCCATCTGCCCGACGTGCACGTGATCCAGCCCTATTTCCACGACGGCAGGATCGTCTGCTACGGTTGGGCCTTCATCCATGCGTCCGATGTCGGCGGCCGCGTGCCGTCGAGCATTTCGCCGACCAACGACGAACTGTTCCAGGAAGGCCTGCTGATTCCGCCGTTGAAGCTGGTGCGGCGTGGCCAGCTCAACCCCGACGTCGTCGCCATGATCCGCGCCAATTGCCGCACGCCCGACGCCAATATCGGCGACATCAAGGCGATGCTGGCCGCACTCACGGTCGGCGAGCGGCGCGTCGCCGACATGATCGCGCAGCACGGGCTCGACACATTCATGGCGGCGCAGGAGGACATCATCGCCTACACGGCCATGCGCGCCCGCGAGGTGCTGCGCCGGCTGCCGGACGGCACCTATAGCTTCTGGGACTATCTCGACGACGACCTCGCGACCGACATTCCGATCCGCGTGCGCGCCTCGATCACGGTCAAGGACGGCGAGATCGCGATCGACTATTCCGGCACCGACCCGCAGGTGCTCGCCTCCTACAACATTCCGACCCACGGCAAACGCCATCCCTGGCTGACCTTGCGGCTCGCCGCCTTCATCTGCACGCAGGACAAGACGATCGCGCACAATGAAGGCCTGTTCCGCCACGTCCACATCACCGCGCCCAAGGGCTCGATCGTCAACCCGGAGTTCCCGGCCGCGGTCGGCGTGCGGCACGCGACCGCGATCCGCGTCAACGACACGTTGAACGGCGTGCTCGGCCTCGCCGCCCCCCATCTGATGCCCGCCGCCAATGGCGGCGTCGTCATCCCCGTGGTGCTGGCCGAGCATGACGAGGCGACCGGTCAGCGCAACGTCATCGTGATCGAGCCGATGGTCGGCGGGATGGGCGCGCGCCAGGGCGGCGACGGCGTCGACGGGCGCGACAGCGGCATTTCGAACCTCGCCAACAATCCGCTCGAGACGGTCGAGGCCGACGCCTCGATCCGCGTGCTCGACTATTCGCTGCGCCGCGATTCGGGCGGACCGGGGCAATGGCGCGGCGGCGTCGGGCTTTGCCTCACCTTCGAGGTGCTCAAGGACGGCTCGGCCGTGCTCGGCCGCGGCATGGAGCGCATGCGCTTCCAGCCCTGGGGGGCGCAGGGCGGACGTCCGGGCGCGCTGGCGCTGACCATCCTCAACCGCGGCCGCGAGGGCGAGCGCGATCTCGGCAAGATCGACATGGTGCTGCTCAACCGCGGCGACACGATGACCGTGCTGACGCCCGGCGGCGGCGGCTTCGGCGATCCCTATCTGCGCGAGCCCGAAGCCGTGCTGCGCGACGTCGTGCGCGGCTTCGTCAGCATCGAGGCGGCGGAGCGCGATTACGGCGTGATCCTCCGCGACGGTCGCATCGACGAGGCGGCGACCAGCCGCCGGCGCGGCAACCGGCCGGAGCCAGCGCTGCGTCAGCCGATCGACGGCGGCCCGGCGCGCGACGCGTGGGAGACCGTGTTCGACGATCGGCGCATGACCGAGCTGGCGCGCCGCCTGCTGGCGCTGCCGCGCGTCGCGCGCGGCGAGCAGCGCAAGCGCGTCGTCGCCGCCGTGGTCCCGGCGCTGGTGCAGAGCAAGGCCAACGACATCGCCAAGGTGCTCGACGATCCGGCGCGCCAATCAGCCGAACTCGGCCGCACGATCGAGCGGTTGCCGGCGCCGCCGCGTCCCGTCACGGGTCGCGCGGCCGAATGACCGACAAATCTCTCCGACCGGTATCCTCGGCAACCCGAGCCATACATCGATGTCCTCTTCGACATTCAAGTCCGCCAGCGGTGATGGTTATGAAATGCAGATGGGTCGATGGAGCCGCCGACTTGCGGATCCGTTCCTCGACTTTGCAGGTTTCGCTGACGGCGAGAGCGTCCTCGACGTAGGCTGCGGAACCGGAAGCCTGAGCCGAACGATCGCGTCCAAGGCTCGTATTCGAGCCGTCACGGGCATCGACTACTCGCCCGCTTATATCGAACACGCCCGGCTCCACGAGACAGATGCGCGAATCCACTATCGCATCGGCGATGCTTGTCTCCTGTCATTCGACGATGCTTCGTTCGACCGTGTGCTGTCGCTGCTCGTCCTTCATTTCGTGCCGAAGCCCGAGCTTGCGATTGCTGAGATGCGGAGGGTCGCGCGGCAAGGTGCCACCGTGGCAGCAGCCGTCTGGGATGCCCGCGGCGGTTTCGTTGCGAACCGCATCTTCTTCGATACCGCTGCGGCCCTTGACGCTCGTGGCAACGCGCGCAGAGCGCGCAACTACACGAGACCATTGACCCAGCCAGGCGAGTTGGCAGCAGCATGGCGAAATGCGGGGTTGATCGATGTGTTCGATACGAGCCTGACCATTCGCATGGAATATTCCTGCTTCGACGACTTTTGGACTCCCAATGTCGGCCAGGATGGACCTGGAGCGGAATATGTGGGAACGCTCGACATTGATGCGCGCACGAAGCTCCAGCAGGCCGTTCGCCTTGCTTATCTGGATGGCGAGGAGGATGGGCCTCGGTCCTACGCGGCAACGGCCTGGGCGGTGAAGGGCCGGGCACCATAGTGTCGGGCACCATAGCTGACGAACCACCGAATCCGACCTATGCTGGATTTGCTCGAGCAGGATCGGAGGTAACATTGGCCGAAAAGTTTGTCCCGCGCGTCAAATTCAAACGCGGCAAGCGGATCTTCAACCAGGGGGACGTTGGCGACCGCGCCTATCTGATCGAGCAGGGCCAGGTGGCGATCATCCAGGAAAGCTCGCACGGTCCCGTGATGGTCGAGACCATCGGCAATCGGACGATATTCGGCGAGATGGCGCTCATCGACGGCGCGCCTCGGATGGCGACGGCGGTGGCGACCGACGACACGATCTGCATCGTCATCAAGGGCGAACATTTGACAAAGAAGCTGACCGGGCTGCCCGAGCACTTGCGCTTTTCCTTCGAGGCCATGATGGACTACGTGCGTCGCACCTTGCCGTTCGAAGCCCGAAAACGGATCGGTGCCGCAGCCGAGACGAAGCAGGACACGCGCATACGCAAGCATCTGCCGTCGACCGCGGAGCTCTCGAAGCTGAAGTGGGCGGACCCCACCATGAAGGTCGTGTTCGAAATGATGTGCGACTACACGCACCGCCGTCTGCCGCCGGCGCCGCGAAGCTGAGCGCGCGGCACTTGACGACGGGAATGGTGCCCCAAGTGGGGTTTATTCAATACCAACAAACGGTCCGAAAGTGCGCCTTCGACAACTGCCGCCGCTCAAAATCCGGGTTTAGCCGGCCAAAACGCAAGCACTTTGGATCCTTTAAGATGCGACTTGCCGTTCCGGGCCTGGTCACGGCCTGGCTCGGAATGTGGAATGCACCTTGTCCGTGATCCGCTCCGGTGATTTGATAGCTCTGCGGTGACGGCCGAGGCACTCTTCACAATGAAATTTCGCGCGAGGGTCGTAGGCGTCGTCCTGGGCGTGCTCGCGTTGCTCGGCCAGACGGCTGTGCTTTGCCTGCACATGCCTGCAATGCAGCTGGGCCTGGTGGCGCATCATGGCATGGCGCATGCTGCCTCGAGCGAGGTCGGCGACCACGCCGCTCATGCGGCCCTACCGTCGTCTGACAATGGGGCGCCGCCGGCCAAATCCACCCCTCGCTATTGCCCAATCTGCTTTGCTCTCCACAGCTTGGCCGGCTTCGTACCGCCGCCAGCGATTGAGCTCAGCGCTCCGGGTATTGGCGAGGCCGTCGAGCCCGGCATTATCGTTGCGGTCGAACTACAGCCGGCCGCACACCGGCTTCCTCAGTCGCGCGCGCCGCCGCTTCGGGTCTGATCGACACGTCACCAATTGAAGCCGGCGCTGCGGCCGAGCCGCTCGGCTCGGCATCGCGGCGTCTACATCGACCCGATGATTCGAGAGGAAGTTCCCCATGTCTCGCTCAATTCTGCGCGCGACCGTCCTGGCCGCGCTCCCTCTGCTTGCCTGTGCCTCTGCCGCATCCGCCCATGCCACCCTTGAAACCAAACAGGCACCCGCCGACAGCTATCACAAGGCCGTGCTCCGCGTGCCCCATGGCTGCGAGGGCTCGCCCACGCTCAAAGTACGGGTCCAGGTTCCCGATGGCGTCAGCGGCGTGAAGCCGCAACCCAAGCCGGAATGGGCACTTCAAACCACGATCGGCAAGCTCGCCACCCCTTACGATGACGGCCACGGCAAGATGATCACCGAGGGCGTTACCGAAGTCTCCTGGACCGGGCGTTTGCTCGACGAGCACTATGACGAATTTGTTATGCGCGTGAAGCTGCCCAACAAGCCCGGCGAAAAGCTGTACTTCAAGGCAATCCAGGAGTGCGAGAAGGGTGTCCATCGCTGGATCGAAATTCCGGACGCTGGGAAAAGCGCCGACGACTACAAGGAGCCGGCGCCCCTACTCACTCTGACACCCAAGCAATAACAAGCGGGTCGATCCGGGCGGCGGTCTGCGCCGCCCGGCGGACCGCCGCGATGCATTGCGTACTGCGATCGCTCTTGGTCGTCTTCGTCGCCGTCGCCGTGACGCCGGGTGCAGCGCTCGCCCATGCGGTGCTGGTTGAGGCGCGTCCGGCCGATGGTGCCGTGCTGGCCGACGCGCCCGATGTCGTCGAACTGCGTTTCAACGAGCCGGTCACGCCGACTGTGGTACGCGTCGTTGATGCGCTCGGCCGTGATCTTGCCAAGGGGCTCCCGCTATCGACTGTTGATCAGCGTGTTGCATTGCGCCTCGATCGGCCGCTCACCCTGGGCTCATATGTCATCAGCTACCGCGTCGTTTCGGCCGACGGCCACCCAGTCGCCGGCTCTGTGATGTTTCAAGTCGGACCCGGCATGTCTGACGCTGTGCGACCCGATAACGGCGGTCGTGGCGGAGACATCGCCTTAGCCATCAGCCGCGCGATCCACTATGGCTGCATGTTGATGGCTGCCGGCGGCGTCATGTTCTTGGTCGTCATTGCTGGCGCCGATTGGAGCGGGCGGGCACGCGTCCGCCTTGGCGTCGTCGTTGCCAGCCTGCTTGCCGCTGCAGCCGCCGTCACCGGTATCGGGTTGAACGGCGCCTTCCTTCGCGCCGTTCCACTCGACGCCTTGACTGAAAGGGCGACCTGGCGCGTCGGAGCTACGACGAGCCTGGGCGCCAGCGCCGCAGTGGTAAGCACCGGGCTGTTCGTGATGGTCACGGCCCTTGCAGCGCTGCGAGCGCGCGTGCGCGACGCTGTCGCCTTGCTAGGCACCGTGGTCGCGCTCGGCGGGCTCGCGCTGACCGGCCACGCAGCCATGGCACCGCCTCGTTGGCTGTCCGCGCCGCTGGTCCTCATTCATGCTTTGCTCGCCGCCTTCTGGGTTGGCAGTTTGTGGCCGCTTCTGATCGGCCTCCGAGGAGCCGGCGATGCAGCGACCATGCTGCACCGATTCTCCGCCTTGGCCCTGCCTTCCGTGGCGGCGCTGATCGCAGCCGGCAGTGGCTTGGCAGCGCTGCAACTCGGCAGCGTCGGTGCTCTGATCGACACTGCCTATGGCAATGTGCTTCTCATCAAGCTCGGATTCGTCGCCATGATGCTGATAGCAGCGGCGGTTAATCGCTGGCAGTTTCTGCCGACATTTGTCCGCGGCGACGGCACTGCCCCCAAAGCCCTTGTTCGAAGCATAGGCATCGAATTGGGAGCCGCAGGCATCGTCGTTCTAGCAACCGCGCTACTTGGCTTGGTGCCTCCGCCTCGCGTTATGGACCACGAGATGCACGAGGCGCATATGCATCATCATTCCCACGACCACGACGAAGCTGAGCAATTGGTGGTAACGGCGATAGCGGCGGCGATGACCGCGCGGGTCGAGTTCACGCCGGGACGCGCCGGTCGCAATGCCATGGCGGTCGGATTCGAATCGACAGCCGGAAACCAGATTCTTCCACGCGAGGTTACCGCCGTATTCACATTGTCAGATCGAGGTATCGAAGCGATCGTGCGCCGGCTGGAGCCCGATGCTCTCGGTGTTTATCGACTGGCAACGATCGAATTGGCGCCACCCGGGCTCTGGCAAGTGCGGATCGATGTGCTGCTATCCGACTTCGACAAGTCGATACTCGAAGTCGAAGTTCCGATCCGCTGAAACCAGGACCATACCTGTGCCAATTGGCGATTATCCCCCCGGCTCTCGGATGGATGGGCTTCGGGGCTTCAGTTGGCTGGGTCGTGCCTAAGCCAATGAAGCCCCGAAGAATTCGGTGCCCCAAGTGGGGTTTATTCAATACCAACAAACGGTCCGCTGGCGCACTTCCGACAATTGCCTCGGCTCAAAATCCGAGTCTGATCAGAAGTGTTCGTCGAGAAAACCGGCCGCGCCCTGTCTTCGAGCCAGAATCTTGCCGGAAACTCATCGATCTCTACGAACGCAACGGTGGGTGGATGGCGGCTACATGCTGAACGATCACGAAAGCGGCAGCACTTTTGGAGTCATCTACCGCTACAAGCACCGCCGAGATTTCTGGATCAACGACTCGGGCGTCCAAAGCAGCCTGCGCGGGCCGGATTGATCGCGGTTTGGTTCCCGAGATCCGCTGCCGCGAATCGGTCTTGATCGGCACGACGGGTCGCATTCTCCGGCACGCCAGATTGTCTACGCGCATCGGGCACAGCACCCGCTTGCGATTCGGCACGAAGCCCTTGCGCCGCAGCTGCACGGCGGTCCGGCGGCAGCCATAGTGGCGGTGCGCGAGCCCTAGACGTTGCATCGCGTCGCGCGCCACCGTCTCCTCCTCGCGCGGCGCCGAGGCCTTGCGCTTCGCTAATCCTTCGCCACCATCAGGCTGGATAGAGGACTTCCGCCTCCAAGCTGTCGTTCATGCTCGGCACACAAAGTAGGGGCGCCACAATGGGCGCCCCTCGAGACGACCGAAGCCGCGGCGCGGGTCAGGCGATCATCTCGACCGCACCGCCCAGCGCCATGATGCCGGTCTCCACGCCAAGCTTAGGCTGGCGCTGTCCGACCTGGGTGCGGAAATTGGCCAGGATTTCCTTGTGCTTCGCGGTTTCCTTGGCGGGATCGGACACCGCCGCCTCGCCATAGGCGATCTTGACCGCGCCGCAATCACGATGGGTCAGGCCGACCACCTTCTTGATGTTGTGAAGCTGAATCGTGGCGGCCAGATTGTCCCAGAACGCCTTGTGCCAATCGGCGAAGGCCGGGGCGGCAATGGCGGCCGGGCCGCCGGCGATGACAAACTGGCTGTACTGACCCTTCATGCCGCGCCCGCCCATATAGGTGTGGACCTCGGCGACGAAGCGCGGATCGATGCAGCTCACCAGCATGGCCTCGTATTCGCCGGTGGCGGCCATGCCCGGGACCGGGATCAAACCGGCAAGCGCCGCGCCCGCGCCGAGCACGAGCAGACGTCGGCGCGACAGAAAACCGGCCATGGCCTCGGCCGCGCAGCCGCAATCGCCGGTGTGAATGCGATGGTCCTGGGATGAGTGGTCATGAATCATGTTCGGGTCCCCTGTTGTCCTTCGATCGTCGCGGGTGGTCGGCGTCGCGGGATTTCATGCAGCCCTGGAGATCGACCCATCGCCAGATCGTACACTCAACCGGACGCACCAGACATTAAGCCGGGATCCCCCCGGACGACATCCTAACTTAACCCGCATTTCCCAGATGAACCCTTGAACTGGCCGGCGTCGAATCCATTTGAGCCATAGGACGCAACGTCTTGTCTCATTGGACCGGGGTCGCAGATGGTGCAGCCAGCGGGTGAAGCGCAATCCGATGCTCTCCGGCTCGATTTCGACCGCCGCCTTAAGCTTGAGTTCCACGGTTCCAGCGTCACCTCCGATGCAGGCCTTCTCGCTTATCGCGAACTCGACGACGCGCTCGGCCTGATGGCTGTCGCGGGCCAGCACCTGGTCGATGGGCGCACGGGCCGGAACGGTCGCCATGATCTGGTGGGCATGCTGCGCCAGTCGGTGTTCGGCCGGCTGGCCGGATACGAGGATGTGAACGACGCCGACCGGCTGGGGCGTGATCCGGCGATGCGCTGGATCGTCGGCGGCAAGGCTGTCGAGCGCGATGCGGCCTCGACCAGCCAGATGGGGCGGTTCGAGACCGAGTGGCTCGCGAGCGACGAGAACCTTGCCGCGCTCAGCGATCTGTCCGGGCAATGGATCGACTCCATTCGCGACCGGCGTGCGTCGCGCTCCATCGTGCTCGACATGGACTCAAGCGTCAGCCCGACCCATGGCGATCAGGAAGGCACCGCCTACAACGGCCACTTCGCCTGCACCTGCTACCATCCACTATTCGTGTTCAATCAGTTCGGCGATCTGGAGCGTTGTGCGCTGCGTCCGGGCAACGTCCATTCGGCGGACGACTGGAAGGACGTGGTCGAACCGGTCGTGGCCCGTTACCGGGGGCGCGATGTGCGCCGCTACTTCCGCGCCGATGCCGCCTTCGCCAGTCCCGAGGTCTACGCGTTCCTGGAAGCCGAAGGGTACAGCTACACGATCCGGCTACCGGCGAACCGCATCCTGCAGGAGCGCATCGGCTACCTGCTCAAGCGCCCTGTCGGTCGCCCACCGCTCACGGTCCGGCGCTCCTACGCCAGCTTCAGCTATCAGGCGCAGAGCTGGGCGATGCCACGCCGCGTCGTGGCCGAGGTCGAGTGGCACCCCGGCGAGCTTTATCCCCGCGTCGGCTTCATCGTCACCAACCTGTCGCGTCCGGCCGAGCGGGTCGTCGCCTTCTACAACAGGCGCGGGACCTGCGAGCAGTGGATCAAGGAAGGCAAGAACGCGATCAAGTGGACGCGCCTGTCGTGCTGCTCGTTCGCCGCCAACGCGGTGCGGCTCCAGTTGCACGCGCTGGCCTACAACATCGCCAACTTCATGCGCCCCCTGGCCTTGCCCGAGGCCGTCGCGCAATGGTCGCTGACCAGCCTGCGGGAGAAGCTGGTGAAGATTGGCGCCAAGGTCGCGCGCCACGCCCGCTACGCCGTCTTCCAGATGGCCGAGGTCGCGGTGCCGAGAGAACTGTTCGAGCAAATCCTGCGGCTGATCGACGGGCTGCGACGACGACCAGCCCCGGCGTAGGACCGAACGGGGCGAATGCGTCGTCACCACGGGAGAAGTGCGCCTGAATGACGAGAGAAAGGGCCAAATCGATGGATCAAGGCTCGTTTTGGACGTTGGGCACGGCGGAATCGGCAGGGGAAACCGCACAGGCCACCCATGGCTTCTCCGGAACCCGAAAGAATGATAGCGTTTGGGACATTCCACGG
>VGDO01000005.1 GCA_016869645.1 Alphaproteobacteria bacterium
AACCCACTGGCCGCTTAAGTCCGCTCAGCGCGCCAGGCCGGTGGATTTGTGGATAACGCTCCGCGTTACCCACAACCCCACCGGCCCAACATCATCAGCAGTGGACATATGATGTGCTACAAGACGCGGACATCTTCACGCGCTACCGACACCTGAGATGGCAAAGGCGGCGGTATCGTTTTATTCGCTGCCTGAACTCGGGACCGGCCGGCGCGGGCGCGAGTTCCGTCGGCTGCTCGAGCAGGCCTTGGCGCTCGTCCGCCGCAGCGGGCGGATTCCCTCGATTCCCGAAGTGGCGCAGGCGGCCAAAGTGTCCCGTGCGACCGCTTACCGCTATTTCCCGAGCCGCTCCAAGCTCGTGAGCGTCATCATCGCCGAGGCGCTGGCACCGGTCCGGCGCGCCGTGCCGCAGCGCGGCGACCCGAAGCGACGCCTGCACGAGCTGCTCGATCGTACCTATACGCGCTTTCGCGACTATGAGCCCCATATGCGCGCGGCGCTTCAGCTCGCGCTCGAGCACCAATCGCTGGAGAAGGCCGGACTGCTCGAGGAGGAGCCGTTCCGGCGCGGCCAGCGCAAGGAAATCCTCAAATCCACCCTGGCGCCGATGCGCCCCCTGCTCGGAAGCCGCAGCTGGGGGCGTCTGATGAATGCTCTGGCCGTGGTCTACGGCATCGAGCCCATGATCGTGCTCAAGGACATCTGTGGCGTGAACGACCGGGAGACCAAGGCCGTCGTGCGCTGGATGATGGACGCGCTGATCGATGCGGTGCTGCGCGAGCCGCGTTGAGACAAGGTCGCCGCCGGGGTTTACCGCCGCGCTTGCTCTGGTGCAGGATGCGCCCCGAGTTGCCGAGGAGACACGGGGCGAATGGCAAACGAGTTCAAGCGCGAGTGGCATGATGAAATCTGCCGGGTCGCCGGCGAATGCGGCGGGCTCAGGCCCGGTCATGCCGAGTTCTTCTTTCTGCGCCATGGCCAGACCGAGCACAATTTTCGCCGCATCGTGCAGCCGCAGATGGGGGTGCCGCTCAACGACGCGGGCCGCCGTCAGGCCGAACAAGCGGCGGCCAAGCTGGTCGGCCGGAAGATCAGCAACATCGTCGCGAGCGACAGCGACCGCGCCTGGCAGACCGCGCAGACCGTGGCGCGCGTGTGCGGCTGGCCGGTCCGCGCCGCTCCCGACCTGCGCGAGCGCCACTGGGGCGAGCTGATCGGCAAATCGAATATCGGACTCGACTGGGGATCATCGCCCGCCGGCGGCGAGACGCTGGCCGACTTCACCACACGCACACTCAAGGGTCTGGTCGCGGCGCTCGTCGACAGCGATACGCTGGTGACAGCCCATGGTGGCACGTTCTATGTGCTGACTGCCGCTCTCGGCATTGCCTACAATGCCGACCAGCCGACCAATGCCGCGCCGATGCATTTCCGGCTGAACGGGTCGGGACGCTGGCAGTTCGAGCAGCTCTAGCCGACAGTCCGGCACATGCCAGAGCAGACTTTCGAGGCGCCCGACGCGGCCACCACCGCGCTCTGGGACTCCGAGCGCAACATGCATGCGATCGAGGCGGCTCCGCTGCCGGCCAACGTCGCTGCGCTGCTCCACGAGGCCGCGGCCGAAGTCCCGGATCGGCCGGTCCTGGTCTTCTTCGACGACGACGAGACGATCACCTATGGCGAGCTGGCGCGCCGCGTCGCCCGCACCGCCCATGCGCTGGTCAGGCTCGGGGTACGGCACGGCACCCATGTCAGCGTCATGGTGTACAGCGAGGCGACCTATCCCGTGACCTGGCTGGCGCTGGCGAGCATCGGTGCGGTCACTCAGCCGCTCAACTACGGCTACACCAGCCGCGAGCTGCAATACATGCTCGAGGATTCGACCGCCGAGCTGCTGATCATCGATCGCGCGCTGCTGCCGGTCTTCGAGGGCATGGAGCGCGCGCTGCTGCCGCGCGAGCGTGTGATCGTTGTCGGCAGCGCCGCGCCCGGGTATCCGCACGAGTGGCGAAGCATCGCTGCCGACTGCCCCAGCACCTTCACGCCTGCGCGCGAACCGGTTCTCGATGACCTGATGAACATCCAGTATACCAGCGGCACGACCGGCATGCCCAAGGGCGCGCTCCAGACGCAGCGCTATTGGCTGACGTTCGGGCGCGTCGGGGCGGCACAGTTCCAGGATCGGATCGAGCGCCTGCTCATCGCCCAGCCATTCTACTACATCGATGCCCAATGGCTGCTGCTGATGACGATCTATCAGCGCGCGACTGCCTATGTCGCGCGCCGCCAGAGCGCCAGCCGGTTTCTCGGCTGGCTCAAGCAGTACCGGATCAACTACTGCAACTTCCCCGAAGTGGTCTCCAAGCAGCCGGAGCGCGCGGATGATGGCGAGAACGCCATGATGGTCGCTTCGTGCTACAGCCATCGGCCGGAGAACTATCCCTGGTACGAACGACGCTACGGTTTCCGTGCGCGCCAGGGTTTCTCCATGACAGAGGCGGGCTGCGTGCTCTACGTGCCGATGGAAGCGACCGCCATGACCGGGTCGGGCACGGTCGGCATTCCCGTCGCCTTCCGCGAGGTCAAGGTGCTCGACGCCGAGGGGCGCGAGGTTCCACGCGGCGAGGTCGGCGAGCTGTGCGTGCGCTCCAAGCCGGGCGCCCCAACCTCGATCCTGCTCGGCTATTACAACAAGCCCGAGGCGACCGCCTCCGCCTTTCACGACGGTGGCTGGTTCCGCACGGGCGACGCCGCGCGCCAGGACCCGTCCGGTTGGTTCTTCTATCTCGGCCGGCGCAAGGATCTGGTGCGGCGCAACCAGGAGAACATCAGCGCGGTCGAGGTCGAGAGCGTGCTGCGTGGATTGCCGGACATCATGGAGGCAGCCGTGCTGCCCGTGCCCGACGAGCTGCGCGGCGAGGAGGTCAAGGCCTACCTGTTGCTTGCCGAAGGCAGGACCCGGGCGGATTGCCCGCCGGAAACGGTCGTCGCCCATTGCGAGAAGCTGCTCGCGCGTTTCAAGATCCCGCGCTACATCGAATACGTGACCGAGTTCCCGCGCACGCCCAGCCTCAAGATCAAGAAGAGCGCGCTGATTGCCGCCAAGCCGGATTTACGCGTCGGCTGCTACGACCGGCAAGAGCAGCGCTGGCGTTAGCCGCCCCAGGGTGGGGCTCGCTTGCCCGGCCCTGAGCCAGCGGCATAAGATCGCGCGATGAATCGCCGGCGCCAGATGCTCAAGGTCGTGCGCAGGACGCTCCTGCAGGCGGTGCCGACCGTTCTCGCCATCCTCATCCTCAACTTCGCGCTGCTCAAGCTGGCGCCCGGCGATGCGGCCGACGTGATGGCCGCCGAGTCGGGAGCCGCCACCGAGGAAACCATGGCGATGCTGCGCCGGCAGTTCGGCCTCGATCTACCGGTGCTGCACCAGTTCCTCGCTTATGTCGGACAGATCGCCAGTTTCAGTCTCGGCTTCTCGCCGCGCTACAACCTTCCCGTTGCCGACCTGATCGGCCAGCGCCTGCCGGTCACGCTGCTTCTGATGGTCTCGGCCCTGACGATCGCCCTCGTCATCGGCATCGCGCTCGGGACGGCGATGGCGCTCAACGTGTCGCGCTGGCCTGACCGAATCCTTTCGGTGGTGTCGCTGGTGTTCTATTCGGTGCCCGGCTTCTGGATCGGCCTGATGCTGATCGTGATGTTTTCGGTCAAGTTTGGCTGGCTGCCGAGCGGCGGCTCGGAATCGATCGGCGCTGGCTTGACCGGCGTCGATGCCGTCATCGACCGCTTGCGCCACCTGATCCTGCCGGCCTCGTCGCTGGCGCTCTTCTTCATCGCCATCTACGCCCGCCTTATGCGCGCCGCGATCCTCGAGGTCACCGCACAGGATTTCGTGCGCACAGCACGCGCCAAGGGAATTTCCGAGGCGTCGGTGGTCCTTCGGCACATCCTGCGCAATGCGCTGCTGCCCGTGACGACGCTGGCCGGCATGCATCTCGGCGGCATTCTCGGCGGCGCGGTGGTGGTCGAGACCGTGTTCAGCTGGCCGGGCCTTGGCCGGCTCGCTTTCGAGTCCGTGCTGCGCCGGGACTTCAACGTGCTGCTCGGCGTGCTGCTGCTGTCGTCCCTCCTCGTGATCATCGCCAACATGATCGTCGACCTCGTGCAGGCCTGGCTCGACCCGCGGATCGAGCTGCGCTGATGGCAGCAACGGTCGAAACCTCGGGCATCGCTCCGGTCGGCCGCCGCGCGCTGCGCGCGTTCCTGCGCAACCCGACGGCCATTGTCGGCAGCCTGTTCCTCGCTTTCGTCGCCATGCTTTCGCTGATGGCACCCTGGCTCTATCCCGAAGATCCGCTGTCGATGGTGGCGCGGCCCTTCCTCTGGCCGGGACAGAATCCCGCCTTTCCGCTCGGCACGGACTCCCTGGGCCGCGACGTCACGGCGGGTCTTGTGTGGGGCGGTCGCATCTCCCTCGCGGTCGGCCTTGCCGCAACCTGTCTCGGCGTGTCGTTCGGCATCGTTGTCGGCTCGACTGCCGGCTATTTCGGCGGCCGGATCGACAATCTGCTGGTCCGCCTGATCGAGATCTTTCAGACCTTGCCGAGCTTCCTGTTGCTCGTCGTCCTGGTCGCCATTGCACAGCCGACGATCGAGACGGTGACCTTCGCGATCGCCATCGTCACCTGGCCAACGGTGGCGCGTCTGGTGCGCGCCGAGTTCCGCACGCTCCGCGAGCGCGATTTCGTGACGGCGGCGCGCGCGCTGGGCTTCGGCCATATCAGGATCGTCATGCTCGAAATTCTGCCGAATGCCTTGCCGCCGATCATCGTCACGGCCTCCGTGCTGGTCGCCACTGCCATCCTCATGGAATCGGCCCTGTCGTTCCTCGGGCTCAGCGATCCCAACCTGGTGAGCTGGGGCAGCATGATCGGATCGAGCCGCGAACTGCTGCGCAGCGCCTGGTATCTGAGCGCCATTCCCGGCATCGCCATCGTCTGTACCGTGCTGTCGATCAATCTGATCGGCGACGCGCTCAACGACGCGCTCAATCCGCGCTCGCCCGGAATCGAGTGATGGCATCGCCGCTGCTCGACGTGCGCGGGCTCTCGGTGCGCTTTCCCACGGGCTCGCCCGTGATCGATTTCGGCTTTCATATCGAGCAGGGTGAGACCGTGGCGGTGGTCGGCGAGTCGGGGTCCGGAAAATCGCTGACCGCGCTGGCGATCATGGGGCTGCTGCCGCGCCGGGCCGCGGCTACCGGCACGATCGCGTTCCGTGGCGTCGATCTCCTGGCGCTGCCGGAGAAGGAGCGCCGCGCCATCCGCGGGCGGCAGGTCGCCATGGTCTTCCAGGAGCCGATGACCTCGCTCAACCCGGTCATGACGGTGGGGCGCCAGATCGGCGAGGTGCTGCGCCGTCACGAAGGCCTGTCCTCGGCGGCGGCGCGCGCCCGCGCCATCGAGCTGCTCGATCTCGTCCGCGTCGCCGATCCCCATTTGCGCGTCGACGACTATCCCCATCGCCTGTCGGGCGGCATGCGTCAGCGCGTGGTCATCGCCATCGCGGTGGCATGCCGCCCCTCGCTGCTGGTCGCCGACGAGCCGACCACCGCACTCGACGTCACGATCCAGGCGCAGATCCTCGATCTGCTCGACCGGCTCCGGCGCGACCTCGCCATGGCTTTGATCCTGATCACCCATGATCTCGGCATCGTCGGCCAGTGGGCCGACCGGGTGGTGGTCATGTATGCCGGGCGCAAGGCCGAGGAGGCGTCGCCCCACGAGCTGCTCGCCCATCCTGTTCATCCCTATACGCGCGGCCTGCTGGCCGCCTCGCCACGGCTCTCAGCGGGCGCGAACTATCGCCAGGGACCGCTCGAGGAAATTCCAGGCACCATTGCCTCGGCGGCGGGCGAGCCGGGCTGCCCCTTCGTTCCGCGCTGCGATCTCGTCCAGCCCTCCTGCCGCGTCGCGCCGCCGCCCTTGGTCGAGCTCGGCGGCGGGCGGTTGGTGGCATGCCCGATCGCGGCAGTGCCTGAGGCGGTCCATGCTTCTTGAGACGCATGATCTGCATGTGCGCTTCTCCACGCAGAACGGGGCGCTGCATGCGGTCGACGGCGTGTCGCTTGGGGTCGGTCGCGGCGAGAGCGTCGGTCTCGTCGGCGAATCCGGCTGCGGAAAATCGACCTTGGCCAAGGCGGTTCTGCGCCTCCTGCCGGTCGCTGCAGGTCGCGTGCTGTTCGATGGCCAAGACGTCGGGACCCTGTCCGCGCGCGACCTTCAGCCGCTGCGCCGGCGCATGCAGATCGTCTTTCAGGACCCGTTCGGCTCGCTCAATCCACGCCACACGGTCGAAAGCATCCTGACGGCGCCTCTGGTCGTCCACGGTCTGGGCGATCGCCAGGAGCGCCGGCGCCGTGTCGAGGAGATCGTCGGGCAGGTTGGGCTGTCGTCTTCGGCCCTGTCGCGTTACCCGCACGAGTTCTCCGGCGGCCAGCGTCAGCGCATTGGCATCGCCCGCGCGCTGATCCTCAAACCCGATCTGGTCATCTGCGACGAGCCGGTCTCGGCCCTCGACCTCTCGATCCAGGCGCAGATCCTCAACCTGCTGGTCGGCATGAAGCGGGCGCTCGGCCTGTCCTACCTGTTCATCTCGCACGACCTCTCGGTCGTGCGCTTCATCAGCGATCGCGTGCTGGTCATGTATCTCGGCCGCATCGTCGAGAGCGCGGCGGGCGACGATCTATGGCAGGCGCCGCTGCATCCCTATACGCGCGCCTTGATGCAGGCCGTGCCCGATCCCGCGCGCCGGCGCCAGGCCCCGGCGCTGTCCGGCGACCTGCCGAGCCCGGAGAACGTCCCGCCCGGCTGCCGCTTTCACCCGCGCTGCCCGCTCGCGACCGAGATCTGTCGCAGGCAGGATCCGGCGTTCCGCGAGCTGAGGCCGCAGCATGCCGTCGCCTGCCATCACGCCGAGGCGTGACGGCAGGAGCCGGCGCAGAAAGGCGTGCCTCAGTCGACGAAGTGGGCGTCCTGGAATCCGCTGCCGAGGCCTTCGGCGCCGACGGCGTAGTTTCTTAGGCGGCGATTGGCGATGATGACCTCGTAGGGCGAGATCAGGTTGACCGCGGGTATGTCGTTGTGCACGAGGCGCTGGAAGTCGTTGAACAGCGCCTTGCGCTTGGCGGTGTCGATCTCGACGGCGGCGGCCTCGAGCAGCCGGTCGGCCTCCGGGCTCTCATAGCGTGCCGAGTTCGAGAAGGGCAGGCCGACACGGAAGTTCTTCGACCAGTAGCCACGCTGCACGCCGACGGTCGGATCGAAGACGTTGGTCAGTGATTCCACCGTCATGTCGAAGGCGCGGTCGGTATAGACCGCCTTGACATAGGCGGCGAACTCCAGGTTCTGCACGACGGCGTCGATGCCGACACGCCGCAGGTTCTGGCGCAGGAAATCGGCAAGACGCAGATCGATGAAGGGGTTGATCAGGAGCCGGAGCTGGAACCGGTTGCCGCCGGTGCCGCGCGGATGGCCGGCCTCGTCGAGCAGGCGGTTGGCGAGCGTCACGTCGAAGGGCCGCGCTTTGACCGTCGGATCGTAGAACGGGGTCAGCGCGACGCTGATCGGCGAGGGCGAGACTGCGGCCTGGCCGTAGAACACCGTCTCGACGATCTGGTTGATGTCGATCGCATGGGCGATCGCCTCGCGGACCTTCTTGTTCTTGAGCACTGGCGTCTCGAGATTGAAGAAGATCTGATGCTGGGCGCCGGTATAGGCGAAGTTCCTGGTGTCGACGACGAGACGCTGGTGGTTCTGATAGCGCGGCAGGTCGGCGAGCGGCACCGGCGCGCTGCCGCCGAGATCGAGATCGCCCGCCTCGAAGGCGGCTGCACGCGCCGCGGCGTCGGGCATGAAGCGGATGATGACCCGGTCGAGATAGGGCTTCGGCTTGTCCCAATAGTTCGGATTGCGCTCGAGCAGCGCATGACTGCCGCGCACCCATTCCTTGAGCACGAACGGACCGGTACCGACCAGCAGCGGCGGTCCCGGGGGCGTCGCGACCTCGACGCCCTCGTAGAGATGCTTGGGCACCATCGGCGATTCCGACGGGCCGAGCGCCACCATCAGGTAGGGTGCCGGCTTCGACAGCACGACGATCGCGGTCAGTGGATCGGGCGTCTGCACTTCCGTCACGTTGGCGAAGGTGCCGCGGCCGCGCGGATGCCCGGCCTTCAGACGCAGGATCGAGAAGGCGACATCGGCCGAGGTGAACGGCTTGCCGTCATGCCAGACGACGCCGTCGCGCAGCTTGAATGTGTAGCGCAATCCGTCGGGCGAGGCGCTCCACGAGGTCGCAAGCTGCGGCTTGGGGTTGAGATCGAAGTCATAGGTGACGAGGCCATCGAAGATCTTGGCGGAGGTCGTCGGCGTCGACGTGTTGTTGATCGCAGCCAGTGTCGGCGGCTCGTACTTCATGACGAAGCGCAAGGTGCCGCCGCGCTTCGGCTCCTGGGCGTCGGTCGACGTCGGCGCGACGGCGAGCGCCGTGCCCATGAGAAGCGCAGACGCAATGGCAAGTGAGCGAAGGCGATGAGCAAGACGCACGGTGGACCTCCCCTGGATTCGCGCTGCGCCGCAGACGGCTTGCCAGACGGGCGCGGAACGCGTCAAGTGTGCAGATTCTCCGGGCGGCGGGCAAGCCGCGCCGGCGTGGCTACGAAACTGCGCCGACACCCGCGAGACCGAGCTCGCTGGCGCGATGGCAGGCGACGAGAGCCCCCTCGGCCGTCGGCGCGAGCACCGGCACTTCGACCTTGCAGCGCTCGACCGCATAGCGGCAGCGCGGATGAAAGGCGCAGCCGGCCGGCGTGTTCGACGGGTCGGCCACCTCGCCCTCGAGCACGATGCGCTTGGCGCGCTGGCGCGGATCGGGCACCGGAACAGCCGACAGCAGAGCCTCGGTATAGGGATGCTTGGGCGCAGCGAAGAGCGTTGCCGTCGGCGCGATCTCGACGATGCGCCCGACATACATGACCGCGACCCGATGGCTGACATGCTTCACGACCGAGAGGTCGTGCGCAACGAACAGGTAGGAAAGGCCCAAACGGTCCTGCAGCTCGAGCATCAGGTTGATGATCTGCGCCTGGACCGAGACATCGAGGGCTGAAACCGGCTCGTCGGCGACGATCAGGGCCGGGTTGAGCGCGAGCGCGCGCGCAATGCCGATGCGTTGGCGCTGCCCGCCCGAAAAGGCATGGGGGAACCGGTTCATGTAGGCGCGCGGCAGCTGCACGACGTCGAGCAGCTCGGCGATGCGCTGGCGCCGTGTCGCGAGATCGCCTATGCGATTGACCAGCAGCGGCTCGCCGATGATGTCGGAGATCGTCATGCGCGGATTGAGCGAGGAATAGGGATCCTGAAAGATCATCTGCATCTGGCGGCGCAGCGGCCGGAGCTCCGAGCGCGCCAGGCTTGCGACATCGACGTCGCGGTCCGCATCGGTGCGAAAGCGGATCACGCCCTCGGTCGGCTGCATCGCCCTGAGTATGCAGCGCGAGGTCGTGGTCTTGCCGCAGCCGGATTCGCCGACCAGCGACAGAGTCTCGCCGCGCGCAATGGTGAACGACACGTCGTCCACTGCCTTGACATGGCCGACGATGCGCCGCAGCAGGCCGCGGCGAATCGGGAAATACTTCTTCAGCCGTTCGACCGAGAGGACGTTGTGCGCCGCAGTCATGGGGCCGCCATCAAGCCGCCGTCTCGGTCGCCGCGCCGTAGAGGAAGCAGCGCACCTCGTGTGCGGCGTCGATGCGGTTCACCGGCGGCGTCGACTTGTCGCAGACGCCCGCCATGAAGCTGTGGCAGCGCGGGTAGTAAGGACAGCCCGGCGGCCGCGCATAGGGATGGGGAATGCTGCCGGCGATCGTGGCAAGCCGCGAGCGCGGCGCAGCCAGCACCGACGGGATCGAGCGCAGCAGGGCCTGCGTATAGGGATGCCGCGGCGCGTGAAAGATGGCATCGACCGGCCCCGATTCCACGATCTTGCCGAGATACATGACGGCGACCGAATCGGCCATCTCGGCGATGACGCCCATGTCGTGGGTGATCAGGATGACGGCAAGGTGACGCTCGGCCTGGAGCCGCCTGATGAGCTCGAGGATCTGGGCTTGCGTCGTTACGTCGAGCGCCGTGGTCGGCTCGTCGGCGATCAGGATGCCGGGCTCCGCGGCGAGCGCCAACGCGATCATGACGCGCTGGCGCAGGCCGCCTGAAAGTTCGAAGGAATAGGAATCGACGCGCTGCTGGGGCTGGGGAATGCCGACGAGCTGCAAGAGCTCGATGGCCCTCTCCCGCGCCTCCTTCGCCGTCAGCTTGCGATGGAGCCTGATCGCCTCGATGATCTGGTTGCCGACCGTGTGAAAAGCCGACAGCGAGCTCATCGGCTCCTGGAAGATATAGCCGATCGCGCCGCCCCGGATGTTGCGCATTTCCTGGCTCTTATCGTCGAGCTTGGCGAGATCGACGACGCGCCCATCGGCGCGGCGCAGCAGGATCTCGCCGCCTTCGACCCGGCCGGGCCGCTCGACGATGCGCAGGATCGAGCGCGCGGTCACGCTCTTGCCGCAGCCTGACTCGCCCACGATCCCGAGCGTACGGCCGGCATGGAGGTCGAATGACGCGCCGTCGACCGCGCGCACCACGCCCTCCTCGGGACGAAAATAGGTCACGAGATCGCGGACCGACAGGATCGGCTCAACCATAGGGATCGGCCGCGTCGCGCAGCCCGTCGCCCAGGAAGTTGAAGGCCAGGATGACGACGATCACCGGTACGGCGACGACGAGCAGCCATGGCGCCAATGCCAGCGCCTGGATGTCCTGCGCATCCTGCAGCAGCACACCCCAGGAGATCGCCGGCGGCCGGAGGCCGAGACCGAGGAAGGACAGGGTCGTCTCGCTGATGATCATGGCCGGCAGCGCCAGGCTGATCGCGGCGATGATGTGCGACATGAAGGAGGGCACCATGTGCCGGAAGATGATGCGGAGCCGCGACGCGCCGGCGAGCTCCGCTGCGGTCACGAAATCCTCCTCGCGCAGCGCAAGGAAGCGGCCGCGCACCACGCGGGCGAGCTCGGTCCAGCCAATCAGCGAGATGATCACCGTGATCGCCATATAGACCTGGATCACCGACCAGTCGTTGGGCAGCGCGGCGGCGAGGCCCATCCAGAGCGGAATGGTCGGGATCGAGCGCAACACCTCGATGATGCGCTGGATCACCGTGTCGATCGCGCCGCCATAGAGACCGGAGATGCCGCCGAGCAGCACGCCGAGAAACAGCGAAAGCGCCACTCCAACCAACCCGATCGTCAGCGAGGTGCGCGTCGCCAGCATGAGGCGCGACCACACGTCGCGGCCGAGCTGATCCGTGCCGAGCAAGAACAACGCGTCCTCCGGCACGCCGCGATCGATGCCGAGCAGGTGACGCTTCGTCGCGATCAGGCCGAACAGCTCGTAGCCGTAGCCCTCGACGAACCAGGCGAGATAGCGCTTGTCCGACGGATCGGGCGCATAGACGAGCTTGAAGGTCCGCATGTCGCGCCGACCCTTGAGCGCGTAGACATGGGGCTTGAAGCTGCCATCCTCGTCGAACCAGTGGATCGTCTGCGGCGGGATGTAGCTGCGCGCAGAGTTGGTCGCGTGCGGCGACGTGATGGCGAGGAAGTCGGCGAACACCGCCACGAGATAGAAGAGGATGACGAGCACGCCGCTCGCGACGGCGAGCCGGTGCCGCCGCAGCCGCCACCAGGTGAGCTGAAGCTGGCTCGCGATCGCGATTTTCTCTTCGGCCGCCGTGACGAGCGGGACGGCCTGGTCGGCAACCGCGCCGCTCATTCGTGCATGCCCGCGCGGATGCGCGGGTCGATCCACATGAGAATCAGGTCGGATATGAACGTGCCGATCACGGTCAATATGCCGAGCAGAAGCACGATCGTGCCTGCCAGGAACATGTCCTGGGCGAGCAGCGCGCGCAGCAGCAGCGGGCCGACCGTCGGCAGCGACAGCACGAGCGAGATGACGATCGAGCCGGAGACGACGAAGGGCAGCAGGTAGCCGATCGTGCTGGCGAAGGGGTTGAGCGCGGCGCGCACCGGGTACTTCATGACCGCCCGCCACTCGACGAGGCCGCGCGCACGCGCGGTCGTGACATAGGGCCGGCGCAGCTCGTCCAGCAGATTGGCGCGCATGATGCGGATGAGCTGCGCCGTGCCGGCCAGCGCCAGGATGACGGCGGGCAGCGGCAGATGCTTCATCAGATCCCAGACCTTGCCCCAGGACCAGGGCGCCAGCTGGTAGTCGGACGAGAACAAGCCGCCGATGTTGAGATCGAACAGCTTGAAGCCGAAATACATGATGATCAGCGCCAGCAGGAAGTTCGGCACCGCGATGCCGACGAAGCCGACGAAGGTGAAGATGTAGTCGGCGAACGAGTACTGGCGCACGGCCGAGTAGATGCCGATCGGCAGCGCGATACCCCAGGTGATGATGATCGCCGCGAACGAGATCACGATGGTCATCCACAGCCGGTCGCCGATCACTTCGGTCACCGGCCGGTTCCATTCCATCGAGGCGCCGAAATCGCCCTGCACGACCCTGATGATCCACTTGCCGTACTGAACCCAGACAGGCTGGTCGAGCCCGTAAAGCTGTCGCAACGCCTGGGCCTCCTCGAAGCGGACGACCGACCCCGAGGCGGAAAGCTGCACGATATAGGCGTCGACGAAGTCGCCGGGCGGGAGCTGGATGATGACGAAGGTAACGACCGAGATCGCCCAGATGGTGAGGAGGGCGAGAATGAGGCGCCGGACGATGTAGGCGATCATGCCGGCTCAGCCCCCAATTGTCGGGGGCTGAGCGGCATGTGCAGAGAGCAGTTCAGGGTCAATTCTTGTAGTACCAGGTCTCCGGATGCGCGCCGCCCGGCGTGCGGCAGTGCTGGGCGATGCAATTGCGCGACGGGACGTTGCCGAGCCGCTCGCTGACCAGCCTCACGCCCATCAGAGCCGGCGACTGGCCGACGGTTCCGATCGCGTACTGCTGATCGATCAGGATCTTCCAGATCTCCTGCGCGGTCTTGACACGATCATCGGACTTCTGGCCGGCGGCGGACTGGTAGAGCTCGAAGATCTTCATGATGTTCGGATCGTCGGGCTTCTTGCCCTGCGTGCCGCCCGAATTGAACCACTTGGCGTGCTCCGGACCCATGAACGCCTCGGTGGGATCGACCGGAATGGCGTGACGCGGGAAGAGATAAAGCAGCTCGGTCCCGCCATTGTTCCACACCATGATGTGGTGCTCGTTGTTCTGGGTCCGCGTGAAGGCGAGATTGCGCTCAGTGTCCCGCACGTCGGCCTGGATGCCGACCTTGGCCCATTGATCGGCGACCATCTCGCTGATCTTGGGCCAGGGCAGGAAGGCTTGAACCGCCTGGACCTGCAGGCGCAGGCGCTGGCCGTTGTCGGTGCGCACGCGGAAGCCCTGGGCGTCCTTCTTGGCGAGCCCGATCGCATCGAGCATCTCGTTGGCCTTCTTCTGATCGAAAGTCGACCACTTCTCGCGCCAGCCGGGGCCCGGGAAGTAGGGCAGTGCCTCGCCCGGCGCCGTCGAGCCAGGGGTGGCGACGCCGAGCCAGAAGGTCTCGTTGAGCTGCTTGCGATCGACCGCGAGCGACAGCGCGCGCCGGAAGTCGGCGTTGCGCAGCCATTTCGCGATCTCGGGATCGGCCTCGAAGCTCTGGTTGAAATGATAGATCGCGTCGGTGCCGTTGAGCGCCAGGTCGAGATGGACCTTGTACTTGCCGCGCGTCTGGTTCTCCAGGATGACCGGCAGCTTGCCGATGTCGATGTGGCGCTCCTGCAGGTCGTACTCGCCGGCCATGGCGCGCAGGTTGAGAACCTCGAGGTTCTCCGCGAGCGTCATGGTGACGCGATCGAGATAGGGCAGCTGGTTGCCCGCCGGGTCGACGACCCAGTAGAACGGGTTGCGCTCCATGACCCAGATCGCGTTGTTGATCGGCTGGACCGTGCGCCACGGCCCGAGCACGGGAAGCGCCGGGTTGAGCGTCCAGTCCTTCTTGGCATGGAAGCGCGTCAGCCAGGTGTCGAAACCCTCCGCCTTGGCCGCGGCATTGGCGGCCTCGACGCCGCCGGCATATTTCGGCAGGAACTGCTTGAGATAGTGCGCCGGCGCATAGGCGCCATGGCTGCGCTTGTTCGACTGCCGCACCGCCTGGCCGCCGCCGATGAGGGTGTCGCCCGCCATCAGGTCTTCGAACAGGTAGAAGGGCACGTCGAACACGAAATTGACCGTGTAGTCGTCGACCTTGACGATCCGGCCCGGCTTGCCCTGCGGGGTCATATCGGGAATGCCCTGGGGCAGGATGTCCTTGTTCGAGTAGATGTCCTCGAACCAGAAGACGAAGTCGTTGGCCGTCATCGGCGCACCGTCCGACCATTTCAGGCCCTTGCGCAGAAAGAGCGTGAAGGTCTTGCCGTCGTCACTCATCTTCCACGCCTTGGCGAGCGACGGGTTTGGCTTGGCGCCGGTGTGATCGACGAGGAGCGGACGGTCGGAGGCGTTCAGGCGATTGCCGTTCTCGTCGTCGCCCGGGCCGGTGAAGCCGCGCCGCCACGTGCCGCCGTACTTGCCGATCTCGCGCACCGGCTTGATGACCATCAGATCCTCGGGCAGGCGATCCTTGACCGGCGGCAGCTTGCCTTGCTTCACGAGTTCGGCCAGCTGCGGCGCCTCGTTGAAGGTCTTCGGCCACTGTGCCGGGTCGGTGATGATGGTGATGCCCTCGGGCTGGCCGACCAGCCCCGACTGGCTGAGCGAACTCTGAGCCAGGGTTTCGGGCGCCGACGCAATACCGAAGACGAGCGCGGTGCCCAGCAGCAACCGGGCCAGCATGCTTCGCCCGAGTGTCACAGTGCCGAGATTCATGATGCCTCCCTTTCCACCGGATTGGCGATGCGTCCGGCGTTCTTGCTGCATTAGAGCACATGTTCGGCAGACGGGGTCAACCCCAGGCAAATGTGCTGATTGTTGGCAAATCGACGACGAAACCTGCCGTGCCGGCGCCGCAACGACAAGCGTTCGGAATCGGCAACTTCGACTTGCTGGCTATCTGATCTTGCAATGGGTTGCTGACGCGCGTCAGCGGAGCAATCGATGCTGAAGGAGGGTGCGGATATCCCTTCTTCCGTCCAGGACGCAGTAGATGAGAACGCGCCGACCGTCTATCCGGTAGACAATTCGGCAGGGCTTCCAGTGGATCTCCCGGTAGTCCGAGATCCCGATTCGTGCCAGTTCCTTCGGCACGTTGCCACGATCGGGAAAGATCGAGAGCTTTCGGCAGGTCCTCTCGAGGTTAGCCAAGATATGCGCGGCTCGATCGATGGCGTCATACGCGGCGACATGCCGGCAGATGTCCTCGATATCTCGCTCGGCATCATCGGTCATCAAGACCTGAAATGCCATGACTTGGGATCAGGGTTTGATGCGGCCGCGAATGCGTGCAAACGCCGCTCGTGCCGGACCCAGCCTGCCCGTGATGACGCTCTGGTTGCCGAGCGCTAGGATCTTCAGCAGTGCCAGAGTTTCCTGTTCCTGCTCAAAGCTGGCGATGTCCTGCAACACGGCCTTCGCTTCGCCGCGGACGGTGAGAATGACTGGCTCGCCATGCTCATCGAGTCCGCGAATGACCTCCGGAGCGTGAGCCTTGAGATAGCTGATTGGCTTGACCTTGCCGGCGAGCTTCATTGCCGACCTCCTTGCTGATCGGACCTATTTTAGTCCGGATTCAGTCCGATGGGAAGCTTCCCGGGTCACGCCGGCCGGGACTGAGTCCCATGTGCGATGTGCTCGAACGATTTCCTGCATTCGTCAACAACCGAGTCGAGCCACTGAACATACTTTCCACAAGCAGTCACGATGTCCTGACCGGCAAGCTCTTCGATCTCTGAAAAGACCCCTTTGACGGTGCATAGGGCGATCACGCGCCTCTCCTTTAGCATTGCCCTGTTCGCCTCGGTGCCATCAATTGGAACGATTTCGACTTTGCCTGGCGCGTCAGTTAGAAGCACAGCCGCAATGTTTGGATTTGATGGAGGAATTTCGATTGTCGCTCGAGCTTGCGCCGATACTGTGCCGCGCTTCTGAGATCGATTCCTGGCGTCAGTCATTGCGCCGAGAATCGGTTCGATCTCTGCGGTTGGCGCTTTGCTGTCGTACCATTCGTTCCAGCCCGCGACATCGGCGTATTCCGCCTTCATTACCCAGGTCACGCTTCTTGCCGAGCTGATGAAGGCGTTGAGGTAGTAGTCGAACTCAGGAAACTTTGGACGTGCTTCCAGGTGGCGAAGGAAAAATCGCGCCTCCTCAAGCTTGCTTTCCGTCAATGTCATCTTTCACCATGAGATTGTGCAGCACCAATCATTCTTGCCAACGCCCTCGGGGTAGCTACCGCACCCGCTTCCGGAAGCCCGTCGTCGTGAAGCGCTGATGCCCGTGCTTGCGGCCGAGCCGCTTGCCTTCGCCGCCGCCCGTGCCGGTGCCGGCAGGCTGCCACAGCGGCACGAGCTGGTGCTTGCCCGGGCCGATCAGGTCGGCGCGGCCCATGCGCTTCAGCGCGTCGCGCAGCAGCGGCCAGTTCTCCGCGTCGTGATAGCGCAGGAAGGCCTTGTGCAGCCGGCGCTGACGCAGATTGCGCACGATGGGAACCGGCTCGGATGCGCCGCGCCGGACCGCGCGCAAGGGGTTGACGCCGGAATGGTACATCGCGGTCGCCAGCGCCATGGGCGAGGGCAGGAAGGTCTGTACCTGGTCGGCGCGATAGCGGTTGCGCTTCAGCCACAGCGCGAGGTTCATCATGTCCTCGTCGGTCGTGCCCGGGTGCGCCGCGATGAAGTAGGGGATCAGGAAGTATTCCTTGCCGGCCTGCTTCGCCGCCTGGTCGAACAGCTGCTTGAAGCGCTCGTAGGCGCCGATGCCGGGCTTCATCATCTTGGTGAGCGGCCCGTCCTCGGTGTGCTCCGGTGCGATCTTGAGATAGCCGCCGACGTGATGCGTCACCAGCTCGCGCACATAGGCCGGGCTCTTGACCGCGAGGTCGTAGCGCACGCCCGAGGCGACCATCACCTTCTTGACGCCGGGCACCTGGCGCACCTTGCGGTAGAGCCCGATCAGCGCCTCGTGGCTCGTGTTCAGGTTCTCGCAGATGCCGGGATAGACGCAGGACGGCCGCCGGCAGGCTGATTCGATCTTCGGGTCCTTGCACGCCATGCGGTACATGTTGGCGGTTGGCCCGCCGATATCGGAGATGATGCCGGTGAAGCCCTTGGTCTTGTCGCGGATCTCGCCGATCTCGCGTACGACCGATTCTTCCGAGCGGCTCTGGATGATGCGGCCCTCGTGCTCGGTGATCGAGCAGAACGAGCAGCCGCCGAAGCAGCCGCGCATGATGGTGACCGAGAAGCGGATCATGTCCCAGGCGGGGATCTTGGCATCGCCATAGCGGGGGTGCGGCGCCCGCGCATAGGGCAGGCCGTAGATGCCGTCCATCTCGGGCGTGGTCAGCGGGATCGGCGGCGGCGTCAGCCACAGCTCGCGGTCGCCGTGGCGCTGCACCAGTGCCCGCGCATTGCCCGGATTGCTTTCCCGGTGGAGCACGCGGCTGGCACGCGCATAGGCTTCGGGGCTCTTCTCGACGTGATCGTAGGCGGGCAGGCGCACGACCGTGTTGCCCGGCCGCAGGCGCGCGCCCTCGTCGGCCGAATCGATGTCCTCGGCGCTGGCTTCGGTCCAGCCCTCCGGCACCGATGATTTCAGAAGCGCCACGCCGCGGATGTCGTCGAGCTCGGAAGGAGCGGCACCCTGGGCCATGCGATGCGCCACCTCGACGATGGCGCGCTCGGCATTGCCGTAGAGAAGAATGTCGCCCTTGGCGTCGGCCAGGATCGAGCGGCGCACCTTGTCCGACCAGTAGTCGTAATGCGCGATGCGGCGCAGCGACGCCTCGATGCCGCCCAGGACCAGCGACACGTCGCGATAGGCCTCGCGGCAACGCTGGGCATAGACGATGACGGAGCGGTCCGGCCGCTTGCCGCCCTCGCCGTCGGGCGTGTAGCTGTCATTGTGCCGGAGGCGACGGTCGGCCGTGTAGCGGTTGACCATGGAATCCATGTTGCCGCCGGTGATGCCGAAGAAGAGCACCGGCCGGCCGAGCGCCTTGAACGGCTCCGCACTCTGCCAGTCAGGCTGGGCGATGACGCCGACGCGGAAGCCCTGCGCCTCGAGCAGCCGGCCGACCAGCGCCATGCCGAAGCTCGGGTGGTCGATATAGGCGTCGCCGGTCACCAGCACGATGTCGCACGCATCCCAGCCGAGCTCGTCCATCTCGGCGCGCGACATGGGCAGGAACGGCGCCGTGCCGAACCGGTGCGCCCAGTGCTTGCGGTAGGAAAAGAGCGGCTTGGCCTGGTCCATGGCGGAAGCTTGTGAGCCATGGCTGAGCCGGCGTCAATCGCCGTTCGTCGCGATGGACCGTCACACGGCGGCAGACATAAGATAGGACTCTGGTCGACCTCAGAATTTGGATCGCATGGCCCTTTCTAAAAAGCGCAAACCGGCTCGGCGAAAATCAGCGCGTCAGGAAATCTCGGTGCCTGGCCTCAACCCGCCCATCAGCCACTATACGGACGCGGTTCGCTTCGGAAATCTGCTGTTCTTGTCCGGGCTGGCACCGCTTGACGCCAAAGGACGTTTGGTTGGCGGCAGCGATCCCGCCAAGCAGACCCTTAAGATTTTCCGCAACATGAAGCGAATTCTGGATGCGGCGGGCGTCGGCTTTGGCGATGTTCTCAAGGTGACCGTGTATCTGACGCATATCGCCGACCGGCCGAAGATCAATCCTGTACGTCAGGCATTCTTTGGCAAATCGCGACCGGCCAGCACGCTCGTCGAGGTCAGCAACCTGGTGATTCCAGGCATGCGCGTCGAAATCGAGGCGGTAGTCGGGTTGCCTGATTGAACTATGAGCAGCGCTACCAAGCATGACCGGCATCTGATCTGACCGAAAAGCGCCGCTCGCCTCATGTCCACAGTCACCAAGCAGGCGTCGCCGCTCGGCACCATCGCGATCCTCGAGAACAGGAAGACCGGTGTCCTTATCTATCAGCAGGGCCACTGCCATCAGAGCGAGGCAGACGCCAATGGCGTCAGCATATCGGCCTATATCCACGCGTTGTTCGGCCTGCTGCAGCAGGCCGGCAGCCGCGATGTCCTGCTGATCGGCTGCGGCGGCGGCACGCTCGCGACGATGCTCCATCGCGCGGGCGCGACGGTGACGATGGTCGACATCGACGAGACCGCCTTCGACATCGCACGGCGCTACTTCAAGCTGCCGAAGGCGGTCGAATGCTACATTGCCGATGGCGAGACGTTCCTGGCCCA
The DNA here is from genome assembly GCA_016869645.1 of Alphaproteobacteria bacterium. GTDB lineage: Bacteria > Pseudomonadota > Alphaproteobacteria > SHVW01 > SHVW01 > SHVW01. Next base: position 19,509 of record VGDO01000005.1, read on the forward strand.
ACGGCGCCACCGCTACGATGCCATCGTGCTTGACGCCTATATCGGCACCGAGATCCCCGCACAGTTCCTTGAGCCACGCTTTTTCAAGCTGGCGCGCACGCGCTTGAAGAAGCCGCGCGGATGCCTGTTCGCCAATGCCTATATCGTCAACAGCCGCGACCGCAAGGCGGACCGGCTGGCGACGGCCATGGGCAGGGTCTTTTCCGGCGTACGCCTGCTGGACGAGAAGGGCAGCACGAACCGCAACGCGATTGCCATGGCGGGCGCGGTCGCGGAGCTCGTGCCACCGTCACTGATCATGAAACCCAAGGCTGATGTCGACGACATCGCCAACACGCTGAAGCGCATGCGATTCCGGAGCTGGCGACCGCGCGCGTCATGAGCGTCTCAGCTTGCCGGCCAGCAGGATGAGAGCAGCGGCAAGATAGAGCGCGACCACGATGGCAAAGGCTGCGGGATAGCCGCCGGACCAGTCGCGGACGGCGCCCAAGGTGCCGGGACCGAAGGCGAAGACGATCTGGAAGATGGCGGTCGACAATGCCACCACCTGCGGCACGTCGGAAGGCGCGAAGTCCGACTGGGCGATGAGCGGCGGCAGCGAGACGAGATTGCCGATGCCGAGACCGAACAGCACGCAGCCGGCGAGCAGCAGGGGCCAGGAGCCGTCGAGCGCCAGCGCCAGCATGGCGATGCCGATGGCCTGAAGGCCGAGGTTGAGCGCGCCGGCCACGCGACGGTCGCGCCTCTCGAGGAAGGGCGTCCACGCGAAGCGGCCGGCAACCGCGCAGATCGTGGCAAAGCTGAGTGCGACGGCGGCTCCCGTCCCGCCGAGCGCGGGCGCCAGCGCGGCGACGAAATGGGCGATCAGCCCGACCTGGGCGAAGAGGGCCAGCGTATAGGCCCCCGTCAGCGTGATGAAACGCCCGTCGGCCAGAAGCGCGCGCCGGTTGCGCGGGGCGGCGCGTGAAGCGGATTCGCCTGCAGGCGGCCGTGCGACGCCGTCGGGATGCTGGCCCCTGGATTGCGGTGTCTCGCCGAGGATGGTGCCGGCCATCGGCCAGAGCACGAGAACGGTGATCACGGCAATCGCCGCGGCGGCGCCGACGAAGCCCAGCGCATCGATCAACACGGCCCAGAGCGGCGTGAACACCACGCCGCCGACACTGGCGCCGTTGAAGGCGAGCGACAGGGCGGTCGCGCGCCGGCGGTCGAACCAAGGTGTCACGATGGCGTTCACCGCGACGCCGGTCGTGAGCGCCATGCCGAGGCCGGTCGACAGCGCAGCGACGAAGAGATGCCATGGTTCCTGTGCGAGCGACCAGCCGATCGCCCCGACCGCGAGCGCGACGGCGCCCAGCCGGACCATGGCGACCGCGCCGCGCCGCAGGAAGGACCCGCCGAGCCAGCCGACGAACACGGCGCTGGCGATGAAGTGGAAGGTGATGGCCGAGGAGATGACCGAGACCGGCCAGCCGGTGCGGCTGTGCAAGGCCTGCAGGAAGACCGGCGGGCCATAGAAGCTGATGCCCCAGCCGAACAGGGCGGCGGTGAAGGCGGCGGCGACGACCTTCCAGCCGAAGAATGACGTCATGTCCGCGGTCGCCGCAAGATCACGCAGGGCCGCGCGCGCCCGCGGAATCCGAGACGGCCATAGAGTGCAACTGCGGGGTTGCCGGGCAAGACATGCAGAAAAGGTAGCTCGCCGCGCACGAGCGCGCATCGGCAGAGATGGGAGGTGAGCGTCCGGCCCAAGCCGCGGCCACGGGTACGCACGAACGCCGTCGCGAGGATGCCGGACCGGACCTTGACCTTGCGTCCGGGGCCGCCCTACCGTGGTTGCCATGGGCCTGCGCGACGGAGTGAAAGTCAGCGCACTCATCATCCGGCCATCCCAGGGACATGGAGGCAATTCGATGAAAACCAAGACAATTCTCGCCGGCCTGGCGCTTACCGTAGCGCTCGGCACCGCGCCGGCGCTGGCGCAAAAATCCTCCGACACGCTGCGCATCGTGCTGCGCGACGCGGTCACCAATGTCGATCCGTACTACAACCAGCTCCGCACTGGCCTCGTGATCGCGCACCAGGCATGGGACAATCTGATCTACCGCGATCCCGACACCTTCCAGCCGAAGCCGCTGCTGGCGACGTCGTGGAAGATCGACGATGACCTCACCATCGACTTCACGCTGCGCCAGGGCGTCAAGTTCCACAACGGCGACCCGTTCAGCGCCGACGACGTGGTCTACACGCTCAATCTCGTCAGTGCGGCGGATTCGAAGATCTCGACGCCGAGCAACGCCAACTGGATCGAGAAGGCCGAGAAGCTCGACAACTACACGGTGCGCGTGAAGCTGAAGCGCCCGGTCCCGGCCGCACTCGAGTACTTCGCCATGGTGCTGCCGATCTATCCCAAAGCCTATCGCGAGAAGGTCGGGCCCGATGGATACGCCAAGGCGCCGGTCGGCGCCGGCCCGTACAAGATCACGCGCGCCGAGGCGCACCAGGTCGATTTCGAGCGGTTCGACGGCTACTACGACAGCCCCAAGGGCAAGCCCGCGATCGGCAAGCTGCAGGTCCGCTTCGTGCCCGACGCGGCGACCGAGATGACCGAGCTGCTCGCCGGCCGCGCCGAGTTCATCTGGAACTTCAATCCCGACCAGTTCGAATCGGTCAGTCGCATCCCGACGCTCCAGGCGCTGCGCCAGGAATCGATGCGCGTCGGCTTCATCCGGCTCGACGCGGCGGGCCGCTCGGGCGCCAACAACCCCATCACCAACGTCAAGGTGCGCCAGGCGATCTTTCATGCCATCGACCGCGAGCAGATCGCCAAGGAGCTCGTGCGCGGCGGATCGCGCGTGCCGCCGGCACCCTGCTATCCTTCGCAGTTCGGCTGCGACGGCGATGTCGCCGTGAAGTACAACTACGATCCGGCCAAGGCCAAGCAGCTTCTCGCCGAAGCCGGCTTCCCCAACGGGTTCGAGACCGAGCTCGTGACCTATGTGCTGCCGCAATGGGCGGCCTCGGTGCAGAGCTACCTCAACGCGGTCGGCATCAAGGCCAAGATCAGCCAGCTCCAGGTCCAGGCCCTCGTGCAGCGCTGCAGCCGCGGCGAGTGCCCGATGGACATGGGCAGCTGGGGCTCCTACTCGATCAACGACGTGTCGGCGATCATGCCGGTCTACTTTGGCGGCGGGAACGACGACTATGCCCGCGACGCCGAGGTGCAGAAGCTGCTGGAGACCGCCGGCACGACCATGGACACGGCCAAGCGCAAGGCGAACTACACCGCCGCGATCAAGCGCGCGACCGAGCAGGCCTACTGGGTGCCGCTGCACACCTACGTCACCACCTACGGCCTGTCGAAGACGGTCGGCATGAAGACCTATGCCGACGAGATGCCGCGCTTCTGGCTCGCCAAGTGGCAGTGAGGCATCGAGCTATTGGCTAGCTGGAAACAGATCGCGCGACATTGAATGCTGCCCCTCACCATGCGCCTCGCGCCACCATCAAACCGCTTCGCGGTTCGATCCCCCAAGGAGAGGGGCGCTAGATCCTCTCCCTGGGGGCTCGGGTCGCGAAACGACCCGAGGGGGTGTGAGGGGCAGCGCCAGATGACGTGAGTGGCGCTCGCGGACCAGGCCCTACGCCATCTCCACCAGATGACATTCCGCGAGCCCGCGCCGGTCGCGGCGCGGCATCGGCGCATCGCTCCTGCATCGATCGATCGCGGCCGGGCAGCGCGGGTGGAAGCGGCAGCCCGGGGGAATGTTCGCCGGGTCGGGCATGGTGTCGCCGAGCTCGGTGTCGGGAATGCCGAGGCCCGGCTCCGGCGTCAGCACCGAAGCGAGCAGCGCCTTGGTATAGGGATGGCGCGGCGCGCGAAACAGCGTCTCGGTCTCGGCGCGCTCGACGATGCGGCCGAGATACATGACGGCGACCTCGCTCGCGACATGCTCGACGACCGCGAGATTGTGGCTGATGAAGAGATAGGAAAGACCCAGCTCGCGCCGGAGCTCGGCCAGCAGGTTGAGGATCTGCGCCTGCACCGACACGTCGAGCGCGCTGGTCGGCTCGTCGCACACGACGATGCGCGGGTGCAGCACGAGGGCGCGCGCGATCGCCACGCGCTGACGCTGGCCGCCGCTGAGCTCCGCCGGCTGGCGCTCGCCCAGCTCCGGATCGAGGCCGACACGCGCGAGCATGGCGTCGACGCGGCGGCGAATCTCGCCATCGGCAATGCCGCCTTGCGCGACCAGCGGCACGCCGACGATGTCGCGTACCCGGCGGCGCGGATTGAGCGAGGAATAGGGGTCCTGGAACACGGGCTGGATCAGCCGGGCGCGCTCGCGCCGGTCCAATCCGTCGAGGCGTCTGCCGTCGATCAGCACTTCGCCGGCGCTGGGCTCGATCAAGCCCAATATGATCTTGGCGAGGGTCGACTTGCCGCAGCCGGATTCGCCGACCACGCCCAGCACCCCGCCCGCCGGCAGGCTCAGCGACACGCCGTCGACGGCGACGATGCGCTTGGGCTGGGCGAACAGCCCCGACTTGACCCGGAACTGGTGGCCGACATCGCGGATCTCGATCAGCGGTGTCGTCACGGCGCCGTCACCCGATCGGGCGGGATCTGGCAGAGATAGTCGTGCTGCGCGGCCAGTCGGTGGCGGACGATCTCGCCGGCGCAGTCGGGCCGCGCAAGCGTACAGCGCTCCACGAAGGCGCAGCCGCGGAAGCTCTGCGTCATGCGCGGCACCATGCCGGGGATCGAGCCGAGCGGCTGGTCGCGCCGAACCTTGCCCGGCACGGGCACGCAGTCGAGCAGGCCGCGCGTGTAGGGGTGCATCGGCTTGGTGAACAATTGCGCCACCGGTGCGCTTTCGACCACCTCCCCGGCGTACATGACGGAGACGCGGTGAGCCGTGCGCGCGACCACGCCGAGGTCGTGGGTGATCAGCAGGATGGCGAGACCGAGATCCTTCTGCAGATCGCTCAGCAGCCGGAGGATCTGCGCCTGGACCGTGACGTCCAGCGCGGTCGTCGGCTCGTCGGCGATCAGGAGCTCGGGCGAGCACATCAACGCCATGGCGATCATGACGCGCTGCCGCAGCCCGCCCGAGAGCTGATGCGGGTATTGGCCGAGCCGCATGCCGGGCGAGGTGATGCGCACCCGCGCCAGCAGCTCCTCCGCGCGCGCCAGCGCCGCGGCGCGCGTGGCGCCGCGATGGCGCTGCATGACCTCGATCATCTGCGAGCCGACCGTGTAGGCCGGATTGAGGCTGGTCATCGGCTCCTGGAAGATCATGGCCAGCCGGTTGCCGCGCAGGCGCGACATGGCGCGCTCGTTGAGCGCGAGCAGATCAGTGCCGTCGAAGCGCAGGACGCGCGCGTCGCGTCGTCCGTTGCGCGCGAGCAGGCCCATGATGGAGAGCGCGGTCACCGACTTGCCGCAGCCCGATTCGCCGACCAGGCAATGGGTCTCGCCCTTGTTGACCTGGAGCGAGGCGCCGCGCACGGCGGCGAGCGAACCGAAGCTGATCTCCAGCCCCTCGACCTCGAGCAGAGCGGTCATGCGACGCGTCCCGTGCGCAGCAGGTCGCGCAGGCCGTCGCCCAGCAGGTTGATGCCGAACACGAAGACGAAGAGGGCGATGCCCGGGATGGTGATGACCCAGGCATTGAAGAACATGTACTCCTTGCCTTCGGCGATCATCAGGCCCCAGGAGGGCAGGGGCGGCGGCACACCGAGGCCGAGGAAGGAGAGCGCCGCCTCGAGCAGGATGGCGAGCGCCATCTCCAGGGTCGCGACGACCGCGAGCGGCGAGGCGATGTTGGGCAGCACGTCGCGCAGCAGGATGTGCGCGCGCGAGCAGCCGGCAGACCACGCGGCCGACACGTAGTCGAGCGTGCGCACCTGCATGGTCGCCACGCGCGCCACGACGGCGAAGCGCTCCCACAGGAGAAAGCCGAGGGTCGCGACGACCACGGTGAGCGAGCTGCCGATCAGCGACACGACCGCCAGGGCGACGAGAATGAGCGGAATCGCCAGGCGCGCGGTGATGGCGAACAGCACGACGTCGTCGATCCGCCCGCCGAAGAACCCGCCGGTCACGCCCAGGGCGATGCCGATCAAGCCCGAAGTGATGACCGTCATGACGCCGATCAGCACGGAAATGCGCGCCCCATAGATCAGGCGCGACAGGTAGTCGCGTCCGATGTGATCGGTGCCGAGCAGGTGGCCCGGCAGGCTGCCCTCCATCCAGATCGGCGGTTTCAGGCGCCGGCTCAGGTCCATGCCAAAGGGATCGTGCGGTGCCAACAGGGGGGCGAACAGCGCGACGAGCAGGGTGAAGGCGACGATGAACGCTCCCACCCACAAGCCGGCGTTGCGCCAGCCCTTCATCGGCGCCCATCCCCTGCGAAGAACGGGACCGTCACGAGGCGCGCAGCCTCGGATCGAGCACGGCATTCAGCAGGTCGGCCGCGAGCGTCAGGAGCGTGTAGATGATCGCCAGCAGCAACACGACCGCCTGCACGGTCGGGTAGTCGTTCTTGCTGATCGACTCCCAGGCGAGGAAGCCGACGCCGTGCAGCGCGAACACGGTCTCGATGACAATCGATCCGCCGAGCATGAAGCCGAACTGCACGGCCGCGATCGAGACGACGGGCATGGCCGCGTTGCGCGCGGCATGCTTGAGCAGGATCGAGGCACGCGACAACCCCTTGGCGCGCGCCGTGCGAATGTAGTCGGAACCCATCGCGTCGATCATGCCGCTGCGCGTCAGGCGCATGAGCGCGGGGATCGCCGAGAAGGCGAGCACGATGCCGGGCATCACGAAATGCTGCCAGGTGCCGGTGCCGGAAATCGGCAGCCAGCCGAGGCGCAACCCCAGCGTGATCATCAGCAGGAGGCCGAGCCAGAAGGACGGCATGGCCTGGCCGAGCAAGGCCACGACCGAGATCAACCGGTCGGCCAGCCGCCCTTCGTTGAGAGCTGAGATGACGCCGAGCGGCAGCGCCACCACGAGAGCGATGCCGAGGCCGACCAGCCCCAGCGTGAGCGTGATCGGCAGGCGGTCGACGATCAGCTTGGAGACGCGCTCGCGGAAAAAATAGGACTGCCCGAAATCACCGACCACGGCACGGCCCACCCAGTCGAAGAACTGCTCGAGGATCGGCCGGTCGAGGCCATAGGCCTTGCGGATGATCTCGATATCGGCGGCCGTTGCCTGGGCGCCGGCTATGGAAATGGCAAGGTCGCCCGCCAGGCGCGTCAGGGCAAACGCAAAGGTCAGGACGGTGACGCAGACGAGAAGCGCGACCAGCAGACGGCGCGCAAGAAACTCAAGCATTCGTTGAGAATAGCTTGAGGCTTGCAGACGCAACAAGGGCCGGTTGGTGGAGCATGGCAATGACCGTCGCCACGGCAGCGGCCGAGGCGAGGCGCGGTGTCGCATGGCAATGACAGAGCGAATTTCACGGGGGAATTCACCGGGGCGAAAAAAAAGCGGTACACTGAGCGGGCTGGGGTCGCGGACGCAAAAGGGGGAGCGTACCGACGCGTGCCGCATCGATCTGAAAAGGAACAGGGGAGGCCAAGATGAGCCGAGAGACGCAATTGGGTCGAGAGATCTGGCAGATGGATCGCCGGCGGTTCCTTCAGCTTTCCGTGCCCGCAGGCGTCATGCTGTCCTTCGCTCGCGTCCTGGACGGCCACGCCGCCGTCTCGAACATGGTGTTCGGCTCGGCCGGCGGCGTGTCGCGTTTCGATCCCTATCTTTCGACCGATCTGGTCGAGAACATCGCGTTCTTCAATCTGTTCGACAACCCGGTCAGGCCCTTGCCCGATTCCAGCCTCGCGCCGAGCCTGGCGTTGAGCTGGAGCACGACCAATCCGACGACCTGGGTGTTCAAGCTGCGCCAGGGTGCGACCTGGCACAACGGCGATCCCTTCACCGTCGAGGACATGCTGTTCAGCCTGGCGCGCGTCGTCGATCCGGCGTCGCGCTCGATCTTCGCCGGCAACTTCGCGGTCATCGACAAGGCGTCCGCGATCGACAGTCACACCTTGCAGATTACGACCAAGGGGCCGGACCCGTTCATGCCGATGCGGCTCGCGAACTACGGCTCGCATGTCCTGCCGCACAAGTATTTCCAGAGCGTCGGCCCGGCGAAGTTCGCCTCCGAACCGATCGGCACCGGTCCTTACAAGCTCAAGGAGTTCAACCCAGGGCAGGTCGTCGTGCTGGAGCGCCATCCCGGCTATTGGGAGCGGCCGCTGATGGAGACCATCACGATCAGGCGCCTGCCGGAGCTGTCGGCGCGCGTCGCTGCGCTCAAGACGGGCGAGGTCCACATGATCAACGGCGTGTCGCCCGACGCTGCACCGCAAATCGACACGGGCACGACCCGGCCCGTCACCAGCCTGTCGGGCTCGGCGTTTTTCCTGCCGATCAACATGCGCACGGCGCCGCTCGGCAACAAGGATATCCGCCATGCGCTCAGTCTGGCGATCGACCGCGATTCCATCAGCAAGAACCTGTTCGCCGGCCAGGCCCAGCCGCTGAAGGAGCCGATCTTGCCCGGTTCGGTCGGCGCCGATCCGTCGCGTCCGGCGCTGCGCTACGACCCCGACATGGCGAAGAGCCTGGTCAGGAAGGCCGGCTATCGCAACGAAGAGATCCTGTTCGAGACGCTGGCCAGCCTTTATTTCGGCGTCGACCGCGACATCGCCGAGGCGATGACCGCCATGTGGGGCGCGGTCGGCTTGAACGTGAAGATGAGCGTGCTCGAGCCGGCGGTGCGCGCGCAGAAAAACTCGGCGCGCGCGTTCAACGGCCTGTTCGCCGCCTATTTCGCCTCGCAGTACAACGATGCCGCCGGCCTGCTCTGGCGCTCGATGAACCCGAGCGGCATCCTCGCGCATTATTGGAACGTGCCCGGCGCCAACGATCCCGCGAAGTTCAACGAGCTGGGCGCCAAGGCCGTGCAAATCTTCGACGAGGCCGAGCGCGCGAAGATCTACAAGGAGATGGTCGACATCTTCCTCGACGTCATGCCCTGGATTCTGCTGTTCCAGCCGCCGATCATCTACGGCACGGTGCGCGAGTTCAAACTCAGCCCCGGCCCGAACATCCTGCTCAATTTCCGGAAGGAAACGCTGGCGCCGGCGTGAGCATCAGAACGGGATGTCGGTAGTTGACCTCCTCCCGCGCGCTCGCGCGGGGGAGGGAGCATCATGATGCACCGCCTCGCGGTCCTGATCCTCGCCAAGCTGCTCCGCATCGTTGTGGTCATGGCGGGTGTTGTGACCATCGTTTTCCTGCTGCTGCGCCTGTCGGGCGACCCGGTCTCGGCTGTGGCGCCACCGGATGCGACCGTCGACGACATCGCGGCACTGCGCAAGGCATACGGCTTCGATCAGCCGCTGCACATTCAGTACGTGCAGTTCATCGGCAACATCCTGGTCGGCGATTTCGGCACCTCGTTCCAATACAGCCGGCCGGCCATATCCGTGGTGATGAGCCGGGTCGGCGCCACCATGACGCTCGCCGTGCTCGCCATGGCGATCTCGATCGTGATCGCCATTCCCGTGGGCTTCATCTGCGCGCGCTACCGCAACCGGCCGTTCGATCATGCGCTGGTCGGCTTTGCCGTGCTGGGCAACACGGCGCCGACCTTCTTCGTCGGCATCGTGCTCATCCTGATCTTCTCGGTCTGGCTGCGGCTGACGCCAACCAGCGGCTCCGGCAGCTTCGCCCATCTGATCCTGCCCGTGGCGACGCTCGCGGTCGCCTCGACCGCGAGCCTGCTGCGCATGACGCGTTCGGAAGTCCTCGAAGTCCTCGGCAAGCCCTTCGTGCGCACCGCGCGCGCGCAGCGTCTGCCGCGCATTCGCTTCATCCTGGCCTATGTGCTCAAGAATGCCGCCATCCCGATCGTGACCCTGGCCGGTCTGCAGTTCGGTGTGCTGCTCAGCGGCGCCATCGTGACGGAAACGGTGTTCGGCTGGCCCGGCATCGGCACGCTGGCGCTCGAGGCGATCAGCCGGCGCGACTACGCCGTCGTGCAGGCCGTGGTCTGCATCACGGCCTTCATCTTCGTGGCGCTCAACGCCGTGATCGACGTCGTCTATCAGCTCCTCGATCCGCGCATTGCCGTGGAGTAGCAGCATGAGCCGGCAGCGCCTCCATCGGGCAGACTCGGCATGAGCGGCGTCAGCCTCGATATTGCCGCGCAGGGCGGCGAGGCAACCTCGTCCCGGCGCTTCGGGCCGCTCAATGCTTTCTTTGTCGCGTGGCTCCTGCTCATGTTGGCGGCGGCGCTGTTCGGGCCGGTCCTGTTTGGCGACCAGGCGATGCAGCAGAGTCTGGGCACGCGGCTCAAGCCGCCGGGTGCCGCGCACTGGATGGGTACGGATCAGGTGGGCCGCGACATCTTTGCCCGCGTCATCGTCGGCGCGCGTCCCACGCTGGTGATCGCGCTGTTCGGCGTGCTGGCGGGCATGCTGCTGGGCACGGTCACCGGCACGCTGGCGGGCTATTTCGGTGGCGCGGTCGATCGTGTGTGCATGGCGCTGGTCGACGTCAAGCTGGCCTTCCCGACCATCCTGTTCGCCATCGGCGTGATCGCCGTGTTCGGCACCAGCACGACCATCCTGGTGATCGTCGTCGGCCTGACCGGGTGGGTGACCTATGCCCGCGTGCAGCGCAGCGTCGTGCTCAAGGTCAACGCGCAAACCTATATCGAGGCGTCGCGGGCGGTCGGCTCGTCCCATCTCCGCGTCGTATGCCGCCATATCATTCCGAACTCGCTGTCGCCGTTGCTCGTCGTCGCCAGCATTGATCTCGTCCGCGTCATTCTGCTCGAGGCCTCGCTCAGTTTCCTCGGTCTCGGCATCCAGCCGCCGACGCCGAGCTGGGGTGGCATGATCAATTCCGGGCGCAGCTATCTGGAGACGGCCTGGTGGATCTGCGTCTGCCCGGGCCTGGTCATCATGATGACCGCGCTCAGCATATCCAGGCTCGGCGACTGGCTGCGCGACGTGCTCGATCCCGACCTGAGTTGACGGTCGCCGATGCAGCCGGCCCGGACCGACAGCCGACGACCTGATCCCGCTCCTGTGGCGAGCGGTTATTCTCTGATCGTCAGGGACCTTCACGTCCATCTTCGCTCGCGCCACGGCACCGTGCATGCGGTCAACGGCATCTCCTTTGCCGTGAAGCCCGGCGAGATCCTGGGCATCGTCGGCGAATCCGGCAGCGGCAAGTCGGTGGCCATGCTGGCCGTGATGGGCTTCTTCGACCGCGAGGCCGCGCGCCTGATCTCCGGATCGGTGACGGTCGGCGGAACGGAATGGCGCGAGCTGGCGGCTCCCGATCCCTGGTCGTCGCGCTCGCCCGAGCTCGCGATCATCTTCCAGGACGCCGTGTCCTCGCTCAATCCCGTGCTGACCGTCGGCAGCCAGATGACCGACACGCTGATGGCGCGGCAGCCTAAGTCAGGCGGGGGCATGCCCCGCCCGGCGGCGCGACGGCGTGCCGCCGAGCTGCTCGACCTCGTGCGCATCCCCGACGCCGCGCGCTGCCTCGACCTCTATCCGCACCAGCTCTCGGGCGGCATGTGCCAACGCGTGATGATTGCCATGGCCATCAGCGCAGACCCCAGCGTGCTGATCGCCGACGAGCCGACCACCGCGCTCGACGTCACGGTGCAGTCGCAGATTCTCGACGTCCTGCTCGAGATTCGTCAGCGCACCGGCATGTCGATCGTCATGATCAGCCATGATTTCGGCGTCATCGCCCGCGTCGCCGACCGCGTCCAAGTCATGTATGCCGGCCGGATCGTCGAGCGCGGCGGCGTCGACGACATATTCAGCCGGCCGCAGCATCCCTACACCCGCGCATTGCTGGCGTGCAGTCCGCGCATCGACCGTGGCGAGCAGGCGTCGCAGATCATCCCGGGTGCTCCGCCGGACATGCGGCTGGCCTTCGCGGGATGTCCGTTCGCGGCGCGCTGCGCCGAGGTCATGGGGGTCTGCCGGCGCGACGAGCCCGCGCTCCGACCAGTCGGCAGCGGAGCCGTCCTGGAGCGGTACGCGGCCTCGTGCTGGCTGCCGCGGATCGCTGACGCCGGGAATGGCGATGGTCGCTGAGCCGGCACGGGCGGCAGGTCCGGCGTCGAGCGCTCCGCTTCTCGCGCTCGACGACGTCACGGTCGAGTTCGCCGGACGCCGGCGCCTGGGCCGGCCGCCACCCGCGCCGGTCCGCGCGGTCGATCGCGTCTCGCTGCGGGTCGATCGCGGCGAGATCCTCGGCCTGGTCGGCGAGTCGGGCTGCGGCAAGAGCACGCTCGGCCGCGTGATCGCCGGCATCATCGAGCCGACCGCGGGGCGAGTCGCGATCGACGGCCGCGACATCGCCTCCTACCGCGGGGCCGAACGGCGCACGCTCCGGCGCATGCTGCAGATGGTGTTCCAGAATCCCTATGGCGCACTCGATCCGCGCATGCGCGTTGACGCGATCGTGCGCGAACCTCTCGATGCCAATGGCATCGGCTCGCCCGGCGAACGCAGGGAAAGGGTCGCCAAGGCGCTTGGATTGGTCGGTCTTGGCGCCCAGCACGCGATGGCCCTGCCGGGCAAGCTGTCGGGCGGTCAGCAGCAGCGCGTCGGCATCGCGCGCGCCCTCGTCACCTCGCCGGCGCTGCTCGTCTGCGATGAGGTGACGAGCGCGCTCGACGTCAGCATCAAGATGCAGATCTCCGAGCTGCTGCTGGCGCTGCATCGCGAGCTCGACCTGGTCTATGTCTTCATCTCGCACGATCTCGGCGTGGTCCGGCGCCTTGCGACGCGGATCGCCGTCATGTATCTGGGGCAGATCGTCGAGCTCGCCGATACGGCGTCGTTCTACGCCGGTCCCGCGCATCCCTATGCGCGCGCCTTGTTGACAGCCGTGCCGATTCCCGATCCCGCCGCCGAGCGCGGTCGCGCCCGTCTGCTCATCACTGGCGAGGTGCCGAGCCCGTCGAACCCGCCGAGCGGTTGCCGCTTCCGGACGCGCTGCCCCTTCGCCCAGCAGCGCTGCACCGACGAGCCGCCGCAGCTGCGGCAGATCGCCGGCGCGCGCACCGTGGCGTGCCACTTTCCGTTGATAGGCGCCGATAGTGGATAGCGAGGGAACGATGCATTGACGGAGAAGAAGGCGCGGGCCTACCGTGCCGCGCCGAAATGAGCTGCCGCACATGAAAATTCAATAATGCGCAGCATGCCGAGATTGCCTCGCGAAGGAGACTGTCGATGGTGATTGAGCCGATGTATGGCTGGCGTTGCCGGATCGGGCGGATCACGCCCGCGACCGCCTTGGAGGGAATCGAGGAATGGCGTCGCTGGTCGCCGCCGGGTGTCGCCATCATGCCGTCGCTGATCAACACCGGCCTGATGACCCACAAGGACATGAAGAAGATGATGTCGAACGTCGACCGCGCGGCGGAAGACGTCGCGCAGGCGCAGGTCGATGTCGTCATCCAGTGCTGCGCGCCCGGCACCTTCACGCAGGGGCCCGGCACCGACGAAAAGGTGATCGCCCGGCTCAAGAAGATCACGGGCAAGCCGGCGACGACCATGCACCAAGCGACCATCGACGCGATGAAGGCGCTGGGCATGAAGCGCATCGCCATGTCGACCGCCTATCGCGACGATTTCAACAAGGACATGCAGGCCGACCTGATCCGGCGCGGCTTCAAGATCCTGTCCGTCGTCGGCCTCAACACGGCCGATCCCAAGACGCTGCCCTTCATCGGGCCGGAGCGGCCGTTCCGCGCCATGGTCGAGGCGGCGCGCCTGGCCAAGGGCAAGGGTGCCGACGGCGTCATCTTCGCGGGCGGCGGCATGCGCAGCTTCGAGATGATCAACGCGGCCGAGCGCGAGACGGGATTGCCCGTGGTGACCGGCGGTCAGGCCGGTTTCTGGCGCTGCCTCAGGCTTGCCGGCATCGACTACAACATCGAAAGCCTGGGCAGCCTGTTCACCAAGTAAGTGTAACCGCTCAGCGCTGCTGCTCGAACATCTGGTCGCCCTGCTCGTCGATGATGCGCTTGGCCTTGGAGATGCTGGTCGCAACCGCGGCCTCGCGCTCGGCATAGGCATCGGCGCGGATGAAGCGCGATTCCCTCGGCCCTTCGGGAAACTGCTTGCTGATGGTCCCTTCGGTGGTCCAGGTCGAGCCCTGCTGGCGCGGCGTCGCCACGATCATATAGCCCTTGTATTCGACAGGGTCCGCGGCGACTGCGGCTTCACCGCCTCCGCCGCCGCTGAACAGGCCGCGCAGGAATTCGCCAAGACTGAACGCCATGACACGATCCTCCCTGACTGGGTTCTTCTTTCGACCTGCAACGCTCGACAGGATGACCTTTAAGCCGGCGCTTGAGAAGAGGGTTGGGATCTTTTCAAGGCGCTGGCGATCGGCTAGCTAGGGCGGTGCGACGAAACCGCCAGACCCCGGGGGAATCCCATGATCTACGAGCTCAGGATCTACCACTGCATCGCCGGGCGCCTGCCCGCGCTCATCAAGCGCTTCGAGACCACGACGTTGAAGATCTGGGAGCGCCACGGCATCCGGCAGGCCGGTTTTTGGACCGTGGCGATCGGCGATTCGAACCAGGATCTCTACTACATGATCGCCTGGGATTCGCTGGCCGACCGCGAGAAGAAGTGGACGGCCTTCATGGCCGATCCGGAATGGCAGGCAAAGCGCGCCGAGTCCGAGAAGGACGGCCTGATCATCGCGTCGATTACCAACATGATGCTGCAGCCGACGAGCTTCTCGTCGGTGAAGTGAGCCATCAAGTTCCTGGCCGTATCCCGTCGAGGCCGTCGACGTCGCGCGCCGAGACGCAGATGCTGGCGAGCGTTCGCTCCTCTTCATAGGGCCAGGGCCGGCCGCGATGGAGCACGGCGCGCTCGTCCCAGATCAGTACGTCGCCCGGCCGCCATGCGTGGGTGTAGACCGTTCCGGGGCGGGTCGCGAAGGCGATCAGTTCGTCTATCAGCGCGCGGCCTTCAGCCTCCGGCAGCCCGTCGACCGCGAAGGCATGCGAGGCGATATAGAGTGAATCCTCGCCGTTGATGGGATTGCGCCAGACCGCCTTCCAGGCCTGGCTGCCCCATTTCGTGTAGCGCTCCAGCCTGGCGAGCTCGGCCGACACCTTGGCGCGAGAATGCGCGGCGCTGTGATGAACCACCGCATGCCTCGCCTTAGCCTTGAGCGATTCGGGCAGATCGCGCCAGGCGGCGCGCGTTGAGGCGAATTCCGTTTCGCCGCCGCGCGAGCTCAGAACGCAGGCCGCGAGAATGTTGATGAGCGCGGGCACGGGCAGAAACGTGCTGTCGGTGTGCCAGAGCTGATTGGCGATCAGGTTCAGCGTGACGTGATCATCGGGTGCCGCGATCCGATCGTCGGCCATTCGGTTGGTCACGTTGTCCATGCGCGGCTCCGGACCGTTGCGTCCCTGCGAGCGGTCCTCGATCGGTCCGAACAGAGCGCCGAGCGCTAGGTGGGCTTCATCGTCGAGCTGCTGATTGCGGAAGAGTAGGAGCGAATGGGATTCAAACGCGGCGCGGATCTCGGGATACCCGTCATCCGCAGTCACGCGCGTCAGATCGACGTCGTGGATCTCGACGCCGAAGCGGGAATGAAGCGGTGTGCTGCGCATCAAGATTGACGCTAGAGATCAAGCGACATCGGGTCAATGCGGCAGGTTCCCTGGCGCATGACTGTCACATAGCGGCGTCGCAATTCCGAAGATCGGCGTCGTACGGGCATTTGACGGGTCGATTCTCCGACACCTATCATGACCGCCAACAACGCGGTTCACCAGCAAGCAGCCGCCGCCTCAAGCGAACAAAACAGACACAGGGAGAGGACCACGCGCGAAATAGACTATTGGACCCAACAGGTTGCGAAGGGCCGTATCTTCAGGCGCGAGTTCATGGGGCGCGCCGCGGCGCTCGGCGTCTCCACGGCTATGGCGACCAGCATGCTGTCGGCGGCCGGCGTGGCGCAGCAGCCCAAGCGCGGCGGCCTCGCGCGCTTCGGCCTGGCGCACGGTGCGACCACCGACTCGCTGGATCCGGGCACCTATCCCGACACCTTCTCGCAATGCGCGTTCTCGGGCGCGATGTCGAACACGCTGACCGAGCTCGATCCGGACGGCAAGGTGATCGGCGATCTCGCCGAGAGCTTCGAGCCGTCGAACAGCGCCAAGACCTGAGTCTTCCGCCTGCACAAGGGACTGACCTTCCACAACGGCAAGACCGTGACCGCGGCCGATGCCGTCGCTTCGATTCAGTACCACATGGGTGCCAACTCGAAATCGGCGGCGAAGTCGCTGGTCGCGGCCATCACCGACATCAAGGCCGACGGCCCGAACAACGTGGTGATCACGCTGCGCGAAGGCAGCGCCGATTTCGCCGCCATCATGAGCGACTACCATCTCGTGATCTCGCCGGCGAAGTCCGATAGCACGTCGGACTGGCAATCGGGCGTGCGCACCGGCCCGTTCGTCTATGACCGCTTCACGCCCGGCGTCAGCGCCAAGCTGAAGCGCAATCCCAACTACCACCGCTCGGGCATGCCCTATTTCGACGAGGTCGAATTCCTGGCGCTGACCGATGTCGCGGCGCGCACCAACGCGCTGACCACGGGCGAGACCCACTTCATGAGCCGCTGCGACCTCAAGACCGTCCACCTGCTCAAGCGCAATCAGAACGTGAATGTCTACGAGCTGACCGGCCTCGGTCACTATGCGTTCCCGATGAACACGACCGTGGCGCCCTTCGACAATGTCGATGTGCGCAAGGCGCTCAAATACGCGGTTGACCGCCAGGACATCGTCAACAAGATCTTCCTCGGCTATGCCGCGGTCGCCAACGACAATCCGATCGCGCCGAGCATCCGCTATGCGATCGACCCGCTGCCCAAGCACGTCTACGACATCGACAAGGCCAAGTTCCATCTGAAGCAGGCCGGCCTGTCCAATCTCAAGGTCGCGATCAACGTCGCCGACGCCGCCTTCAACGGCGCGGTCGACACGGCGGTGCTCTACAAGGAGCACGCGGCCAAGGCCGGCATCGACATCGAGGTCGTGCGCGAGCCGAACGACGGCTATTGGGACAAGGTGTGGCTCAAGAAGCCCTGGTGCGCGACCTATTGGGGCGGCCGCGTCACCTGCGACTGGATGTTCACCACGGCCTATGCCGAGGGTGCGGCCTGGAACGAGACGTTCTGGAAGCACCCCAAGTTCAACCAGCTCCTGCTGCAGGCGCGCTCCGAGACCGACGACAAGAAGCGCGCAGACATGTATGCCGAGATGCAGCAGCTCGTGCACGACGATGGCGGCGCCGTCGTCCTCGTCTTCTACAAATATGTCAGCGCGCATTCGAAGAAGCTGGCCCATGGCCGCATCTCCAGCGTCTTCGACCTCGACGGTCTGCGCATCGCCGAGCGGTGGTGGCTGACCTGAGCCGCAATCGCGGCTGCACGTGACGGATAGCCATCGAGCGGGCAGGGGGCCGATGCCTCTCGCCCGCCCGATGGCGTCCCTCACCTGAGGGGTGCCGGCGGCGTGAATCCCATCGTCACGACGGTGCTGCAGCGCGTCGGGCTCGGCGTGCTGACGCTGCTTGCCGTCTCGGTCATCATCTTCGCCATGATCGAGATGCTGCCGGGCGATTTCGCCTCGGCGATTCTCGGCCAGACCGCCACGCCGGAGACGGTCGCCGCCTTCCAGCGCTCGATCGGTCTCGACAAGCCGCCGGTCACGCGCTACTTCGAGTGGATCGGCGGGGTGCTGCAGGGCAATTTCGGCGAATCCTTCTCGAGCGCCGGCGCGCTCGGCGGCGGACATGCCAAGACCGTCGCCTCGCTGATCGGCCCGCGCCTGTCCAACACATTGTTCCTGGCGGGCTTCACGGCGCTGATCTCGGTGCCGCTGTCGCTGGCGCTCGGCCTGCTCGCCGCGCTCTACCGCAACAGCATCTTCGACCGCACGGTCAATCTGGTGACGTTGACGACGATCTCGGTGCCGGAGTTCTTCGTCGCCTACATCCTCATGCTGATCCTGGCGGTCAAGTTCCCGATCTTCTATTCGCTCGCCAATGTCTCGCCCGACACGCCGTTCTTCGAGCGCGTCGCGCGCACGGCGCTGCCCGCCATCAGCCTGATGCTGGTCATCGTCGCGCACATGATGCGCATGACGCGCGCGGCGATCATCAACCTGCTCGCCAGCCCCTATATCGAGATGGCCAAGCTGAAGGGACTGGCGCCCTCGAGCGTCATCCTGCGCCACGCGCTGCCGAACGCCTGGGCGCCGATCGGCACCGTGGTCGCGCTCAACCTCGCCTACCTGATCGTCGGCGTCGTCGTTGCCGAAGTCGTCTTCGTCTATCCCGGGATCGGCCAGCTCATGGTCGACTCGGTCGCGGCCCGCGACATTCCCGTGGTGCAGGCCTGCGCGCTGCTGTTCGCCATGGCCTATATCCTGCTCAATCTGCTAGCCGACATCGTCGGCATCGTCACCAACCCGAGACTGCTGCACCCGCGATGACCGAACGCGTCGACATTGCCGGCGTCGAAGAGAGGCCCCGCCCGACCGAGCCGGCCCAGCCGGGTCCTTTCGCCACCATGTGGCGCGTCTTCGCGCGCATGCCGCTCTCCGCCCAGTTCGGTACGGTCGTGATCCTGGCCTACGTCTTCGTCGCGGTCTTTGCCCCCTGGCTGGCGCCGTTCCGGGAATCCCAGATCGTCGGCGCGCAGTTCGAGCCGTGGAGCGCGGCATTCCCGTTCGGCACCGACCAGCTCGGCCGCGACCTTCTCACGCGTCTCATCTACGGCGCGCGCAATACCATCGGGATCGCCGTTCTGACGACCGGGCTCGCCTTTCTGATCGGCGGCCTGCTCGGCCTGCTGGCATCGGTCGTCGGCGGATGGCTCGACCAGGCGCTGTCTCGCTGCGTCGATGTGCTGATGGCAATTCCGCTGCTGATCTTCGCTCTCGTGCTCCTGTCCATCTTCGGCACGTCCGTCTTCAACCTGGTGCTGATCATCGCCGTGCTCGATTCGACGCGCGTGTTCCGACTGGCGCGCGCGACCGCCATGAACGTCGTGGTCATGGAGTTCGTCGAGACAGCGCGGTTGCAGGGCGAAAGCCTGCTGTGGATCATGACCCGCGAGGTGCTGCCCAATATCCTGCCGCCGCTGACCGCCGAGTTCGGCCTGCGTTTCTGCTTCGTCTTCCTGACCATCAGCGCGCTGTCGTTCCTCGGCCTGGGCATCCAGCCGCCGACGGCGGATTGGGGCTCGATGGTGCGCGAGAACGCCACCCTGATCGCCTATGGCGACCCGACGCCGCTGCTGCCGGCGGGTGCCATTGCGCTGCTGACCGTGGCTGTCAATTTCGTCGTCGACTGGTTCCTCCACAAGACGAGCGGGCTCCGGGATGAAGCCTAGCGCCGCGCCGCTGCTCGAGATTCGCGGTCTGCACATCCAGGGCCAGAGCGGCGAGGTCTGGCAGGACATCGTCAAGGACATCAATCTTACGCTCCGGCGCAGCGAGGTGCTGGGGTTGATCGGCGAGTCCGGTGCGGGCAAGTCAACGCTCGGTCTCGCGGCCATGGGCTATGCGCGGGCGGGATGCCGTATCCTCTCCGGCACGATCAGCTTCGACGGGCTCGACCTGATCGCCATGCCCGAGGCGGAGAAGCGGCGCCTCTGGGGCACGCGCATCGCCTATGTCGCGCAGTCGGCTGCCGCCTCGTTCAATCCGGCGCATCGGCTGATCGACCAATACAAGGAAGTGCCTGTCTATCACGGCAAGTCGGGCGAAGCGGAGGCCGAGCGCAACGCGCACGCCGTCTTCCGCCGGCTGCATCTGCCGGAGCCCGAGCGGATCGGGCTGCGCTATCCGCACCAGGTCTCCGGCGGCCAGCTCCAGCGCGTCATGACCGCCATGGCCATGGCGTGCGGACCCGATTTGATCGTGTTCGACGAGCCGACCACGGCGCTCGATGTCACCACGCAGATCGAGGTGCTGGCGGCGATCAAGGAGCTGGTCCGCAACTCCAACATGGCCGCCATCTACATTAGCCACGATCTCGCGGTCGTGGCGCAGATGGCCGATCGCGTCATGGTTTTGCGCTACGGCAGGCTGGTCGAGGAGGCGCGGACCGGCGAGATGCTGGCCCATCCGCGTCAGCCCTACACCAAATCGCTCTGGGCGGTGCGCTCGCTCAACAAGTCGGAAGAGTCGGGCGGCGACGTGGTGCTCAGCGTGCGCGGCGTGGACGCCGCCTACTCGGGCGTGGTCAAGGTGCTGCACGACGTGAACCTCGAGGTGCGCCGCGGCCGCACCGTCGCCGTGGTCGGCGAATCGGGATCGGGCAAGTCGACGCTGGCGCGCGTCATCACCGGCCTCCTGCCGCCGCACAAGGGCGAGATCGTCTTCGCCGGCAAGCCGCTACCGCCGGCCCTGAGCGAGCGTCCGAAGGACATGCTCCGGCGCATCCAGATGATCTACCAGATGCCCGACATGGCGCTCAATCCGCGCCGGCGCGTGCGCGACATCCTCGGCCGCACGCTCGAGCTGCATCGCGGCCTGTCCGGCGCGGCCCGCGAAAACCGCATCGTCGAGTTGCTCGAGATGATCGAGCTCGACGCTGGCTTCTTGAACCGCCTGCCGAGCGAACTGTCGGGAGGCCAGAAGCAGCGCATCTGCATCGCCCGTGCGCTCGCGGTCGAGCCCGATCTCATCATCTGCGACGAGGTCACCTCCGCACTCGACCAGATCGTCGCCGAAGGCATCCTGAAGCTGCTGCTCCGGCTGCAGAAGGAGCTCGGCGTCTCCTATGTCTACATCACTCACGATCTGGCGACTGTGAAGGCGATCGCCGATTGGATCGTGGTCATGCAGTGGGGCAAGGTGGTGCAGCAGGGCCCGAAGGGCGAGGTTCTGACACCGCCGCACCATCCCTATACCGAGCTGCTGCTGTCCTCGGTGCCGGAAATGCGCACGGACTGGCTCGACCGGCTGTTGAATGCGCGCCGCGTAGGAGCGCAGGCGACTTCGGCCTGACGGAAACGCGCTATCGCCCATTAATGCCAGCGGGCATCCGTCATCCGGTGTGAGCCCGGTTTCGGGGAAGACCTTGCGGCGCCGGAACCGGTACGATCTTATGAACGCCTGATCGCAGCGCGGATATCCGCCAACTCGAGAAACCGAGCCATCCCGGCATGACCGGCAACGCATCGCTGATCGACTACCTGCCGTTCCTGCTGCAGGGCATCCCGGTCACCCTCGAGGTGACGTTCTACGCCATGCTGCTGGCCATGCCGGTTTCGGTCATCCTCGCGCTGGGCAGGGGCTCGCAGTGGCGCGCGGCGCGCTGGAGCGCCGGCTTCGTCATCGAGACTTTCCGCGGCACCTCGGCACTGATCCAGCTGTTCTGGGCGTTCTATGTGCTGCCTTTCTTCGGCATCAACCTGCCGCCGCTCGCGGCCGGCGTGCTCGTGCTCGGGCTCAACGAGGGCAGCTATTTCTCCGAAGTCGTGCGCGGCGCGCTCGGCTCGATCATGGCCGGCCAGCGCGAGGCCGCGATCGCGCTTCACCTGCCGCGGCGATATCGTTTCTTCCGGATCATGCTGCCGCAGGCGCTGCCGATCATGATCCCGCCCTTCGGCAACGCGCTGGTCGGCATGCTCAAATTCTCCGCACTGGTGTCGCTGGTCACGATCCAGGACCTGTCGTTCCGCGCCGGGCTGATCCGCACGTCGCTTGGCGAAAGCGGGCCGATCTTCGCCATCACGCTGGTTCTGTATTTCATCATGGCCGTGATGGCGGCCTTCCTGGTCAAGCTGCTCGAGCGCTGGGTCAACCGCCGCGCCGGTCGCGAGGTCGGGCCGCTGTTCGCCAGCCAGCGGGCGATGACGACGATTCCTGCCTGGGCCCTCGGGGCGAAGTGAAGGGAGCCGGATAGATGGGCGGCTTCAGCTGGAATTGGCAATACGCGATCGCCTGCATTCCCCAGCTCATCGAGGGACTGCAGCTGACCATCGCGCTGACCTTCCTCGGCTCGATCCTGGCCTTCGTGCTGGGCCTCGTTTGGATGCTGCTGCGTCTTGCCAACGTGCCCATTCTCAGCCCGCTCGCCGCCCTCTTTGTCGAGTTCGTGCGCGGCACGCCGTTCCTGGTACAGGTCTATTTCCTGTTCTACGTCACGCCGGGACTGGGCATCACGTTTTCGGCTTTCATGACCGGCGTCATCGCGCTGGCGCTCTTCAACAGCGCCTTCATTGCCGAGGTCTATCGCGCCGGCATCGAGGGCATCCACAAGGGGCAGTGGGAGGCGTCACTGACGCTGGGCCTGCCGGTCCGGCGGGTGTGGACGCACATCATCCTGCCCCAGGCGCTGCGCATCATCATTCCCATGCTGGGCAACTACGTCATCGTGATGTTCAAGGAAACGGCTGTGCTCTCGACCATTACGGTGATGGAGCTGCTCGCCCAAGCGATGGATGCCGGGTTCCTGCGCTTCCGCTTCGTCGAGCCGCTGACCATGGCGGCCGGCTTCTATTTCATCATCAGCTACGCTTCGGCGCGCGGCGTGCGCCTGCTCGAGGCGCGCAACGCAGCGCGCGCCTGAGCCGTTCGAGGAAGTCACATGAAGTTCGGCTATGTCTACAACCCCGTCCGCTTGAAGACCAAGGCGCCCTACAGCGAGATCATCGCCGACATCCGGCGCACGGCCGAGGAGTGCGAGGCGACCGGCTTCCATGCCTTCTGGTTCGCCGAGCACCATTTCGGCTTCTGGGGCCGCACGCCGCTGCCCAATCCGATCGTCATGGGCGCCGACATCGCGGCGCGCACCAAACGGATCCGCATCGGCTTCGCCGCGCTGATCATCCCGTTCTGGAACCCGATCCGGCTCGCCGAGGACGTGGCGCTGCTCGACCAGCTCTGCGACGGCCGTCTCGAGGTCGGCGTCGGGCGCGGCAATTATCCGGTCGAGGCGCTCAATCTCAATGCGCCGGCCGACCCGCGCAACCAGGAGGGCAACTACAAGGTCTTCGAGGAGACGCTGGAGATCATGAAGCGCGCTCTGTCGCAGCGCTATTTCTCCTTCGAGGGCGAGACATACGAGTACCCCGCCAAGGGCTGCACCTGGGATCGTCCGACCAGCGGCGATTCATCGGAGTTCATGAACCCGGAGACCAAGGAGTTCACCAAGCTCTCGATCATGCCCCGGCCGATCCAGACGCCGCATCCGCCGCTCTGGCAGGTCGTCGACAGCCCGAAGTCGATCGAGTTCTCCGCCCGAAACGATCTCAAATTCATCATGTGGCGCCCGACGGCAAAGAGCCTCGCCGCACACTATCGCCACTATGCGGAGACGGCGCGCGCGGCGGGCAAGACGCAGCCGGCCGCGCCCGGCCCCAGCATCCTGCGCGACACCTTCATCGCCGGCTCCATGGCGGAGGCGCGCGACATCGCCGGCGAGCACGTCATGCGCCACCTCAACTTCTCGAACTGGCGCGGGCCGCACATCTACACCAATCCGGGCGAGGTGCTGCCGCCCGAGCAGGAGGCGGCGCTGCGCAAGGGCCTGACCTACGACTGGGTGCACGAGCGCAGCCTGCTGTTCGGCGACCCCGCCTTCGTCGTCGACAAGCTGCAGGAGCTGCGCGACGTCGCCAACATCGACAACGTCATCATCTCCTGCTCGTGGGGCGAGCTCGACCCGGAGCTCAGCCGGAAGAGCACGCGGCTGTTCGCCGAGAAGGTGCTGCCGAAATTCGCCTAAATCGCGACCTCAGGTCACGGCTTCCGCGCAGTATTTCTCGGCGGTGCCGTCCATCACCTCGGGCGGCATCTCGAACGTGTTGCGCTCGCTGACCTTGGCGAATTCGCCTGACTTCTTCATGGCGACGAGCTCCTTGCGGAACGCGTCATAGAGATCCGTGTCCTGGTGGCGGAACACCGGGCCGGAGCCCTTGGGCGGGTTGTCGGGAATCGGGTAGACGATGCCGATCGGGAGATTCCGGCCCTTCAACACGGCTTTCAACCCGGCGAGGCTGCCCAGCACGATCTGGATGCGGCCTGCCTGCATGCCCTCGATCAGCGCGGGATCGTTCGGGAACTGCTTCAGGTTGGCCGGCTGGACGCCCTTGGCGATGGTCAGCTGGGAGTGCGCGCCGCCGGTCAGCACGCCGACGGTGAGGTTCATCTGCGCCAGCTCGGTCATGGTCTTGGGCGGAATGGCCATGCGATCCTTCATATAGAGGAAGGATCCGCCGTCGATCACGATCGGGTCCATGAAGCGCACCTGCTCGCAGCGCAGCTTGGTGATGGTCAGGCATGCGCCGACGAAATCCCAGCGCCGTGCCTGCATGCCCGGGATCAGCTCGCCATAGGCGGCAATGGTGCCCTCGACCTTGGGCACGCCCAGGCGGCCCATGATGATCTTGACGACGTCGGGCGCGATGCCGGTGATGCTGCCGTCGGGATTCATGCCGCTATAGGGCGGCTGGTTGGCGAGGCCGATCTTGACCGACTTCGCCGCCTGAAGCTGGGCGAGCAGTCCAGCGCCGCCCGAGCTCGCCTGCGCCCACACGCGATGGCCCGGCAGCACCAAGCCGCCAACGGCGAGCGATCGGATCAGCGTGCGCCGGCTCAGTCCTTTCGTCATGTCGATCCTCCCCAAGAATTGCCGTTTGGCAAGCCAGGGAATGAGAAGGCGGCCGGAGAAGGCTGTCAAGAAACGGCGCAACGTCTCGGTAGCGGTCGGTGAATTGCAAGACGATACATGCGCGGGTGACCCCTTGCGGAGCGGCCACGCTCGACCCATCTCTTCACCGCCGGGCGCTGCCTCGCGGGCCCGGCCCTGAGTTGCCTCGCTTCCAGAGAAGGAGGATGAAGATGTTGGCACTACGACTCCGTCCGTTCCGGCCCGGCCTCGTGGATTTCGGATTGCTGGACGGACTGCTTCGCGATTTCGACCGCCTTGGCGTGCCATTCGCTGCGCCGTCCTATGATCTGATCAAACTGGGCAAAGACGACTATCGGCTGACCGTGCCGGTCGACGGCTACGCGGCGTCCGATCTCGAACTGTCGGTCGACGACACCACGCTGACGATCAGCGGCAAGGCGCCGCAGACGGGGGTCGATGGCACCTACCTGCACCGCGGCATTGCTGCCGGTTCCTTCGTCCGCAGGTTTGCGCTTGCCGACCAAGTCGAGGTGACCGGCGCAAGTCTGGACAAGGGCCTGCTGATCGTCGACTTTGTCCGGCGGCTGCCGGCGGCTGCCGAGCCGCGTCGCATCCCGATCGGGTCCGCTGCGCCGAAATCCGCGGCAACGCCGATCGCGGCCAAGGCGCTCGATGTCATCGGATCGGTTCGCCGCAGCTTGACGGACTTCCTGTCGAGCCTGCGTCGCTGAGCCTCGCCGGTGACAGCCCGCCGCCGAGCCGATAAGGTCGGCGCGGCGGAGGGCGGCGCGTGCGGGATGTCGGCATCGGTCTGATCGGCAGCGGCTTCATGGGCAAGGCACATGCGCTTGCCTTCGCGGCCGCTGCCACGACCTTCGATCTGCCGATCCGACCGCGTTACGTGGTGCTGGCCGACATCGATTCGGCTATGGCCTCGGCGGCAGCGGCGCGTCTCGGCTTTGCCCGCTCGACCGGCGACTGGCGCACGCTGGTCGCCGATCCGGCGGTCGAGCTGGTCGACATCACCGCGCCCAACGCGCTCCACGAAGAGATGGCGTTGGCGGCGATCGCGGCGGGCAAGCACGTCTATTGCGAAAAGCCGCTGGCAGCGACGGCGGCGGCGGCCGAACGGATGGCGCGCGCGGCGCGGTCCGCCGGCCGCATCACCCAGGTCGGCTTCAACTATCTGAAGAACCCGATCATCGCGCTCGCGCGCAGCATCATAGCCAAGGGCGAGATCGGCGATGTCGTGGGGTTCCGCGGCATCCATGCCGAGGGCTACATGGCGGACCCGGCGACACCGTGGTCCTGGCGGCACGATCCCGCGGGCGGTGGCGGCGCGATTGCCGATCTCGGCAGCCACATCATTGCCATGGCGCGCTTCCTGGTCGGGCCGATCGCCGCGCTGACGGCACAGATGTCGACCGTGGTGAAACGCCGGCCGGTTGCGCGCGGCTCGGCCGAAACGCGGCCGGTGGCCGTCGACGACCAGGCGCAGCTTCTGGTCCGCTTCGCCTCGGGCGCCACGGGCACGATCGAGGCCAGCTGGATCGCGCCGGGACGCACCATGCAGCTCGCCTTCGAGATCACCGGCACGCAAGGTTCCCTCGCATTCACACAGGAGCGGTTCAACGAGCTTCAGCTCTATCGTGCCGGCGGCCCTGCCGGACGCCAGGGCTTCACCACGATCACTGCCGGCCCGGAGCACGATCCCTACGGCGCCTTCTGCCCGGCACCCGGGCATCAACTCGGCTTCAACGATCTCAAGACCATCGAGGTGCGTGATCTTCTGCTGGCGATCGGGGGCGCCGGGGCCGGAGGGCCGGATTTCCACGAGGGTTGGCAGATCCAGCGCGTCGTCGATGCGGCGATCCTCTCCGCGCGCGAGCGGCGCTGGATCGAGATCGATTGACGACGGGGGCGAGGGGTCAGCCGTGAAGATCGCCTTCATCGATGCCAACCCTGCGCAGACTTATGATGCGGAGACGCCGCTGCACGTGCCGATGTCGGGGTCGGAGGCGGCCATGTGCCATCTCGCGTCTGCCGTGGCCGCGCGCGGCCATGCGGTGTCGCTGTTGACCGGTCGCGAAGACGCACGCATGGCGCGTGGCGTCCGCTGTTCCGGCCTCGCCTCGGCCATGTCCGAGCTCGCCAGCTACGACGTTCTCGTCGTACTCAGCTCGCAGGTGGCGCTCGATGCGATCCGCGCCGCCGCGGGGCGGGAGGTGCCGCTTGTGGTCTGGGAACAGTCGATGGTGACGCCGGCCACCACCGAGCGCTTCTACCGGAGCGGCCGCGCCAGGTTCGATGCCGTCGCCTTCGTCTCGAACTGGCAGCGCGAGCAGCGCCTCGCCGATTTCGGCGTCGAGCGCGAGCGCACAGCGGTGCTGGGCAATGCCATCGGCCCGCGCTTCGAGCGCCTGTTCGCCCCAGGCGAGTCCGTGCTGGCGCGCAAGGTGCGGCCGTTCGAGCTGATCTTCACGAGCTCGCCGCCCAAGGGGCTGCGCTTTCTGGTCAAGGTGTTTCCGCGGCTGCGGCGGCTTCGCCCCGATGCCATGATCGCGGTCTATTCAAGCCTGTCCGCCGGACCGGCCAACAGCGTGTTCCGCGACGCGGACTGGCAGGAAGTCTACGATGCCTGTCGTAACACGCCGGGCATGAACTACAGCGCTTGGATCGAGCCGGCGCGCCTCGTGGACGCGCTGGTTCGCGCGCTTGCGCTCTACTATCCCAATACCGAAGCGGAAACCTCGAGCATCTGCACGATGGAAGCGATGGCGGCGGGCTGCGTCATCGTGGTGCCGGCACTCGGCGCCTTGCCCGAGACGCTGGCCGGCTATGGCAGCCGTGTCGCGATCCGGAAGCCGCCCGAGGAGGGCAGGTTCAACGTCATGGGAAGTCTCAACATCGGCGAGTTTGCAGAGGCCGGCGCGCGCGTCCTGCGCGTCGCCGAGACGCGCGGCGACGAGCTTGATGCCCATCTGCGCCGCCAGGTCGATTACGTCAACGCCAGGTATGTTTGGTCGCAGCGCGCCGTCGAATGGGAGGAGGCGCTGGCGCGCTGGTTCGGATCGTCCGCGCCCGGCGCCGCGCCGCCCGACCGGAAGCCGGCGATCAGCTCGACTGCCTGAGCACCAGCTTCAGCTCGACCGACGATCTGAGCGGAATGTCGCGGCCGTCCTCGATCGCCTGGAACAGGCCGCGCACGTGCTCGCCCAGCGCCTCGGGATTGCCGGCGATGGTCGAGAGGGCGGGTCGCACATGGGCGCCCCAGCTGACGCCGCCGAAGCCGATGATGGCGATATCATCCGGCACGCGCAGATCGCGGTCGAGAGCGGCTGCCATGGCGCCGAGCGCGAGCTCGTCGCTGGCCGCCATCACGCTGCGCACCCGAACGCCGCGCTCCAGCGCTTCGCTCATCTCGGCATAACCCGCCTCGTAGCGGTAGCGGTTCTGCGATTCCCAGACCAGGCTCTCGTCGACGGCGATACCGGCGCGTTGCAGCGCCTGGCGATAGCCCTGGAAGCGTGCGCGGCCGGCTGCTGACGTCTTGATGCGGCCGAGATAGGCGACCGGCCCCCGCTTGCTCTCCAGGAGATAGTCGACGGCACGGCTGACGCCGGCCGTGTCGTCATGGGCGACCGAGGGTATGCCGGCGCGTTCGAGCCGCTGGCCAATCGAGATAACGGGTATGCCGCCAGCGACCAGCCCCTGGATGGTCGGCTTCAGTTCGCGGATCGGAATGACGTCGCTCGACGCGATGCAGATGCCGCGCAAGCGGAGCGCCGCGGCGCGTTCAAGCAGTCCGCGCAACCGGTCCTGACGGTGGCCGAGGTTGAACAGCAGGAGTTCGAGCCCGATCGCTTCGAGCGCTGCCTGGATGTGCTTGGTCAGCGCCGAATAGACGCTCTGCTCGATGTCGCCGACGAGCAGCGCCACCGAACGCCCGCGCCCCATGCGCAGGCCCTGAGCCATGGGATTGGGCTGGTAGCCGAGCGCCTCGACCGCTTCGAGCACGCGTGATCGCGTCCCGGGGCTGACGATGTCCGGACTGAGCAGCACGCGCGACACGGTGGTCGGCGACACGCCGGCACGCTGCGCAACGTCGACCACCGTCACCATGCCGTGCGCCTCTCGAAACTCATTCGCCTGCCATCACCCTGGCGCCGGCCACCGCTTTAGCTGCCTGGCGCGTGTCGATGCGGCCGGCGCGCAGATCGTCGAGCACCGCATGCGCCGTGTTGTGCCCGGGAATGCCCGAGACGTAGTTGCCGGGCCAGGTGCCGACGCCGCTCAGATAGAGGCCGCGCGTCGGCGTGCGGTAATCGTGCAGGCCGGGCAGGGGACGCATCCAGAACTGGTTCCACGGCGACATGTCGCCATGTGTGATGTTGGCCTCGCTGAGCCCGAGCTCCTGCTCGATCTGCGTCGGGTCGTAGCAGCGATAGTCGTTGATGATGTTCGGCAGGTTGGTGATCCAGCGCGACGCCGCCTCGATGCAGCGCCGGGCCAGCTTGTCGCGCTCGGTGCGCCAGTCGCCGTCGCGCAGCTCATAGGGCGCGTTGCCGATGTTCATGCTGAGGATGTGCTTGCCCTTGGGCGCCAGCTCGGGCGCGGTGATGGTCGTGCACAGCCCCCAGATGACGGGCTTGACCGGCGCCCGGCCGATCAGCAGGTCGGTATGCGCCTCCTCGAGATAGTCGAGGGTCGGCGCGATGCGGAACTGGGCGCCGGCCAGCGCCGCCGCCTCGGCATCGTCGGCGGCGGCCGCATAGCGCGGCATGGCGTCGAGGGCGAGGACGAGCTTGTAGGCCTTGCCCGACATGCGCCGGCGCGCCATGCGTGCCTTGAAGTCGCGCCACTCCGGTTCGTCGCCGATCAGGTCGAGCACGGTGATGTGCGGATTGGCGGCCGACACGACGATCGGCGCATCGATCTCCTCGCCGGATGCCGTGACGACGCCGGTCACCGC
The DNA here is from genome assembly GCA_016869645.1 of Alphaproteobacteria bacterium. Classification (GTDB taxonomy): domain Bacteria; phylum Pseudomonadota; class Alphaproteobacteria; order SHVW01; family SHVW01; genus SHVW01. The sequence continues at coordinate 49,234 of VGDO01000005.1, forward strand.
GCCGCCGCGGATGCGGATATGCGCGACCGGACTGCCCGTGCGCAGCACGACGCCGCGGCGCAGCGCGCTCGACGCCATGGAGTCGACGATGGCGCCCATGCCGCCCGCCGGCAGGCCGGTCGAGCCACGCAGCGGCATGCGCCTGGGGTCGTAACCGGCATCGGCCGCGACCGAGGCGAGAGACAGCGGCCGGATCAGCAGGTTCATCGCCGTGCCCGGCGTCGCCGGTGCCGCAATCGCGCCGATCGTGCTGATCGGGCCGAGCACGGCCTTGGTCTCGGGCGCCAGCTCGAACTCCTCGAACAGGTCGCGCACGCTGCCGAAGAAGATGCGCGAGAACGCCTCCTGGTCGGCGAGCGAGGTCAGGTTGCGCACCAGCTCCTGGAGCGTGGGCGGCGGCTTGAACAGCGACACGCCCAGCTTGTCGGCGAAATCCTGGACGTACTTGAACAGAGCGTCGTAACGCGCGGACTCGCCCGGCGCGAAGGCGTCGAGCTGGGCTGACGTGCGTTCCTTCTCGCGCCAGGCAACGAACAGCCGGCCGTCTTCCAACGGGTGAACGAGCGTCGGGTTCTGCGGGATGAAGCGCAGCCCGTGCCGTTCGAGCTCGAGATCGCGGGTAATCATCGGCTCGAGCGAGCCAGGCGAGTTCGGGAAGATGCCGAAATAGCCGGGCATGAACTCGCGCCGCCCGGCCGGGCCGCCCAGCATCTCGGCGCGCTCGACCACTGCGACCTTGAGGCCTGCGCCGGCCAGATAGCCGGCGCAGACCAGGCCATTGTGGCCGCCACCGACGACGATGGCGTCGAAGCTAGCCATAGTTCCTCGAAACTGCTTTCTGCTGTTCGGCCGCCATCACGGCACGAACTCGTTGGTGAAGTAGTCGTCGGACTTCTTGTCGCTCTTGATCTCGTCGACGCTCTTCAGCGCCGCGACCAGCTTCGACCACTCCTCCGGAGTCTGGCGGCCCCAATTGGGATCGTCAGGCGACTGGGACAGCTCCATCAGGCCCATGTAGTAGTCGACGCAGAATTCGACGGTGCCGGTCAGCAGCACCTTGGTCTTCATGAATTCGCACGACGCCTTCGGGTCCTTGATGGCGGCCTGGAAGCCGCGCTTGGTGGCGGCAAGGAACTTCTTGATCGCCTGCGGCTCCTTCTTGATGAACTCCTCGTTAGCGGCGAAGCCGAAGCCGAGCAGCGGCACGCCGTAGTCCGACAGCAGGAACATCGACGGCTCCTTGCCGGCACCCCTGAGAATGGCCGCGAAGGCATGGCTGTCCCCGCTGACCGCATCGACCGCGCCGGTCAGCACGGCGGCGCGCTTGGCGGCCCCGTCGAGGCCGACGACGGTGAAGGCGCCCTCGGGAATGTTGTTGATCTTCTTGAAGATCGCCAGGCTCAGCGCATCGGAGCCGCCCGGCGTGCTGCCGATCTTGAGGCCCTTCAGCGACTCCGCACCCTTGAGGGTGTGCTTCTCCTTCATCGCGGCAAACGAGGCGGACGATCTGTGCTGATAGACCGCGATCGACTTGAGCGGGACGCCCTTGCCGATCGCCTGGGCGACATTGGTGCTGTTGATGTGGCCGATGTCGAAATTGCCCTGACCGACCACGATCGCCGTGGTCGCCGAGCCGCGGCCCTGTTCGATCTTCACCTCGAGGCCGGCCTCGCGATAGAAGCCGCGGTCCTCGGCGGTCAGGAAAATCGTGTGATAGGGAATCCACGCCCAATCGAGCAGGAAGTTGATCTTCTGCGCTTGGGCGGGTGTGGCGACGAGCGCGGCTGCAATGCCGGCCGCTGCGAGCAAGGCGCGGCGCGTCCGCACCTCGAAACGAATCTTTGTCATGACGTTCACTCCTCCCTCGGTTATCCCGTCAAAGACCCAGCACCGATCCGCGCTGACTTGCGTGCCAGGGGATAGTCCATCGCTCGATCGCCTCGGTGAGATACCAGATGGCGATGCCGAACACCGCCATCACGAACACGGCCGCGAAGGCCAACGGCGTCTCGAGGCCGCCGATCGCTTGGATCAGCAGATGACCGAGCCCCTGGTTGGCCGCGACGAACTCGCCGATCACCGCGCCGACCGGCGCCAGCGTCGCGGAGATCTTGATGCCCGCGAAGATGCTCGGGAGCGCGTTGGGAATCCTGATCTTCCACAGCATCTGGAAGCGCTCGGCACCCATCGAGCGCACCAGCAGCAGCAGGTCGGGATCGGCTGACTTGAGCCCGGTCACCGTGTTGACCACGATCGGAAAGACCGTGAACACGATGACGAAGATGATCTCGCTGGTCATGCCGAAGCCGATCCAAACGATGAAGAGCGGCGCCACGACGGCCTTGGGAATGGCGTGCCAGATGACCAGCCAGGGATAGAGCGTGCGATCGACGAAGCGGGACGCCGTGATCGCCGCGCCCGCGACGACGCCGCCGACCAGGGCGATGGCGAACCCGACACCGGCCGCAAAGGCTGTGATGCCGAGCTGCTTCAAGAGCATCGGCAGGTAGAGCCAGGTCTCGGCCAGCACGTGGGTCGGCGCCGGCAGCAGATAAGGCGGCATCTTCAGGATGCGCACGACCGCCTCCCAGATCGCCAGGCCGAGCACGCCGCTCGCCAGCGGGTAGAAAACCGCCACCCGGTCGGCGCGCGCCTGGGCGCGGCGCCGTGCCGCCAACGCCGGCGAGAACGCAGAGGGCTGCTCGCCGGCCTTGATCTCGGCCTTGATCTCCTGCGCAGTCATCCCACGAGTATCCCCGTGCGCTCGAAATGAATCCGGATGCGGCCGGCGATCGCGGCGAACTCCGGGGCCTCGCGCAGGCTCAACCGACGCGGCCGCGCGAAGGGCACGACGATCTCGTCGAGCGTCCGCCCCGGCCGACCCGACATGACGATCACCCGGTCGGCGAGGAACACCGCCTCCTGAATGCTATGGGTGATCAGCAGCGTGGTCACGCCTTCGTGGATCTGCACCTGCTGGAGGATCACGTTCATCTGGTCGCGGGTCAGCGCGTCGAGGGCGCTGAACGGCTCGTCGAGAAAGAGCATCGAAGGCTTGCACAGCAGCGCACGCGCGATCGCGACGCGCTGGCGCATGCCGCCGGACAGCTCCCAGGGATAGCGGAGGGCGAAATCAGCAACGCCCAGCTCGGCGAGCAACTGCATGGCGCGCGTGCGCGCCGCGGAAAGGTCCATGCGGCGCAGCTCGGCCGGCAGCAGGACGTTGTCGATCACGCTGCGCCAATCGAGCAGCAGATCGCGTTGGAAGACGATGCCGACATCGCCGATCGGCGAACTGACCAGCTGGCCGGCGACCGTGACCGTGCCGGCGGTCGCCGAGTCCAGTCCGGCGATGACGCGCAACAGCGTACTCTTGCCGCAGCCGCTCGGGCCGACGACGGAGACGGTCTCACCCTTGGCGATGCCGAACGAGATGGGGCCCAGCGCGTCGACATCGGCCTGCGTGCCGCCATAGACCTTGCGCACGTCCTGGAGAAGCACCGTCGTCACGCAACGTCTCCCCGCGCTTTGCGCCCTGGGCTCGTGAACTCAGGACGCGGCGGCGGCAGGCTTGCTGCCGGCGGGCTTTGCCGCGGCGGCCGGCACGAAGCCTTCGCGGAACATGCGCAGCCAGTTGCCGCCCATCAGCTTGGCGACGTCGTCGGCCGAGTAGCGCTTGGACAGCGCGTCCACGATGTTCTGGAAGTGCGCCGGAGAGCTGAACCAGCTCTGCCAACCCTCGTGCGGCGCAATCTTCATCTGCTCGGCGGGAGCCTTCTCGCGCGACCAGCGCGCGTAGCGCCACCAGGTGCGGATGCTGGGCGGATGTCCTGGGCAGTAGTCCGTGCCCATGCCGACCGCGTCGATGCCGATCTGGTCGACCGTCCACGCGACCATGTCGACGAAATCCTCCGGCTTGATCGCCGCACCGCCCCTGACCATGTTGCGGTTCGGGCTGAGGCCGATCACGCCCTTGCGCGCGGCCAGCGCCTTGATCGCCTCGGTCGTCTTCAGGCGGTTGGCGCCGAAGGTCGGACTGCCGACGAACTCGCGCGGGTTGGCGTGGGTGATCGACACCGGCCGCGCCGACATCTCGATCGCGTCGAGCGTCGTGCGCTCGCCGCAATGCGACAGGTCGATCAGGATGCCGACCCGGTTCATCTCCTCGATCGCCGTCTTGCCGAAGCGCGAGGAAACGCCGGTGTCCTTCGCCTCCCAATAGCCGCAGCCGATGTAGTTCTGCAGATTGTAGGTGAGCTGCATGATGCACACGCCGAGGTCTCGGAACGCGCCGAACAGCTCGATATCGTGCTCGACGGGCGCCGTGTTCTGGAAGCCGAACACGACGGCGGTGCGGCCGCTGGCAGCAATGCGCTCGATGTCGGCTGCCGAGGTGGCGAGTTCGACGAGGTCCGCGTTCTCCAGCAGCACGCGGCGGTACTTGCCGATGTAGGACTGCGTTTCGGTCGCGTTTTCCCAGATTGCCAGCGTGATGTGCACGCAGCCGACGCCGCCCGCCTTCCACTCCTCGAACCAGCGCCGCTCGGGTGTCGGGATCTGCAGGGCGTCGATGATTAGGGGTCGCTGAAAACCGCGTCGCACGTCGCTCATGTGCCGCTCCTCGAATGCCGGGAGTCCCTGCGTGCGGTCAGTGCCCGAGCGCCCGCTGCAGCTCCCGTTGGTAACGATTTCAGTTATCGTTACCATTCAAGCATAGAAGGGGTATTTGAGCGAGTCAAACGGGGGTCAAGACCGTGCGAACCACCGAAGCCGAACAGCGATGCGGCTGTCCCGGAGCCGGTCCCCAGAGGACCGGCGCTTTTCCGTTTTGGTGTAGGATCGCGCACATCGAATGTCGGTGCGCCCGCTCGTGCGCACGCCGCGCTCGGGAGTCGCGAATGCCAGCCAGCCAATCGTCACCGCTCGCCGCCGGCGGAAAGCTGCCGCTCAGGATCGCGCTCGGCAACTATGGCCATACCGCGGCATTGAAGAACGGCAGCATTCCGATCGAAGGCATGGCCGCGGACTTCGTCGAGGTTGGCAACGTCATCTCCGCCTTCCGGCGCATGGTGCGCGATCTCGAGTTCGACGCTTGCGAGATGGCGCCGACGACGTATTTCATTGCGCGCGCCGGCGGCGCGCCGTTCATCGCGTTGCCGACCTTCATCATGCGGCGCTTCCATCATGGCTTCATCGCGTGCCGCGCCGATGCCGGCATCGCCGGTCCGAAGGACCTGGAAGGCCGGCGCGTCGGCGTGCGCGCCTACACCGTGACCACCGGCGTGTGGATGCGCGGCATTCTCGCCAGTGAATACGGCGTCGACTTGTCCAAGGTCACCTGGGTGGTCGATGACGAGGAGCATGTGACGACGCTCCGGCTTCCGTCCAACGTGCAGCGCGCGCCCGACGGCAAGTCGCTCGCCGGCATGATGGCGGCGGGCGAGCTCGACGCGGCGTTCACCGGCCCCGCCGGCATCGGTCGGGCCGGGCCGCCGGTCAGCAGCTGGGAGCAGGGCGCGGCGGTTCGCCCGACGACTTACCCGCCGCTCTTCCCCGACGCAGCCGAGCGCGATGCCGCGTGGTTCCGCAAGACCCGGATCTATCCGATTCACGGTCTCGTCGTGATCAAGGAGTCGGTGCTGGCGGACAATCCCTGGCTCGCGCAAGCGCTGTACGCGGGGTTCGTCGAGGCGAAGCGACGCTATGTCGAGCGCCTGCATGCCGGGGTGGGCGACGGCGCCGATGACCGCCACTACCGGGAACTGTCCCGTGTCGTGGGCGACCCGCTGCCCTATGGGATTGCCGAGAACCGCCCGGCGATCGATGCGCTGATCGACTACACGGTGGAGCAGGGTCTGATGCCCGCCCGGTTGCCGATCGGGCGCCTGTTCGTCGATCCGACGATGAAGCCGTGAGTGCCGCCGTGACCGCGCTGCGCATCGTGGTCGGCGACTATCCCCATGTCATGCCCCTCAAGCGTGGCGAGATCGCGGATGCGAGCATCGGCTTCGAATTTTTCGACCTCGCCACGCCGCGCGCCTTCACGCGGATGATCGAGGAACAGGCCTTCGATTTCTGCGAAATGCCGATCGTGACCTACCTGCAGGCCAAGGCGGGGGGCGCGCCGCTGTCGTTGCTTCCGGCGACCATGCTGGCGCGCCTGCAGCACGGCCAGATCGTCTACGATTCGGGGCACGGCACGCTCGGTCCGGCCGACTTGGGTGGCAGACGCGTCGGCGTCCGCTCGTGGTCACGCACGACCGGCGTCTGGGTGAGGGGGATTCTCGCCAGCGACTATGGCGTCGATCTCGACCGCGTCCGCTGGCTCACGGTCGAGGCCGCCCATGTCGCCGGTGCAACCGACCCGACCGAGCGGGTCAAGGGCGACAAGCCCCTGATGCGCATGCTGCTCGATGGCGAGCTCGACGCGGTCATCGGCGAGCCGGCGACCGACCCGCGCGTCCGGACCCTGATCGCGGAGCCGGACATCGCGGCCCGCGCCTGGTGCCGAAAGCATGGCGCGGTGCCGATCAACCACGTGGTCGTGGTTCGCAGCACGCTGACCCAGTCGAGCCCCGCGGCAGTTCGATCGGTCTATCGGCTCCTGTTGCGGGGCAAGCAGGCCGCCGCCGACACAACCGATGGTGTCGATCTTCGGCCATTCGGTTGCGCCGCCATTCGTCCGTCGCTCGAGTTGATCGCCGGCTATGCCGCCGCTCAGCGCCTCGTGCCGCGCCGCCTCGCGGTCGACGAACTCTATGATGACGTGACCGGCGGGTTTTGAGCGCCGCCCGGGCAGAGATTGCTGCCGGTTGTCGTGTCGGGCTGGCCGGGTCTACCATGGCGTCATGATCGATATGACACTCCGCTCGTCGACTCCGTCGGCCGAGTTGTCCCGCCGCAATTTCGCAACAGGCCTCTTGGCCGGCGGCGTGCTGCTGGCCTGTCCCGGCGGCGGCGCCCATGCGCAGGCGCAGGTGCGCGCCCGCGTGTTCCGGACGCCGGGCTGCAGTTGCTGCATGGGCTGGGTGCGCCACCTGCAGGCCAACAAATTCACCGCCGAGGTCATCAATCAGGACGACCTGAGCCCGACCAAGACCCGGCTCGGCGTGCCGCGCGACCTCGAGTCCTGTCACAGCGCGGAGATCGACGGCTACGTGGTCGAGGGCCATGTGCCGGCGCCCGCGATCAGGACCTTGCTGGCGCTTCGTCCGGCCTTCGTCGGCCTCGCCGTGCCGGGCATGCCGATCGGCTCGCCCGGCATGGAAGGGCCCAATCCCGAACGCTATGACGTGATAGCCTGGCGCCCGGACGGCAGCCGTTCCGTCTTCATGCGGTTTTAGGCGTGCCGGTCAACAAGCCCCTGCCGACCACGCTGGTGGGCAGCTATCCGCAGCCCGATTGGTTGATCGACCGCAAGAAGCTCGCCGGCCGCTTCCCGCCGCGCGTGCGCGCGCGCGAGCTGTGGCGGGTCGCCGACGAATGGCTCGAGCAGGCGCAGGACGATGCGACCCTGCTCGCCATCCATGACCAGGAACGGGCCGGTCTCGACATCATCACCGACGGCGAGATGCGCCGGGAGAGCTACTCCAACCGGTTCGCCACCGCGCTCGACGGCGTCGACATCGACAATCCCGGCACTGCGCTCGACCGCAGCGGCCACCCCAATCCGGTGCCGCGCGTGGTCGGCCGGATCAGGCGCCGGCACCCGGTCGAGGTGCGCGACGTCAAATTCCTGCGCGCCAACACCGATCGCCCGATCAAGATCACCGTTCCGGGGCCCTTCACCATGTCCCAGCAGGCGCAGGACGATTACTACAAGGACGAGGTGGCGCTCGCCATGGACTATGCCGCCGCGGTCAACGAGGAGATCAAGGATCTGTTCGCCGCCGGCGCCGACGTCGTGCAGGTCGACGAGCCCTATATGCAGGCGCGCGCCGAGAAGGCCAAGAGATTCGGTCCCCAGGCGCTCGACCGCGCGCTCGAGGGGGTGACCGGCACGACGGCGGTTCATATCTGCTTCGGCTATGCTGCCATCATCCACCAGCGCCCGTCCGGTTACTCTTTTCTGCCCGAGTTCGAGACGACCAAGATCGACCAGATCTCGATCGAGACCGCGCAGGCCAACCTCGACTGCTCGATCCTGGCCAAGCTGCCGAGCAAGACCATCCTGCTTGGCGTGCTCGATCTCTCCGACATGAACATCGAGACGCCCGAGACGGTGGCGAAGCGCATCCGTCGCGCACTGCCGCACATCGCGCCCGAGCGCATCGTGGTGGCGCCCGATTGCGGTCTCAAATACCTGCCGCGCGATGTCGCCCGGGGCAAGATGAAGGCCATGGTCGACGGCGCGGCGATCGTGCGCCGCGAGCTGGCGACGGGATGACGGCGGCATGCTGAGCGCACGTGACGTCGAGGCCTACCGGCGCCAGGGCTTCCTCGTCATTCCCGACGTGGTGTCGCCGGCCGAGATCGCCGAGCTCCGGCGCGTCACCGACGAATTCCTCGCACGCTCGCGCGCGGTGACCGGCCACACCGAGATGTTCGATCTGGAGGATGGCCATTCGCCCGCGTCGCCGCGCCTGCGCCGGCTCATCTCGCCCCATCGCTGGCACCCGGTCTACGAGGCGATGGTGCGCCATCCGCGCATCGTCGAGGTGCTCAAGGCGCTGTGGGGGCCGAATGTCCGCTTCGACCAGTCCAAGCTCAACATGAAGTCGGCCGGCTACGGCTCGCCGATCGAATGGCACCAGGACTGGGCCTTCTATCCGCACACCAATGACGATCTCGCCGCCGTCGGCATCATGATCGACGATGTCGACGAGGATAATGGCCCGATGCTCCTGGTGCCGGGCAGCCACACCGGCCCGGTCTACGATCACCACGCCAATGGCCGGTTCTGCGGCGCGATCGACGCGGCGGCCACGGGCCTCGACGTCGCGGGCGCCGTGCCGTGCCTCGGCAAGGCCGGCACCATCACGGTGCATCACGTGCGCATGGTGCACGGATCGGCGACCAACCGGTCGAACCGGCAGCGCCGCTTCCTGCTGCACCAGTACCGCGCCGCCGACGCCTGGCCGTTGACGCGCGCACCCCAGGACTTCGCGGCCTGGACGTCGCTTCTCGTGTCGGGCGAGGAGACGCTGGCGCCGCGTCTCGCTCCCGTGCCGGTGCGCCTGCCGCTGCCGCCGGCGACGAACCAGGGCTCGATCTACGAGAATCAGCGCGAGCTCGGCAGCCGCTACTTCGCCGGATCGGATGCGGCGGCCAGCGCCGCGCCGGCGCGAACCTCGGTCTGACTCAGTCGATCGGCACCGACAGTTTCCGCAAGACGGCTTCGTCGACCTCGATGCCGAGGCCCGGACCCTCGGGCACGCGGATCTGGCCGCCCTCGCAGGAGATCGGCTGCTTGAGCAGCCGGTTCGCCGCGGCGAGCACCACGGGCTGGTACTCGACCAGTTTGACCTGGGGCGAGGCGGCGGCGACATGCAGACTCGCCGCGACCATGACCGGCGTTCCGGTGCCCAGGTGCAGCGCCACCGGAATATGGAACGCTTCCGCCAGGTCGATGATCGCGACGCCCTCGGTAATGCCTGAGCGGCCGATGTCGGGCTGGGCCAGGTCGAAGGCGCGCGCCTCGAACCAGGGCAGGAATTCGAGCCGCGTGCGCAGGGTCTCGCCGTTGGCGATCGTCAGGTCGAGGGCGCGCGCCAGTTCGGCATTGCCGCGCACATCCTCGGGCTCGATCGGTGCCTCGAGCCACAGCGCATCGAGGCGTTCGAGCCGGCGTCCCAGGCGCACGGCGTCGGTCACGTCATAGTTCCACAGCGCGTCGATCGCGATGCGTGCCTTGCCGTCGGCGCCGTCGATCAGCGCGCCGATCGTCTCGGCGTCGCGCTCCACGCCGAAACCGCCGAAATGCTTGAACTGGCTGAAACCCCGGCTCATGAACCCGCGCATGGTGGCGATACGCTCGTCGATCGTGACACCTCTGATGCCCGAGACGTAGACCGGCAAGTCCAGGCGACCGGGGCCGCCGAGCAGCGCATGGACCGGCAGGCCGGCCGCCTTGCCGGCGATGTCCCACAGGGCCTGGTCGACCGCGCTGATCGCGTCGATCATGGAACCGCCGGCGTGCCCGCGCAGGTTCATCAGGTCGTACATCTCGCGCCGGAGCGCGCGCGGCGCGCACGGATCGCGACCTGTCAGCACGGGCGCCAGGATCCGCCGCACCGCTTGGCCGCTCACCTCGGGCGCGATCGGCGAGGCCCCTTCGCCGTAGCCGAAGAGGCCGGCGTCGGTGTCGACGCGCACCACCATCGATTCGATGCGCGGCGAATAGATGCCGCGCCAGCCGGGCTGCACCAGGTAGCTCGATGCGCGCGGCGCGGCGTCTTTATCGGCGTGTCCAGCGCCGCCGAAGAAATCGCCCTGGTCGAAGCGGACGGCATAGGCCGTGACGGCCGTGATCTTCATGCTGTGAGGCTCCCCCCGCGCGAAGCGCAACACTGTCATTGCCCAGCCAGGAGTACAAGGCGGGCCCGCGCCCTGGCAGGCGTCCTTGACGCAGTCGGTGGGAAGTCGCTAGCAATGAACCGCGCTTGCGCGTCGGCGGCGCCGCGACGGACGAGGGCAGGCATGGCGAAGGGCAGTTTTCACGGCATCTACCCGATGCTCTACACCTTCTTCGACCGCGCGGGCGGGATCGACCGCACCGCCATGAAGCGGCAGGTCGACGCCTGCATCGCGGCCGGTGCCCACGGCATCGCCATCCTTGGCATCGTCGGCGAGTACAACAAGATGGACGTGCGCGAGCGGCGGCGCGTGCTCGAGATCGTCGCGGACGACGTCGCCGGCCGGGTGCCGCTGGCGGTCACGGTGCCCGAGCCCAGCATCGCCGGACAGATCGAGTTCGTGCGCGCCGCCGAGGCCGCCGGTGCCGCGTGGACCATTCTCCAGCCGCCGCCCGTCAAGGGCGTGCCCGAGGCCGAGCTCGTGCGCTTCTTCGGCGCGGTCGCCGAGAAGGCTGCGGCGCCAGTCGGCATCCAGAACAACCCGGTCAATCTCGACGTCTGGCTGACCAATGCCGGTCTCAAGACGCTCAACCGCAACCACGGCAATGTCTGGCTGCTGAAAGGCGAGGGGCCGGTGACGGCGGTCCAGCGCACCATCGAGGAAACCGAGGGCGCCTACGACGTATTCTGCGGCCTCGCCGGCAAGGAGATGCCGATGAGCCTGCGCGCGGGCTGCGTCGGCTGCGTGCCAGCCCCCGACTGCATCGATTTGCAAGTCCGGCTCTACGATCTGATGCGCCGCGCCACATCGCAGGCCGAGGCCGAGGCTGAAGCGATCCACAAATCGATCCTGCCGCTGCTCCACTACATGACGCACTCGCCGGAGCACATGCTGTGCTACGGCAAGCGCTTCATGGCGCGTCGTCTCGGGCTTGCCGAAATCCATGCGCGCCAGCCCGCGCTGGCGCCGACGCCGTTCGGCGAGCGCGTGGCGCAGCATCATGGGCAGGACATGGGCGTGCTGCCGGTCTAGCCAAAGGTCCGGCGTCAGTCGGACGTGCTGCCCCCGGTGCCGGCCAGCGCTTCGAGAGCGTGCATCGCCAGCGAAAATTCGGCTTCGAGCCCATCCAGGAGGCCGACGACAGCCGCCGCACCGGATGCGACGGCCAATCTTTCGATCTCCGCGCAGCGCTGCGACAGGCCGAGCGCGCCCAGCGACGCGGCGCTCGACTTCAGGCTATGTGCGGTGCGCCACACGGTTTCGGCATCACCCTCGGCCGTCTTGACGCGGATCGAGTCGAGCTGCGACGGGCCCAGGGTCCTGAACTTCTCGAAGGCATGCGATAGCAGCGTGGTCCCACCGTCCACCTTGATGGCGCGCAACCGCTCGATGGTGCCAGCATCGATCGGCGATACAGCGTTGGTGTTGGAGGGCGACGGGCTCAGGTCGCCGACGCTCCGTCCTGCGTCATGCGCCGGCAGCCAGCGCCGCATCATCTCGCCGAGCCGCACTTCATCGAACGGTTTGCCGAGGAAATCGTCCATCCCCGCGGCGAGGCAGCGATCGCGCATTTCCTGCAGCGCGTGCGCGGTCAGGGCAACGATGGGAACGTGCGTCTTCCTGCCTCCCGACTCCAGCGCCCGGATTTGGCGGGTCGCCGCCAGCCCGTCCATCACCGGCATCTCGCAATCCATCAGGATCAGGTCGAAGGTCTGGGTCCTGAAGAGGTCGACGGCCGCCTGACCATTCGGCGCAGTGACGATCTGGCACCCCATGAATTCGAGGATCCCGGAAGCGACCTCCAGATTGACGGCATTGTCCTCGACCAGCATCACGCGCACGTCGAAGCGCTCGCTGCGACTGGCGATGCTCGCCGAGACCTGCGACGCCGCGATCCGCTGCCGATTTCCCGTTGCGATTGTGGCCAGGCAATCGAAAAGATCCGTTTCGCGCGCGGGTTTGACGAGGATGCCGGCCGGGCTGACGTCTGCAAGCTCGTTGCTGCTCAACGTGCTGTCCAGTCCGACGAGGAAAACGATCTGGAGCTGACGGCTCGGATCTCCGGCGACGAGGCGCCGGGCGAGGTCGATGCCGCCACGTCCAAGACCCTTGATGTCAATGAAGGCGACATCGAAAAGGCGCCCGGCTCCGGCGGCCTTGACCGCAGCCAGCTCGGCCGCGTCGATCGACTGCGCGCTGACGGAACCGACATTCCAGCGCGCGAGGTGCCGGGCGATGATCCCGGCGCTGACGGCATTGGCATCGACGAGCAGGGCATGCAATTTGCGGTCAAGCGCCCGATCGACCGGACGGTGGGCCGCGGCGCGCGTGCATCGCACCGTAAAATGGAAGCGCGACCCGCGGCCGACCGTGCTGTCGACGCCGATCGTCCCGCCCATCATCTCGACGAGCTGCTTGGCGATGGCCAAACCCAGCCCGGAACCGCCCCGCGCCCGCGTCATGGAGGCGTCGACCTGCTGGAAGTGCTCGAAGACCTGTTGGTGCTTCTCGGGCGGGATGCCGATGCCGGTGTCGCTCACGGCGAAATCGATGGTCACGTCCTTGGCATCGGCGCTGATGCGGTTCAGTTCGATCAGGATCTCGCCGCGATCCGTGAACTTCAGCGCATTGCTCACGAGGTTGACGAGAATCTGCCGGAGCCGCATGCCATCGCCGATCAGAATCCGCGGCACGCTGTCGCTGACAAAGTAGATCAGCTCGAGACCCTTGTTCGATGCCGGCCCGTTGAAGAGATCGACGACCTCTGCGACCACCTCGCGGATATCGAACGGAGCGCTGTCCAGCTCGAAACGCCCGGCCTCGATCTTCGAGAAATCGAGGATGTCGTTGATGACGCCCATCAGAGCCTGGCCGGAGCGCTGCATGATGGCGACGAGCCGCGCCTGACGCTCGTCCAGCCTGGTACGGGCGAGCAGTCTGGTCGTGCCGAGAACGCCGTTCATCGGCGTGCGGATTTCATGGCTCATCGTCGCGACGAAGTTCGACTTTGCCTGATTCGCCGCCTCGGCGTTCTGGCGCGCCTGAATCAGTTCGGCCTCCTTGACCGATGCCGTGATGTCGCTGCCGATGCCGCGATAGCCGAGCGGGCGCCCCTCGGCGTCGAAATAGGGCCGGCCCGACAGGGACAGGTAGGCGATCGATCCGTCGCGCCTCGGATAGCGAAGATGGAGGTCGCGGAACTGCGCCTCACGGGCGAGGGCCGCGCGCTGGACCTGATTCTCGGGCGAGTCGGCATAGGCGGCGACGAAATCGTCGAACGGCCGCTGCAGCACGGTATCCGGCGACGCCTCCGTCACGGCGAAGAATTGCTCGGAGATGTAGGTGATGCGATGGTCGGCATCCATCTCCCAGTACCAATCCGAGGCGGCGTCGGCATAGTCGCGGAATCGCTGCTCCGAATCGCGCAGTTGGCGGTCGAGGGCGAGCTGCTGGCGGAACAGGCGGGCGGCAAACGCCATGCCGGCGACCCACAACAGCACCATGATGACGCCGAGTCCGATCACGACCAGCCTGGTCGCCGCGCGCGCCGCTTCGCCCATGTGGGTCGAGAACGTGTTCTCGAGATCGGTCAGACGATCGTCGATCCGGTCGATGGCGCCCAGCACCCGGCCCCTCGATTGCGCGTCGATGCCGCCGGAATCGGCGAGTTGCTTGAGGCGGACAGCCTGTTCGATCAGCTCGCCGACCAGCTGATCGCCCTCGCGCCAGTCTTCGAGGGCGGCGGCAAACGGCCCCCACCACGAGAACATCCGGAACAGCGCGATCAACGCACCGATATCTTCGGGATCGTTCTGTCCGGCCAGGAAGCCGGCGCGTGCGGCCTCGACGTCGACGCGCGCGCTCTCGAGCGCCAGGCGCGCCTTGCGGTCGCCGAGCGGGATCGCCGACGCGGCGAGGAAGGCGTCGAAATCCGCCTGTTGTCCCGAATAGGCGAAGCGATAGAGGCTGATCACTGCGATCTTCTGTGCCTTCGAGTAGCGTCCTTCGCCGGTCGCGTAGGCGCGCGTCGCATCGACGACGAAGATCGCCGCATAGCTGGCCGCCAGGCTGACGACCAGCAGGACGATGAACGTCGTAATGATGACAGCCAGGCTGCGCGCCCGTCGGCGCGCCAGATCGGATGTCGACGTGGTGGTCAAGCCACCGTCATCGGAAGTCTTCTGTCGTGCGCGAGAACGCATGAGCCGTGGCCTGGGTCGATTCCGACGACGATGCTGCCGAAATCGTCGTTCATCGGGAGTCTGGCCGGGCGCCGCGAGGGGCCGCGATTCGGGTGTCGCGCGCGATTCGACCACGCGTTGACTTCATCGGCGACAACCAAATGCTGTATTTGCTGCGCGCGCGGAGTAAAGCGCGCGCAAGATGACCCGATTGTTCTTTGACTGTCAACTCGGGGGCGGGGTTCTTTGGCAGTGGGATCCCTGGCCCCATTTCGGCGTGCCCAGGCCGGCCCACCCTCGTGGCGGCCCACGTAGGCCGCGCGGTCGGGGCAAGCGTGAACCGCAGACGAGGGAAGCCACGATTCTTTTCCCCGGCAATCGTGGTTAATGTTGACAAGCGGCCGGCATTTTCGGTTTTATCGCTCGTGCAGAGTCGGACCCGCAGGCGCAACCGAGTGCGATGCGTGGCTGAGGCGACGATGGGGGGCCAAATTGCTGCAGGCGCGGGGGCGCCGGCGGCGTCAGCATCAGATCATTGAAGAGTGCACCAATGGCCGCCCCTGCGCTCACCGGTCCTTTGCCGCTCAATGCCGAAAGTGTGAAACTCGCCATCCCGCGCAAAAGTCCGGGCAGCTACGTGCTTGGTACGATGACGGACGGCGAGCTCGAGGCACGCCACGTCGGGCGCTCGGATACCGATGTGGCCGACCGGCTGACCGCGCATGTCGGCCAATATCCGTCGTTCTGCTTTGCATACGCGACCTCCGCCTTGGCCGCATTCGAGCAGGAATGCGAGCTGTACCACGCGTACATGTCGTCGAGCGGTGCGGCCCATCCCGCGCGTGCGCCGAACTCGGGCTGGCGCTGCCCGCGCTGCGCGGTGTTCGACTAGCGAAGCCGCCGTCGCCGCCCTTGGATCAGGGCATGTACATCCCTGACGGCGACCAGATAGCCGTAGTGCCAATAGGCCCGCTCCGGCGAGCCGGCATCGAGATGTCGCTGCTCCTTCCGCGGATCGGGCACCGTCTGCGCCAGCCAGCGCGCCAGGTCATAAGCGCGTTGCTTGAGCACGGTCCTGATGGCGGCGAGGCCGGTTGGTTTGCGCGCGATCTTGCGCTTTGTGGCTTGACGTCGGCTCATGGCCGGACAAATCGTCCGGGCTCGACGAGCGTTCCGTGAGAATTTTGGGCCGCCCATGCCGATCATGGGCAGGGTCTTGATTAGAAGGGCAAAATCATCGATGCCACGAGGCCGAGCCCCGTGCGATTCTCACCGGTCAGGCGCGCCGCCCCCTCGTTGATTGCACGTGGATTGACGATGCGTTGCTCGGCGTAGGTGCTTTCGAGAAGGGCCTCAAGCCGCGCCAAGGCTGATCCAATTCTCGCCACCAGCCCGACAGTCGTCGTGCCGCGCCAGTCCCAAGATGAACGGGTCACGTCGACGTTCGAACGGAAGAACGCGCCGTCGCAGGGAATGGCGCCGTCGCCGCCCGCACAGTCGTCACCCGTGAGTTTCGCGCGTGAACGCAACATGGCGCCCTTTACGCCCAGGTTGAGCTGCACACCCTGCGTGAGTTCGAAGCCCACGCCGAGGCCCAATGCGGGGCCCACATAGGTGCGCGACACCGTCTCATTTGCGAAATCGCGAAACGAATCATGCTCCACAATGTCCAGGCGATAGTTCTGGCGCCCCCGGCCGATGACGAAGCCGGCCCACGGCGTGAAGGTCACTCCCGGAGCCGCCGTGACAACCTCGCCCGAAACGCCGATCTCAACAGTGGTCTCGCGGTGCTCGACCCGAAGACTCGTCTGCGCCGGCAGCTCCATGTCGATCTGGACACCGCCACCGATGCCGACAAGAAACGGCGAGCCCGCCATGCTCACGACGCCGGCGCTGCTAGCGGCGCCATCGACGTGGCCAACCGAAGCGCTCAGGCGAAGCTCCTTGAGCCAGGTCGCCATCCCGTCGAGCCGAGGCAACGCCAGACTTCCGCGCAATTCGACGGCCGCCGATCGTTGGTCCAGCCGCTCCGACACAATGGCGCCTCGGCTATCCTCGCGACCATAGCTGAACTGCGCAGATTGCCAGTGGCGCACACCAATCGCGGGTTCGATCGTCAGGTTGATTGCCTCGGCGGCCGCGGCGGGCCGCGCCGACGCAACGACATGAATTGCCAACACGAGGGCCGCCGTCACGGCCAGTCCGCGCGGCACTTCTGGACGAATCATGTGCGCCGCCTTCCCCCGCTTCCACGGCAACGTCGGAAATCAGATTAGATACTGCAGCGCCTGGTCCGCAAGACCGGTCTGCGCCCGGCGCCCAACGCAACTATGCCGGCAGCGCCCAGAACTCGCGGTTGGCGACCAGGCGCGCCACCGCGTCGGCGGCGGCATCGAGCAGGCGCTCGCCCTTCTCGGCCGTGGCGGCGCGCGGATCGCCGATCGCGCCGTGGCTGGTGCGCGACTTGAACGAGCGATAGCGCACGGCGGCATCGGTGCCGATCACCTCCTTGAGCTCGCGCCCGGTCGGACCGACGGCATCCTGCGCCCGGCCCATGTCGACGAGATCGGGAACGATGGCGAGCAGCATCGAGGTTTCGGCCTCGCAGGCGTGGCGCACATTGCTCTGCTTCTCGAGGATCTTGCCGAACGCATCGGCGGCGAGCAGCCAGTAGGACGTCGTCGCGATCGGCGCCGAGAACTCGATGGCGAAGTCGTTGACGATGGCGGTCAGCGCCGCGATGTTGCCGCCGTGGCCGTTGAGCAGCAGAATGCGCTTGAAGCCGTGCCGCGTGATCGAGCGCACGATGCAGCGCAGCAGCGCGTGAAAGGTCGCGAGGTCGAGCGACAGCGTGCCGCCCAGGCTCATGTGATGCTCGGCGAGGCCGCTCCACACGGTGGGTGCCACCACCACCGGCATGTCGCCGTGGTGGCCGCCGATGACGCGTCGTGCGGCGCGGCGCGAGACTTCGCCGGCCAGCAGCGCATCGACCTGGGTCGGCAGATGGGGGCCGTGCTGCTCGGTCGAGCCGACGGGCACGATGACGACCGCGTCGCGCTTGGCGAGATCGTTGAGCTCCCAGGCCTTGAGCCGCCACCATTCGAACTCGCTCATCGTTCCCTCCTGGTGCCGCCTTCGCGTTCGAGCAGCCGCTCCAGGAACGCGCGCGTGCGCGCCTCGGCGGGCTGGCTGAAGATGCGGTCGGGCGGCGCGCGCTCGACGATCGCGCCGCGGTCCATGAACACGACGTCGTCGGCGACGTCGCGCGCGAACCCCATTTCGTGGGTCACCACCAGCATGGTCATGCCCTGCTCGGCCAGGCCACGCATGGTCTTGAGCACCTCGCCAACCAGCTCGGGATCGAGTGCCGAGGTCACCTCGTCGAACAGCATGATGCGCGGCCGCATGGCGAGCGCGCGCGCGATTGCGGCGCGCTGCTGCTGCCCGCCCGACAGGCGCGCCGGGTGGACGTCGCGCTTGTCCTCGAGCCCGACGCGGCGCAGCAGCTCGATCGCCTGCGTCTCGGCCTCGGCCGCTGCCATGCCGCGCACGCGCCGCGGCGCCAGCGTGATGTTCTCCATCACGGTCAGGTGCGGGAACAGGTTGAAGCTCTGGAACACCATGCCGATGTCGTGACCGCCGGTCTTGTCGGGCGCCGGGCCTTCGTCCTCGGTGCCTTTGGCCGAGAGCACGCCATCGATCAGGATCCGGCCCTTCTGGATCGGCTCCAGGCGGGCGAGGCAGCGCAGCAGCGTGCTCTTGCCGGATCCCGAGGGGCCGATCACGACCATGACCTGGCCGGTGCGCACCTCGAGGCTGACGCGGTCGAGCACGGTCTCCGCGCCGTACCGCTTCACCACGCGATCGATGACGACCAGAGGCTCAGCCATGTTTCGGGTTCGTTGCCCTAGACCCGGCTGGCCGCGAGCCGCCGCTCGATCGCCTGGAAGGCGAGCGCGATCGGATAGGTCAGCACGAAATAGGCGATCGCCACGATGGTCAGCGATTCGACCGGCCGGAAGGTCTCGAGCGAGATGAGCTGGCCGACGCGCAGCAGCTCGGGCACGCCGATCGCGGTTGCGAGCGCCGTGCCCTTGACCAGGTAGATGACCGTGGTGCCGGTCGGCGGCAGCACGTTGCGCCAGGCCTGGGGCAGGATGACGAAGCGCAGCGTGTCGGTCAGGCTGAGGCCGAGCACGCGCGAGGCCTGCCACTGCGTGCGGTCGATGCCGGCGATGCCGGCGCGGAAGATCTCGGCGAAGAAGGCGGCGATGTTGAGGCCGAGCGCCACGGCGGCCGACCAGAACTCGTTGAGGTCGCGGCCGAAGAACATCGGCAGGCCATAGTAGAGCCAGACGATCTGAACCAGAGGCGGCGTGGTGCGAAAGAATTCGATATAGGCATAGGCCGGCCAATCGAGCCAGGGAACGCGCGAGTAGCGCATGAGCGCGAGCATCAGCCCCAGCACGAGGCCGAGGCCGATGCTCACTGCGCTCATCTTGAGGGTCAGCAGCGCGCCGTCGACGATGTCGGGCCAGTAGCCCACCACCATGTCGAAACGAAAGCTACCCATGGTGTCCCACCGGGAGCCGGCGCCGGCGCGCTGCCGAAACCGTCGTTACTCGCCCTTGATCTGCTCGGCCGTGTAGAACTGCTTCATCAGGGCCGCGAGCTGACCGGAATCCTTCAGCTTCTTGGTGAAGCCGTCGAGATACTCGCCGAACTTCTTGTCGCCTTTCATGTAGCCGTAGCCGACCAGGCAGGTGCCGGTGCGGATTTCGAGCGGCTTGTTGTGGCCGGGCACGATGCGGATCTTGTCGCCGAAGGCGGCCATCGCCGTCGTCGTCTGGTTCGGCGTGTCGAGCACGACGGCGTCGGCGCGGCCGGCAACCACCTCCTGGATGAGGTCGGCCGAGGTCGACTGGGCGAAGGCCTTGTGCGTCGCCTTCGGCGCGATCTCCTTGGCGACCGCTTCCGACCACGCGCCCGACGGCACGGCGAAGATGACTTCCGGCCGGTTGTGCGCCTCGACGGTGGTGAGGCCCTTCGGGTTGTTGGCGAGCGAGACCAGCGTGCCGCCGATCGTCACGTAGCTTTGCGTGAAGTCGATTGACTCCTTGCGCTTGTCGGTGATGCACAGCGCCGGCACGAGGTCCCACTTCTTGGTCTCGACGCCGGGCACCACGGTTGCCCATTCGGCGTTGACGAAGTTGACCTTGACGCCGAGATCGGCCGCCATGCGCTTCATGATCTCGACGTCCATGCCGACGTATTCACCGTTCGGCCGGCGCGCGATCAAGGGCCGGTAGAGCACGCCGGCGACGCGCAGCTCGCCGCGCTGCTTGATCTCGTCGAGCACGCTCTGGGCCGCCGTGGGCGTCGGGACCGAGGTTGCAAAGATCGCGGCCGCCGCCGCGCCGAGGATTGCCAGTCTGAACATTGCCACTCTCCCTGTTGTGCGGGCTCTCCTGAGCTCCGCGGGTTGTCGGCATCCGACGCGCCTGGCCGGCGCGCCGGCGCCTAATCGGAACGAAACGCCAGGCTGCTCTGCCGCTCGAGCGCGGCCGACAGCAGCACCAGCGGCCAGGTCAGCACGAAGTAGATGAACGCCACGAGGGTCAGCACCTCGATCGGCCGGAAGGTTTCCGATGCCAGGATCCATCCGCGGTTCATGATCTCGGGCAGCGCGATGACGGCGGCGAGCGAGGATTGCTTGAGCAGGCTGACCAGCGTGTTGCATGACGGCGCCAGGATCAGCCGCAGTGTCTGCGGCAGCACGACCCACCAGAGCCTCTGCCAATGGGCAAGCCCGAGCACCTGGCTCGCATCCCATTGGCCGCGCGGCACGGCGAGGATGCCGCCGCGGAAGATCTCGGCCATCTGCGCGCTCGTGCTGCAGGCGAGCGCGCCGGTCACCACCGTGAAGGCATCGAGCTTGATGTCGGCGACGACCGGCAAGGCGTAATAGGCCCACACGATGTGCATGAGCGGCGGCGTCGTGCGGAAGAATTCGATCCAGGCCAGCGCCACCTGCGAGACGACGGGGATCCTGGCGATGCGCACGACGGCGATCGGCAATGCCGCGACCGTGCCGACGACGAAGGCGGCGAAGGTGAGCCCGAGGGTCAACGGAATGCCGAGCAGCAGAACCGGAAAATCGCCGATCACGGCCTCGAAGCGGAACATGTCAGGCTCTCGTGCGGCGCGTCCGCCGCGGCGCGACCGACGTGCGCTTGGATGCGGCGCGGCTGCGCGCGTCGATTTCCCGCAGCGCGATCGGACCGATCTCGAAATGGCGCTGGATCGCCCGGTCGGCTGCGGCCTGGCTGCCGGCAGCCACCGCCTCGTAGATCGCCCGGTGCGCCCGCCAGGTCAGGCGCGATGTCGCCCGGCTGAAACGGTGCGCCGCGCCGTCGACGTGCAGGTCGAGCAACGGCGCCAACAGGTCTTCGAGGACTGCGTTCTGCCCGGCGCGCGCGAGCGCCAGGTGGAATTCGCGGTTGAGCGCCTGGCTCGCCTTGTAGTCGGTCGGCAGCGGATCGGCGCGCTCGAGCACGGCGCGCATGGCGGCGAGATCGGCGGCGGTCGCGCGCTCGGCGGCCAGCCGGATGATCTGTCCCTCGAGCAGGCGGCGCGCCTCCCACAGATCGCGGATGCCGATGCGCTGCATCGCGAGGTGGAAGAGACCCGGATCGTAGATCAGCGGCATCCAGCGGAACGGCCGGATCACCGTGCCTCTGCCGTGGCTGGCCTCGATGACGTTGAGGGCGGCCAGGCGCTGCACCGCCTCGCGGATCACGGCGAGGCCGACTCCCATGGATTGCGCGAGGTCGCGTTGCGAGGGCAGGCGGTGGCCTGGCCTGAGCTCGCCTTTGGCGATCCGCTGCAGGATCGTCTGCGCCACCTGGTCGGGCAGCGTCTGCACGGTTGGACTGGGCCACGCTTTGCTCATTGAGCCCCGCCGCGTTGGTGCTAAAGTCATAAAGAGTTCGGAACACTTGGTCAATCAGCGCACACCCCGTGTTGGGGATGAAATAGCAAGACTTCTCGGCCTGAGCCCTGAGCTTGTCGAAGGGGCGAAGGACGAGGGCCTCGCCGGCAAGCCAGGCGCTTGGAGGTGAGTGCGTGCCTTCGATCCGCGGCCTCACCCTTTGACAGGCTCAGGGTGAGGCGTCCGAAATGCTAGGCGGGGACAAGACATGAAAATCACCAAGGTGCGCACGGTGCCGGTGTGGTGCGCGCGGCGCCGGCCCTATGGCCAGGTCACGCGCACGGCGCTCGGGCCAGCCGCGATCTCCGACTACACCATCGTGTTCGTCGATACCGATGCCGGCATCACCGGCATCGGCGAGGTGTGCAGCGTGTTCAAGCGGCGCGGCGCGCTTTTGCGCGGCGATGTCGACCATGCGCTGGCGCCCGCCGTGATCGGCGAGGACCCGTTCCGCATCGCCCATCTCGTCCAGAAGATGGACCTGACGCTCGACGGCGTCGAGGAAGCCAAGGCCGGCATCGAGATGGCGCTGTGGGACATCATGGGCAAGGCGCTCGACACGCCGGTCTACAACCTGCTGGGCGGCAAGGTGCGCGACCGCATCCCGCTCAGCTATTCGATCCCGTTCGGCACGCCCGAGCAGATGGCCGACTTCGCCAAGGAGCGCGTCAAGGCCGGCCACAAGACGATCAAGGTCAAGGTCGGCAGCGAGGACGGCGCGCGCGACATCGCGGCCGTCAAGGCGATCCGCGAGGCGATCGGTCCCGATCTCAAGCTGCGCGTCGACGGCAACATGGGCTGGCCGACCGCCAAGCACGCGATCCGCATGATCCGCGCCATGGAGCCGTGGGATCTCGAGCTGGTCGAGCAGCCGCTGCCGGCCCATGACCTCGACGGCATGGCCGAGGTCCGGCGCAACATCGGCGTGCCGCTCATGGCCGACGAGAGCATCCGCAATCCGAGGAGCGCCATGGAGGTGATCAGGCGGGGTGCGGCCGACATCGCCAATGTCTATGTGACCGAGGCGGGCGGCCTCTACAATGCCATGCGCATCTTCGCCATGTGCGAGGCGGCCGGCATGCCGTGCATGATCGGCAGCATGCCCGAATTCGGCATCGGCACGGCCGCACAGATCCATCTCGGCGTCGCCATGACCAACCTCGGACCCGACAGCGACACCTGCGGCGTGCTCTATCACGAGGAGGATCTGCTGAAGCCGGCGCTCAGGATCGAGAACGGCTTCTCCTATCCGCCGGAAGCGCCGGGGCTGGGCGTGACGATCGACCAGGCCACCTTCGAGCGCTGGCAGCGCAACATGCCCGCGGCGGCAAACTGATTACCGGAGACGTGCCATGGCCGAGCCTGCGCCCGACACCTGCGACCTGATCATCCGCAACGCCTGCGTCCTGACCATGAACGGGCAAAGGACGATCTATCCGTCCGGCGCCGTCGCCATACGCGGTCATGACATCGCCGCCGTGGGCCCGGAAGCCAAGGTGACGGCTGCATGGCGCGCGCTGCGCGTCATCGATGCCGAGGGCGCCATCGTCCATCCCGGCTTCATCGACGCCCATCTCCACGTCAATGCCCAGACCTGCCGGGGCTTCTTCCGCGGCGATGCCAGCAAGGGCAGCAAGGCCGGACCCAGCTATGCAGACTGGAAGGCTGCGCTGGCACCTGAGGACGAGCAGGCCGCGGCGGCGCTGGCCAGCGTCGAGATGCTGCGCCATGGCATCACGGCCTTCGTCGAGCCGGGCAGCGCCTTCGATCCCGATGCAGTCGCCGCCGCCACGCAGGCGGTCGGCGTGCGCTGCTCGCTGGCCGACGCCTATCTGTGGGACGACATGCAGCTGATGGGCAATATTCCGGGGCTGATGAGCCCGAGCCTCGCCAAGCGCGTGCCGCCCGATCGCGCGCGCTGCCTCAAGCTGCTCGGCGGCCAGCTCCATCGCAACAAGGACAAGGACGGCATCACCCACGGCCACGTCGCGCTCTATGGCGAGGGTACGGCGTCGGAGGAGCTGCTGAAGGCGGGCAAGGCGCTGGCCGACCGCGAAGGCGTCGTGCTCAACAGCCATATCGGCTACGACCTCGACCTGGCCCAGGCGATGGAGAAGCACTGGGGCATGTCGCGCTTCGCCTATCTGAAGAAGATCGGCGTGCTCGGGCGCAACACCACCTTCGTCCACATGAACCTGATCCGCGACGACGAAGTCGAACCGATCATGTCGGCGGACGCGGTCAGCGTGTGGTGCCCCTTCGCCTATGCCTCGCGCGCCACGGTGCTGCGCCAGGCGACGCGCCTGCCGGAGATGAAGCGGAAGGGTGCGGTGATCGCGCTGGGTACGGACTCCGCGCGCCAGAGCTCGTCGGGCGATGCCGGCTTCCTGGCATTCGTGTTTTCCGCCGAGGTCGGCGTGACGCTGGTGCCGGAAGAAATCCTGGAGATGCTGACGCTGGGCGGCGCGCGTGCCGCCGGGCTCGAGACCATCATCGGTAGCATCGAGCCGGGCAAGCGCGCCGACGTCGTCATCCGCTCGGCACGGCTGGCCGAGCTCGGGCCGGGCGTCGACCCGGCGCATCAGCTCGTTTCGGCCGGCCACGGTGCGACTGCCGATACCGTGCTGGTCAACGGGCGGATCGTCCTGCGTGGCGGCCGGCCGACCCTGGTCGATGAGGGCGCCGTGATCGCCGAGGCGCAGGCCTCCGTCGGGCGCATGGGCAAGAGGCTGGGCATCGCGCCCACCGGCCTGTGGCCGCGTGCCGCTTGAAGCTGGCCGCCTGACGCCTTGAGCGATTCCACGGCGACGGCGCCGATCGAGATCTTCGTCGACGCCGACGCCTGTCCGGTCAAGGACGAGATCTATCGCGTCGCCTTCCGCTACGGCATCAAGGTCCATGTCGTCTCGAACGCGGTGATGGCCATACCCGCCGATCCCCTGATCGAGCGCGTGGTCGTGGATGGCGGCTTCGATGCGGCGGATAACTGGATCGCGGAACGCGCGCGGCCGGGTACCGTCGTGATCTCGGCCGACATCCCGCTCGCCCAGCGCTGTCTCAAGGCGGGTGCTGCCGTGATCGGCCCGACCGGCCGGCCCTTCACGATGGATTCGATCGGCATGGCGATCGCGCAGCGCGAGCTGATGTCGCAACTGCGCGCCATGGGCGAGGTGACCGGTGGGCCGAAGCCGATGGCCAAGCGCGACCGCTCGGCCTTTCTTTCCGTTCTCGACGAGACGATCGTCCGGCTGCGGCGCCGGAAGCCGCCGCCGGCTTGAACCGACGGCATCGCGAGTGTCGGTAGCGCGTGAAGATGTCCGCGTCTTGTAGCACATCATATGTCCACTGCTGATGATGTTTGGCCGGTGGGGTTGTGGGTAACGCGGAGCGTTATCCACAAATCCACCGGCCTGGCG
>VGDO01000006.1 GCA_016869645.1 Alphaproteobacteria bacterium
CAATTGCTTAGCTCGAAAATGGGGCAAAGTTCAGACTAGACAGGAATGAACTCATCCGGCGTCACGACGGGGATGGTCAGCCCGGAAAAGTCACGCGGATTGTGCGTGATCAGATGAGTCGCCCCGGCCGCCAGCGCCGCCGCGGCCTGTACCGCATCTTCGACGTCGTCCCAGCCGAGCGAAAGCGCTTGCAGCAGCACATCGTGGTCGACCGCGGCGACCTGCACCAGATTCAATAAGTCTACGACGGCCGCTCGCGCCTTGCGGCGATTGAGGTGCCTGCTGAGAAGGTAATAGATCTTCGTGATGCTATGGGCGGCCACCAGGGCCTTGGTCCGTTGTTTCTCGACTATGGTGAGCACGCGTGCGCTGGCGCGCCAGTGAAGTTCGCGCGCCGCGAGCACGTCGATGACGACATTGGCTTCGAGAAATGGCCTCACAAACGGTACTTCTGCCGCAGTGCGTGTCGATGTTCGCCGATTGAAATCGTGTCGGGCAGCAATCCGACCAACCGTCGAACGCTCGGTGTCATGTCGGTATCCACGGCGTCCGGCAGGTCGGCGAGCATGCGTCCGACCAGGCGGGAGATGCTGGTCTTGTGACGCTTGCTATACCGCTTCGCACGCGCGGCGGTCGACCTGTCGATCAGCAAGGTCAGCTTCGTGGATGCCATGGCATGTTTTTCTACGTATAGGCGCAAACGGTACTAAACGTATAAACAGGTGGCCGCAATGCCGACCCGGTGGCGGCGAGTCGATCAATCCGCCGAACGAGCCGCTTCGATCGCTGCGAGTACACGGCGAGGTGTGATCGGCGCCTGCATCACCTCGGCGCCCAAGAACCTGAGCGCATCGTTGACCGCGTTGGCGATCGCGCCCGGCGGGGCGATCGCGCCGCCTTCGCCGATGCCCTTCTGGCCGAACTCGGTGTAGGGCGAGGGCGTCTCCATGTGGTCGATGCGCACGGCGGGAACTTCCGTTGCGCTTGGCAGGAGGTAGTCGGCGAAGGTCGATGCCAGCGGCTGGCCGCTCGCATCGAACGGCATTTCCTCGTAGAGCGCCGTGCCGATGCCCTGTGCCGTGCCGCCGAGGATCTGGCCGTCGACGATCATCGGGTTGATCAGCTTGCCGCCATCCTCGACGACGACGTAGTCGACGATCTCGACCCCGCCGGTCTCGGTGTCGACCAGCACCGCGACGGCGTGACAGGAATAGCTGAAGGTTCCGGTGTCGCGCTTCGCCTTGTAGCCGACCGTCGTCTCGAGCCCGCCCGGATCGACGCCGGCCGGCACGAGCTGCGGCTTGCGGTACCAGACATGGGCGACCTCGCCGAGCGTCATCTTGCGGTTGGTGCCCGGCGCCTCGACGAGGCCGTCGGCCAGGACCAGCGTGTCGGCCGGGACTTCCATCAGCGTGGCCGCGAGATTGCGCACGCGCCGGCCGATCTCCCGGCATGCCGTGGCGACCGCGCCGCCGGACATGACGGCGCAGCGCGAGCCCCACGTGCCGGTCGAATAGGGCGTGGTGGCCGTGTCGCCGTGGATCAGGCGCACATTGTCGGGATCGATGCCCAGCACCTCGTGGGCCACCTGGGCCATCGTCGTCTCCAAACCCTGGCCGTGCGAATGGGCGCCGATGCGCAGCTCGAGGATGCCGTCGGGCGACAGGCGCGCCACGCATGGCTCATGGCCGGGCACCATGGGAATGCCCCAGCCGGCATAGACCGAGGTGCCGTGCGCCGCCTGTTCGCAATAGATCGCCATGCCGACTCCGAGGCGCCGCCCGTCAGACTCGCCCTGGCTCTGGCGGCGACGCAGGCCAGGCAGTCCGATGGCATCGACCGCGCGCCGTACCGATTCCGGATAGTCGCCGCTGTCGAAATGCTTCTTCGTGATGTTGTCGAACGGCATCTCTTCCGGCTGGACGAGGTTCTTGAGGCGCACCTCGTGCGGCTCCAGCCCTGCTTCGCGCGCGACCAGATCGATCATCAGCTCGAGCGCCAGGCACACGCCCGACCGCGCCACGCCGCGATAGGGCAGGATCGGCGCCTTGTTGGTCGCGACGGAATAGGTGCGGCAGCGGTAGCGCTCCATCTTGTAGGGACCGGGCAGGATCGAGGAGACCTGCGCCGCCTCCAGGCAGGCCGAGAACGGATAGGACGAATAGGCGCCTGAATCGACGATCGCCTCGCAGTCGATGCCGAGCAGCCTGCCGTCGCGCTCGGCGTAGAGCGTGATGTCGTAGAGATGCTCGCGGCAATTGGCGCCGGCGACCAGCGCCTCGCGCCGGTCCTCGAGCCAGCGCACGGGCCGGTCGAGCCTGATCGCGAGCCAGGCGAGGCAGACCTCTTCAGGCAGCAGGATGCCCTTGTAGCCGAAGCCGCCGCCGACATCGGGCGCGACCACGCGGATGCGGCCCTGGTCGATGCCGAGGCAATCCGACAGGCCGTTGCGATTGATGTGCGGCATCTGCGTCGCGCTGTACATGACGAGCTGGTCGAGCCGGCGGTCCCAATGACAGACCACGCCGCGGTTTTCGAGCGGCGCCATGTGCTGACGCGCGGTGCGGATGCGCCGCGTCACCTGGATCGGCGCTTGCGCCTTGGCCGTGGCGAGGTCGCCGTCCCACAGCGAGTCGAGCACGATGTTGTCGCCCCACTCCTCGTGCACCAGCGGCGCGCCGGGCGCCTTCGCCTGTTCCATGTCGTGCACGGCCGGCAGATCGGCGAGATCGAGCTCGACCTGCTCGGCCAGATCCTCGGCCTCGGCGCGCGTCGCGCCGAGGCAGGCTGCGATCAGTTCGCCGGCCTGACGAACCTTGCCCTCGGCGAGGATCGGCTGCGCCGAGGCCTTGAAGCCCTTGAGCGCGGAGACCGAGCGGATCGGCTGCACGCCGACAAGGTCGGCCGCCGTGAACACGAGATGCTCGGCACCCCTGGGCTTGCCGATGGCGCGGATGCGGCCATGGGCGATCGGACTGCGCAGGAAGGCGACCTCGAGCATGCCCGGCAGCGCGATGTCGGCCACGAACTGGCCACGGCCGCGCAGATAGCGATCGTCCTCCTTGCGCCGGAGACTGGCGCCGACGCCGCGCTTCTCGCGCCCTCCCCCCTTGTGGGGGAGGGCCGGGGTGGGGGATGCCACAGGCACGGAGGATTCCAAGGAGGTTATGCCGCCTCGGCCGTCGGCAGGATCGACGCGTCGGCATCGAAGCGCGTACCGTTGCGCAGGCAGAAGGCGGGCGTCAGCATCCGGTCGGCCGCGACCTTCGTCCCCTCGTTGTCGCTGAGCGTCCACCGCCCGCGCTCGTCGTTGAGCACGGAGATATCGGCGACGAGCCCCGGCTTCAGCGTGCCGATCTCGCCGGCCATGCCCAGCATCGCCGCCGGGTTCGACGTCACCATGGGCACGATCTTTTCCAGCGAGACGCCGAGCGCCAAGAGCGACGTCATGGTGGACGCCAGCGAGAAGCG
Organism: Alphaproteobacteria bacterium; assembly: GCA_016869645.1. GTDB lineage: Bacteria > Pseudomonadota > Alphaproteobacteria > SHVW01 > SHVW01 > SHVW01. Next base: position 3,472 of record VGDO01000006.1, read on the forward strand.
CGTGCGTCCGAAGAACATGTGGTCCTGGTCGGAATGGGTCTCGGGCGTGCCCGCATGGCGCGGCACGGCCGTGTTGTAGCCGTGCATGTCGGCGCCCAGCGTGTCCGGCACGATGCCCGCGTCGAGCGCGATGCGCGCCATCTTGAAGCTGAAATGGGAGCCGTGACCGACATCGGTCTTGAGGCCGCGCGCCAGCGCCTCTTTGACGATCGGATGGACCTGTCCGTTGCGGTCGACGAAGCCGCCGGGGTGGCGCGTGAACGGGTGCGCGAGGATGTCGCCCGGCTTGAGCAGGTCGACGACATCGGGCAGCACGCGGTCGGGATCGACGCTGTTGCCGCCTTCCTTTGGCAGCGGCCAGAGCTGGCCGAAATGGATGTAGAGCGGCAGGTTCGCTTCGCGCGCGATCTCGGCCGACAGCTTGATCACGTCCAGGCCCCAGCGCGCGAAGCCGCCGATCTCGGCATGCGCCTTGAAGCCCTTGACGATGTCGGCATTCTCGCGCGCCGCGCGCACGGTCGCCTTCACGTCGATGCAGTCGGGCTTGTAGAGGTTGGGGTAGTAGTGCCCCTCCATGCCGCCGACCAGATAAGCCGACAGAAAGGCAAAGACCCGGCTCTGCTTGGCATTGACGACAAACTCACGGAAAGCCGGCAGCGTCATGCAGCTCGGCCCGCCCTGATCGATCAGAACGGGCACGCCCGACTGCACGCCGACCAGGTCGGCGTCGAGGCCGAACCGGCCGGTGACGTGCTGGAAGACGTGGGCATGGGTGTCGATCATGCCGGGCAGAACCAGCTTGCCGGAAACGTCGAGCACCTCCTTGGCGACAGAAGGCGTGATGGACGGCGCAACGGCGGCGATGCGGCCATCGGCGACGGCGACGTCATGGCGGCCGTCGATGCCCTGGGTCGGATCGATCACGCGGCCGCCGCGCAGGAGGAGGGTAGAAGGCATGGTGCGCGCTCAACTTCGGGTCCGGACAGCACAGGCATTAACAGTATCTTAAGTTGCCTTCGCTCATTCTACGCTGCGGGTCGGCCCACGTCGATCAACCGGGCCGCTGCTCGAGCTTGCAGAACTGACATGACCTTCTTGCCAGTGCCGGCGTGGATTGTTCGACTTTGGCCGAACTTCGCGCTCGACGCCCGATACGCCGCAACACTGGCGGTGCTCGTCGCCGCCTATGTCGGTTTTGCAAAGATCGGCTTTGCACTTGCGTTCGCGACCAAGCAGGTGACGGCCGTCTGGCCGCCAGCGGGAATTGCGGTGGCTGCGTTCCTCCTGATGGGCGGTCGCGCCTGGCCCGGGGTGTGGCTGGGTGCCTTCATCGGCAACGCCATGAGCGACGAGCCGATGCTGACCGCCGCCGGCATCGCCACGGGCAACACGCTCGGACCGCTGTTCGGCGCCGTGCTGCTGCGCCGGCTCGTCGCCTTCGACAATGGGCTGGCGCGCTTGCGCGATGTTCTGGGACTCGTCGGTCTGGGCGCTTGTCTTGCCATGTGCGTGACCGCGACCAATGGTGTCCTCAATCTCGCCGCGTCGGGCATCATCCCCTGGTCGGCTTTCGCCTCGGTGTGGTGGGTATGGTGGGCGGGCGATGCCATGGGCGTTCTTCTCGTCGCGCCGGTCGTGCTGACGTGGGCGAGCAAGCCCGCGGTGGCATGGCGCCGCATGAGGCTGGCCGAACTGACCGCGCTGCTGCTCGCGCTGCTGATCGCGGCGTCGTTCTCATTCACGATCAGCCTGCCGCTGGCTTATCCGGTGTTTCCGTTCATCATCTGGATGGCCTTGCGTTTCGAGCAGAGGGAGACCGCGTCGGCGATCATCCTGGTCTCGGCCATCGCGATCTGGGGAACGATCCATGATCTCGGACCCTTCGCCAGCGGCTCGCTCGATCAACGGCTGATCCTCCTGACAACGTTCATGGCCGTTCTGGCCGTGACGGGCCTGGTCCTCGGGGCGATCACCGCCGAGCGGAGACGCGCGGAAGAATCGCTCGAGCGTGCGCGTGACCAGCTCGAAGTGCATGTGCGGCACCGGACGGCGGAGCTGGCCGAGGCAAATGCCGGACTGGTCGCGGCAAACAGGGCTCTCTCTGTGCGAACTGCCGAGCTCGCCGGCAAGAACGATGAGGTCGAGGAGGCCCGACATCAAGCTGAGCAGGCGCGCATCGTGGCCGAATCCGCCAGTCAGGCCAAATCGGAATTTCTGACCAGGATGAGCCACGAGTTGCGCACGCCACTCAACGCGATCATGGGGTTCGCGCAGCTTTTTCAGCTCGGCCGTGGCGGCAAGCTGAGTGCGACGCAACAGGAGTTCAGCGACCAGATCTGCAGCAGCGGCCAATACCTACTCCGGATCATCGATGAAATGCTGGACATGTCCGCCATCGAGGCGGGTCGGATGAAAATATCCGTCGCGCGTGTTTCCGCCGCAGGCGCGCTGGAATCCGTCCGTTCATCGATGGCGACAATCGCAGCCGACAAAGGCGTCGCTGTGACGGTCGAACCCATTCCGGCCTCGCTTCACGTGCGCGCCGACGAATTCCGGTTGCGCCAGATCCTCACCAATCTCCTGTCGAATGCAATCAAATACAACCGCCAAGGCGGCTCCGTCACGTTGGCGGCGCGGGCCATGACAGACGACAGCGCCCGTTTCTCCGTCGCCGATACCGGCAATGGCATCGATCCGGTGCATCACCCGTACATCTTCGAGCCATTCAATCGCGCGGGTTCAGAATACTCGACCATCGAGGGAACCGGCCTCGGACTTTCGCTCGCCAAGCGGCTGGCCGAGCTGATGGAGGGTCGCATCGCCTTCGTCAGCACACCCAGCATGGGCAGCACGTTCTGGGTAGACCTGCCAGTCGATCCGGAGCATGAACCAGCGGTCGAAGGCGGCTCCGAAGCCGCGATTCGTCCGGTCGCGATGACGGGATCGTAGCGGCGGTCGAAGCGCCGAGCCGGCCCCATGGCGCCTCCGGGCCGCTACCGGGTTGCCAATCGTGCATGTCGTGCGAGGGAGCTGTCCATCGTCACGTTGATCGCGTGGCGTTCGGCGGGTGCTGGAATGTTCGGCGCGACGGCGGCGATGCGGCCATCGGCGACCGCGACATCGAAGCGCCCGTCGAGGCCTTGGTCGATCACCGGCCCACGACGCAGGGGAAGATCGTAGGTCATGGCGTTTCGCTCGTATGCGCGCAGCGGGCTAACAAGGGCCGCTGTCGCGGTTTCTATTGTGCTAACCTCCGTTCAGACAACAGATGGGACGCGGTCCTGCGACGAAACGCCATGGCACTCACGGTCAGGCCGATCAATCCCAGGCGAAACGACTTCGTGGCCGAAGCCACGGGCGTGGACATCGCGGCGGGCGTTTCTGCGGCGACCGCCGCCGCGATCGAGGACGCCATGGACCGATATGCGGTCCTGATCTTTCCCGACCAGCGGATCGACGACGACCAGCAATACGCCTTTTCCACGCATTTCGGCCCGATGGAAACCGCCACCGGCGACATCGTGCAACGCGACGAGCGGCGGCTGTCGATGGACATCAACGACATTTCGAACCTCGACAAGCATGGCAATGTCCTGGCGCGCGACGACCGGAGCCGGCTGTTCGGTCTCGGCAACATGCTCTGGCACTCCGACAGCTCGTTCAAGGCGACACCAGCGAAGTTCTCGCTCCTGTCGGCCCGCGTCATCCCGCCGGACGGCGGCAACACCGAGTTCGCGGACATGCGGGCGGCGTGGGACGATCTCGATCCGAAGCTTCAAGCCGAATGCATGGGCCTCGTCTGCGAGCACAGCCAGCTCTACTCGCGCGGCATGCTCGGCTTTTTCGAGTTCACCGACGAGGAGCGCGCCAAATGGGCTCCGGTCCCGCAGCGCCTGGTGCGGCGCCATCCGCGCACCGGACGGCTCAACCTTTATCTCGCGTCGCACGCGGGGACGATCCGCGGCTGGCCAGTGCCCGAAGCGCGCCTGTTCCTGAAGGATCTGACCGAACACGCGACGCAGCGCGAATACACCTACGCGCACCGCTGGCGGCCGTTCGATCTCGTGATGTGGGACAACCGTGTCGTCATGCATCGCGCCCGGCGCTACGACCACACCGCGCCGCGCGACCTGCACCGCACCACCGTCGCCGACTGCGCGCCGACGCTCGATCAGCCGATCTGAGCGCGAACTCTCAGCGCCGTGTCGAAATGATCGGCAGCACGACGTGTGACGGGTGCGTGCGGTCGAGCCTCACCGTGTTGGTCGCCACCCGCCACAGCCGGGCGCGGCCCTCAGGTTCGCCCGTATTCGGATTGACGTCGAAATGCGGGAAGTTGCTCGACGAGATGTCGAGCCGGATGCGGTGGCCGCGCGCGAACAGATTGCTGCTGGCGAAGGGCTCGATGGCGACGGTGTAGATTCGCCCCGGCTCCATCATGTCGGGCTGCTCCCACGAATCGCGGTAGCGCGCCCGGATGATGCCGTCCGTGATGTTCATGGCATAGCCGTTGGGCCAGTCCTTGCTCGGCGGATAGACGTCGATCAGCTTGGCGGTGAAGTCCGTGTCCGGGCAGTCGGACGAGATCCACAGCTTGACCGTGATCGGCCCGGTCACCTCGACGGGCTCGGCGAGCGGCGGCGTCTGGAACACCAGCACGTCGGGCCGCGCGGCGAGCGGCAGGTGCGGCGGCTTGCAGCCGAAGAAGCGCGCGCCCTCGACCTGGTCATAGGCGCCGCCTTCCATGATCGGCTGCCCGGAGGTCATGGTGCCGCCGATCGACGGCACGGGGTCGCGCGGGTCGAACCGGTAGGCCAGGCCCGCGCCATCGACCACCGGTGCCGCAGGCGACAGATTGCCGTCGGCGTGAAGATAATAGGGCGTGAACCGCGTGCCCGGCAGCGGCCAGTCGCTTTCGTCGCGCCATGTGCCGCCATGATCGAGGCGGCCATGCTCGATCTTGCGGCCCGAGCCGCCGCCCATGACGAAGATGCGCACGGGAGCGTCCCGCTCGGCGCCGTTGTCGATGCCGCGCAGCCAGCGGTCGAACCAGCGCAGGCGGAAATGCCGGAAGTCGGGTGCCAGCGCGCCGTCGAGCGTCGCATCGGGTCCGAAATCGACGTCGCCCGAGAAGGTTACGGACCGATCGCCGTGCGTCCACGGCCCCATCACGAGCTTGATCGGCGACGTCTTGTGCGTCTTGAGGCCGAGATAGTTCTCGGTCGCCGTGCGCACGTAGGCGTCGTACCAGCTCGACATGAGGATCACCGGCACATCGGCATAGCGTTCGTAGAATCCGGCCATGTAGATGCCGAGCTGCTGCCAATAGGGACCGAAATTGCCGTGGGTCCATTGCTCGAAGAGATAGCTTTCGTAGTCGGGCACCGGCGTGACCGCCGATGCGCCGGGCCGCCATGGCATGCGCGCGAACCAGTCGTGGATCGAGTGCCGCGTCAGCGCGTGACGCGTCAGCGCGTCGCCGGTCGCCTCCGCCTGCGCCAGCGCCTGGCCATAGGCCCAGGTCGCCTGCTTGAGCTCGAAGGCGCCGCCTTGGCGGATGCCCGCGTGATAAGCGCTGGAAAATGCGCCGGAATCGATGACCTGGGCGGCCAGACCCGGCGGATCGAGGCAGCCGAGCGCGCCTTGCGTGTGCGCGCCATAGGACAGGCCCATGGTGCCGACTTTTCCGTTGCACCAGGGCTGAGCCATGATCCATTTCATGCAGTCCTGACCGTCCGCGGCGTCAGACAGATATTTGACGAACTGTCCCTCGGAGCCGTAGCGACCACGGCAGTCCTGGTAGACGACGACATAGCCCTGCGCGACGAAGAAGCGCGCGATGTCGGCACGGCTGGCGGGCTCGGGGCTGTCGGCGGTGCGCTCGGAGCGGCTGGTCGCGGCCTTGTTGTAGGGCGTGCGCTCGAGGATGACCGGAAAAGTGCCGGTCAGCGCCTTGCCGCCGCGCGCCGGACGGTACACATCGGTCGCCAGCCGCACGCCGTCGCGCATGGCGACCATGACGTCGGATTCGATCAGCGTCTCGAGGGCAGGTGCTTCGTTCATGGCGGACCCGGGCTCGTTCGACGGGAGCGCCATCCTAGCCCGGGTTGCGCCGACCTTCGAACTGTCAAACGATGGTGTCGGGTTTCTCAGCGCAACTGCACTGGCGGCGCCTTGATCCGCTCGATGCTGACGATCGCCGTCCCCAGGTTGTTGCCATAGAACCTGGCCATCAGACCGGGCAGCATCAGGACAGCGTCGTTCACATAGAGGAACAACTCGCCCGATCGCCGAGCCTTGAATTCGGCGATCAGCACGCGTCGTTCCCCACGCGGATTCGCCGTCGTCAATTTCTTGGCAAGTTCAGTTGGGATCGGCTCGAACATGCCCGTCTCGATCTTGGGCGCCGGCGCGTCTTTCGGTTTCTTCGGAGCCGGAAGCAAGGGATCGACCGGCGCCAATGGGTATTCATCGTTGCCGCGCACGCCGATCCGCGCGATTGGCATGAACCAGTTCTCGCGCCACCAGCGCCTGAACAGAGAGGGGAGGACGAATGTCCAATCCGATTCGAAACCGCCGATGTCGGTGTGCTCGCCTCGATCGAACCAATCGAGACCTTCCGTCATCGTCAATTGAATCCGATACCGCGCACCCTCGACCACGGTGACGCCCGATCGCCAGCACATCTCGTTCGTGTTGAAGGGCTGATTGATGGTCTGATTGCTTGCTTCGACAAGGTTCTCTGGCTTCGTGGACGTGCAGACCTGGCCGGACGAGCTCCAGATATCGAAAGCCAGGCGGTTGGCGCCACCGAGGACCAGAAATGCGGCGGCGGCCAGAAAAACCAGGGGGAATAGATGACGAACGCAGAAACGCGATACGGCACGAACCGACGTGGACAACCTGATCCAGCGCGCAAGCCGCAGCATTGGACCGCTCGGGTCGATCGCGTCGGGGCTTTCGTCCGTTCTTCTGAGTCTTTCGATCTGCCTGTTCAAGAAGAAGAGTATGGCGATCCCGCCGAGCAGGACCAGGAGCAGGACTTTCCACGTATCGAAACCACCAAGCCCTACAAGGATGCTCACGACCAGCGCCGAAATGGCGATCGCGAACAGGGTGATGGCACGGTGCAATGCGTCCAGTCGCTTTCGCTTCATGCGCAATGACAGCTTGGGATTGACGTTCCATGCGACGCGTGCGCGATCGTGAATGCGGATCCGAAGCAGCTCGCTGATCGCCAGGCACATGAAGATCGCGGTCGCGAGAAGACCGGCGATGATCGGCATCGTCTCAACGGCGTCGAGCCAGGGCGCAGCGAAGCCGGGCAAGAAGCTCTTGGCAATGCCGGAGAAACCCGCAATCCAGCCGGCGGCCTCGTTCGCCTCCCGCATTTCCGGCGGAAGGTCATCCGGTCCGATCAGCGGAAGCGCCGCTGCCGCGAGGACCAGGCCGAGGGTGACGAAATACGTCGTGCGGCGCCACCAGACCGTGTCGAAGACGAGGGCAATACGATCGGTGCGCTGGTGGGTTGCGCCGGCGTTGGCAAGCTGATTGAGCGCCCGGTTCAGGCTGTTCGTGCGCGCAGCGAGATCCTGGGACATGCCGGGCGGTAGGGGAAGATGACGCGCCGCGGTTTTCGTTGCGTCCGCCTTCAATATGGGCGGAAGGAACGGCACGACCGTATTGTCGGGTGCAACGACGTCGAATTCGGGCGGCAGTGAGATCGGCGCGTAGCCGTCGCCGCCATTGGCCATCCGAAGGATGACGCTGGAATCAACCAGGGGTCGGATGCGGATGGCGCCGTTGCCATCCTTGTTCATCAGATCGTCGGTGTCGCGCGGCAGATAGCGGTAAAGTGCGCCGAACGAGGCCCGCGAGTCGTAAGCAAGGCCATTGTCCGAAGCGATGGCCGCATATCCGGCGACGGTCCACTCCTGAAATTTCAAGCCGCGCCGCGCAGCCTCCGAGATCATCCAGCACAATGAAACATGAGAGAGTGCGTCGTCGGCATAGCCGCCACCGACATTGGCGTGAACACCGGCGAACCAGATTTGAACCAGCTTCTCGTCGTCGAGCTGCGTTCCGGGCTTACGCGTCGCAGTCTCGACCCACGGGAGAGGAAAGAAAGTGCGGCGTTCATCGTCGAGACTGAGAGCTTGGCGTGCGAACTGGACGTTGCCTGGCAGATCGAGCTTGCCAAACGACATTGGCCAAACCCACCTGTCGACGGCGTTCGTCAGTTCGTCAATCGGCAAGCCGTATGCGCCCACCGTGTCCCATACGCCGAGAAACTCGACCGCTATGGGATGCCGGTTGCGCAACTCGGTCGACTTCTGGAGTTGGTCGTAGCTACGCGCGCCAAACAGCCAATTGCGGATGTTGATGCACCCGTCACGCAGAGCCCGGCCCAGCTTGACCACGGCTCGCTCCGGAAACGCCTTTTTTCGGTAAGCGCGATAGGCCGCAGCCGCGTTGCGCTGCAGTTCCTCTTCCGACTCGAAGCGGACAAGCCCCTCGCGGTTGATCAGGCCGTTGAGGATGCGGATGGTGAACGCACCGCGGCTGAAACCGAACGCGAAAATGCGATCGCCCGTTTGATAGTTGAGACAGAGGAATTTATAGAGATCGAGCACATTGCGCTTGATGCCAACGCCAAGCGCCAGCCCGAGGGTCTGCAACGGTCGGAACGAGGACGTTCCGACGCCGTCATCGAATGACGCGAGCTGCTCGCCAGTGCTGAGATCGAGTGCCTGATACAAGCGCCAGACATTGGTCTTGAACAGTGTCGCCGCGCTGTTGCCCGTACCGTCGGCGAAGACGACAATATTGCGACCCATGCTGGTTCTCCCCGTGATCCAGCTCGCGGCCGTCGCTGCCCGCGGTTCAGGCGCCAGACAAGGCTAAATGCCGCCGCCGACCACGCCGCATTGTACAAGACAGCATAGCTGCATCGCGATGGTCGTCATACCCCGTACGGGGTAGGCCGGGGATTTCAATCCGCCGGCACGACGGCCGACATGATCTCGCCGATCGAATCGTTGATCACGAGGTCGGCGAATTCGTCCTGCTCGGTCGGCTCGCGGTTGATGATGACGAGCCGCGCGCCGCAGGTCTTGGCGAGCAGCGGGAAGCCCGCCGCCGGAAAGACGACGAGCGAGGAGCCGAGCACCAGGAACAGATCACAGGCGCGCGACTCCGCGGCGGCGCGCGACATCGGTTCCTCCGGCATGGCCTGGCCGAAGGAGATGGTCGCGGTCTTGACCAGGCCGCCGCAGTCGCGACAGGTCGGGATCTCGCCGCGGCCGAGGAAGCTCTGCTTGATGACTGCGAGCTCGTGGCGCAGACCGCAGTCGAGACAGCTCGCGTATGTCGCATTGCCGTGCAGCTCGATGATCTGCGCGGAGGGCACGCCCGAGATGCGGTGCAGATCGTCGACGTTCTGCGTGATCACCGACGACACCTTGCCGCGTGCGACCAGGCGCTGCACCGCGATGTGCCCGGCATTGGGCTGGGCGCCGACCCAGCCGGCCGAGTTGGAGAACACGCGGGTCCACGCCTCGCGCCGTTTCTCCTCGCTGGCGACGAACTCCTGATAGTAGATCGGCTTCATTTTGCTCCACACGCCGCCCGGGCTGCGGAAATCGGGTATGCCCGATTCCGTCGAGATTCCGGCGCCGGTGAAGACGACGGCGCGGCGCGAGTGGGCGATGAGGGCGGCGAGCTGATCGCGGGATGACATGCGCCATCTTAGGCCCGGTATGAGGCCGCGGCGCAAGAGTGGCCGATTTGGCGCCCGGCCGGACCTGGTGTAGCCTTTTCTCGCGGTTGCGGCCCGGCGGCCGGCCGCCAACAATCACGCAACAATCAGGAGGCCCGGCGATGACCAGCCGCATCACGCTCCATGTCGACGGCAAGGCGCGCACGATCGACGCAGATCCGGACATGCCGCTGCTCTACGCGCTGCGCAACGAGCTCGGCCTCGCCAATCCGCATTTCGGCTGCGGGCTCGCGCAATGCGGCGCCTGCACCGTCCATGTCGACGGCGAAGCGGTGCGCTCCTGCGTCACGCCGCTGAGCGCGGTCGGCAACGGCGCGGTGACGACGCTCGCCGGTCTCGGCACGCCCGACAAGCCGCACCCCGTGCAGAAGGCCTATGTCGAGGAGCAGGTGCCGCAATGCGGCTACTGCATCAATGGCTGGATCATGACGGCAGCGGCACTCCTGACGAAGACGCCGAAGCCTACGGATGCCGAGATCCGCGAGGGTCTGAGCGGCCTCAAATGCCGCTGCGGCACGCACATGGCGATCCTGCGCGCGGTCAAGCGCGCCGCGGCGATGAGCTGAGGGAGGCTGCCATGACCCACATTCTCCCGATCTCGCGCCGCGACCTGCTGCGCGGCGCCGGCGCCCTCGTGGTGACGATTGCGGCACCGGTTATCGACGGCGCTATGGCGCAGACCGCCGGCACCGCCGCGACCAAGCCGGCGCTCGTGCCGGGCCAGCTCGACACCTGGCTCGCCATCAAGTCGGACGGCAGCGTGCTCGCCTTCTTCGGCAAGATGGACATGGGCCAGGGCGTCGACGTCGCCATTGCCCAGATCGTCGCCGAGGAGCTCGATGTCGACGTCGCGCGTGTCGAGGTCGTGATGGGCGACACGGCGACGTCGGTGAACCAGGGCGGCGCCAGCGGCAGCACGGGCATCCAGAAGGGCGCCATTCCGCTGCGCAACGCCGCAGCCGAGGCGCGCCGCATTCTGTTCGATCTGGCCGCCGAGAAGCTGGGCGCGCCGGTCACCGAGCTGACGGTGGCCGACGGCGTGGTCAGCGGCGCCGGCAAGAAAGCGAGTTACGGCGAGCTGATCGGCGGGCGCACTTTCAATGTCGCCATGACCTGGAACAACGTGACCGGCAACGACATGGTCGCGAGCGGCCAGGCCAAGCCCAAGCGACCGGACCAGTACAAGATCGTCGGCCAGTCCGTGCCACGCCGCGACGTGGCGGGCAAGGTGTTCGGCACCTCGGAATTCGTCACCGACATCAAGGTTGCGGGCATGATGCATGCCCGCCTCATCCGCCCACCCCACGCCGGCACCTCGCCGATCGCCGTCGACGAGGCTTCGATCCGTTCGATTCCCGGCGCACGCGTGGTTTGGAACAAGGGGTTTCTTGCCGTCGTCGCCGAAACCGAGTGGCGGGCGATCCAGGCGGCCGACAAGCTCGAGGTGACGTGGTCGAGCATCGACGCGCCGTTCCCGCCGCAGAGCGAGCTCTATGACCATCTGCGCAAGGCGCCATCGATCGCGCGCAAGATCGAGCGCGAGAACGGCAATGTCGACCAGGTCCTGGGGCAGGCGCTGGCCGCTTCCGGCGCACGCCTGATCGAGGCAACCTACGAATGGCCGTTCCAGGTCCATGCCAGCATGGGTCCTGCCTGCGCGGTTGCCGATGTGCATGTCGACAGTGCAACCGTGTGGACCGGCTCGCAGAAGCCCCATTTCGTGCGCGACGGTGTTGCCCGCCATCTGGGCCTGCCGATCGACAAGGTGCGCGCGATCTGGGTGCCCGGTCCCGGCTCCTATGGCCGCAATGACGCGGGCGACGCCGCGCTCGACGCGGCCTATCTCTCGAAGGCGGTCGGCCGCCCCGTGCGGCTCCAGGGCATGCGCGCCGAGGGCCATGCGTGGACGCCCAAGGGCCCGGCTTCGATTCACATCGTGCGCGCGGCACTCGGTTCCGATGGCCGCATCCTCGCCTATGATTTCCTCAGCCGCGGCTTCGATCGGCTGGAGATCGCGTCCAACGAGAGCAACCCGCGCCACAGCGTGTCGGGCCAGCTCATGGGTCTCGAGCCGCTGCCGTCGAAGGTCTTCGGCGCGCCGGCCGAGCGTTACGTCTTCGCCAACAAGCGGCTCGCCTGGGAAGTCGTGGCGCCATGGCTTGCCAGCGGCTCGCCCCTGCGCACCTCTCACCTGCGCGATCCGCTCGGTCCGCAGATCCACTTCGCCAGCGAGTCCTTCATCGACGAGCTGGCAGCCGCTGCCGGCTCCGATCCGGTCGAGTTCCGGCTCAGGCATGTCGAGGATGCGCGCCACCGCGCGGTCATCCAGGCCGCGGCGGAGAAGGCGGGCTGGCAGGCGCGGCCATCTCCGCGGCCAGATCGCAGCAGCGGCAATGTCGCGAGCGGCCGCGGCATCTCCTATACGGAGCGGGCCGGCACCATCGTTGCGGTGGTCGCCGAGGTCGAGGTCGACCGCACGAGTGGCCGGATCTGGGGCCGCAAGTTCACGGTCGCCCATGATTGCGGCCTGATCGTCAACCCCGACGGTCTCAGGCGCACCATCGAGGGCAATGTCGTCCAAGCGCTCAGCCGCACACTCCGCGAGGAAGTCTATTTTGACCGCACCGGCGTCACCAGCGTCGATTGGGAGAGCTATCCGATCCTCGATGCCATGGAGACGCCCGAGACGATCGAGTCGGTGCTGATCAACCGGCCCGACGTGGCGCCCTCGGGCGCCGGCGAGCCATCGACGCGGACCGTGCCGGCGGCGGTCGCCAATGCGGTGTTCGACGCGACCAGCGTGCGGCTGCGCCGCGCGCCGCTGACGCCGGAGCGGGTCAAGGCGGCGGTCGGATAGGACGCCCTGCGCCGTCGGGACGGAATCTAGGGCGAAGCCGTCCGGCCGATCACGCTCCACGCGGGATGGCCGACCGGTTCGGCGTGCCAGAAGGCGATGTCGGCGAAGTCGATCGCCTGCACGGCATCGAGCGTGTCCCGGTAGATGCCGAAGCGCGGTTGCGTGTCGATGGTCGGCTTTCCGTCTGCGGAGCGCCTGCCGTGATCGAGATAGCCGAGCGGACCCCGGTAGGCTTCACATGACCTGCCGTCCAGCCACACGCGGAGATCGCTTCTTGCCTGGCTCGGCGTCAGCGCGACATTGATGCGATGCCATTCACCCAGCTTGAGCGGCCAGGGTCCGCAGATCGTCGCGCCCGATTTGCCGTCTGTGCAGTTGTTCGTGCCGCGCACTTTCACGACGAAGGCCGCGCTTGAGACCTTGTTGCGATAGCCCGCTTCGATCTTGAAAAACGGGTTGGCTGGCGGGCACGGGCCGCCGTGATCGGTTTCCTTGGCTGGTTCGATGCTTTGCTTGATCTGGTGGATGACCGTGCGATTCTGCACATCGACCCACGGTTCGCGCAGGCGGAAGCGGAACGCATACCAGATCGGCTGATCGAAGCGGACCAGCTCGCGCCGCGGCTGGATTTCGACGCGCTCGGTCGATAGGCCGGTCGGATTGGGGTCGAAAGCATCGCCCGGGCGCACCTCGACTCGCAGCACCTTGGCGGGGCCATCGCCGGTACAAGTCAGGCGCACCGGCCAGAGCGCGCGATCCAGCCGCGCGGAGATGCGCCAGGCCGGGAGCGTCGGCGGCGCCTCCGATGCGCATTCGTTGGCCAGATCGAGCGCAAAGGTAGGCGCAGGCCCGCTGACGACTTGAGCCGCGGCATCGCAATCCATCGCCGGCAGTGCGCCGATTGCCGCGAGAAGCACGCCGAGGGTTCGGATACACGCCAAGGGCTTCACCCCCATACTCCCTTTGAAGCAGTCTGGGTCGGCGGAATGGCAGGCGTCGGACGCCAAGAGGTTCGGCGACTGTCGCAAATCTACGGCCAAGCAACGGAAATGAAACTGGAAGCCTGGATGAATTCTGCGTAAAGGTTATCTTAACGATACGGGGCATATAAAGCATCGCTCCTTTTCAGAGGTAAGCCAGGTCGACAGACGTCCATGGCCCTCGCCGTCAAGCCTGCCGCGGACCCCCCGCGCAAATCTTGTCCTCACGGGCCGTATCTGTTGGCCGCGCCGCGCCGTGTCGTGGCGGTGCCACGCGACCGATCAATGCACGCCTGAAAGGCGACGCACCGCACCGATGTCTCAACGACCGAATGGGCAACCGAACGGGGACAAGGCCGCTGGTGGCAAGAAGATCAGCCCGGCCGATCTCCGCATGGTCATTCAGGCCCATGAGCGATTCGTGTCGGGCATGCCCGGCGGGCGGCGCGCATTGCTGGCGCACCAGGATCTACAGGGCATCGACTTCGGCGGCCGCAACTTGTCCGAAATCGATCTGGTCGGTGCCAAGCTGGCCGGGTGCAAGTTCCGCAAGGCCAAGATGGCGCGCGCCAACCTGTTCGGGGCTGATCTGCGCCGGGCCAATCTCGATGGCGCCGATTTGACGCGGTCGGACCTGCGCGGCGCCTGCTTCCGCGGCTGCTCTTTGAACGGCGCGGTGCTGGCTGACGCCGATATTCGCGAAGGCGTGCTGGCGCGCGCTGAGGGAGAGCTCACCACGGTCCAGCACGACGGCGACGGCTCGGCGGACCTGTCCGGCATCGATGCGCATGGAGCGAACTTCGCCAGCGCCAAGCTGGGCAGTTCGTTCGTGGTGCGCGCCGACTTCACCAATGCCTCGCTCAAGGGCGCCAACTTCCGCAATGCCGACCTGCGCGCGGCGAACTTCACCAATGCCAACCTCGAAGGCGCCAACTTGTCGGGCTGCAAGGTCGTCGGCGCGAGCTTCCGCGGCGCCATCCTGAAAGGCGTGCAGCTCGTCGACGTCGATTTCAAGGGCGCCGATGTGACCGGCGCGATGCTTGACAAGGCACTGGTCGAGAGTGGTGCCTTGCGCGGGGCCACCCGCGATGAGCCGGCACGGCCGGCGGTCGAGCCCGACGTCGACAAGCTGGTCGCGCAGCATCTGACCTGGATCGAGACCGAGGCCAAGAGCGGCGCCATGGCGCGTTTCGACGGCGCGGCACTTCATGGCAGGGATCTGTCGCGTCGGCGCCTGATGGCGGCCTCGTTCCGCGCGACGCAGTTCGTCGGTGCGCAATTCACCGGCGCAGAGCTGATCCGCGGCGACTTCACGGATGCCGACCTGCGCCAGGCCTTGTTTCACAAGGCCGATCTGCGCGGCGCGGTGCTGGTGCGCGCCAATCTGATGGAAGCCGATTTGCGCGGGGCCAATCTCAGCCCGCTGATGGATGTCGGCGCGGCGCATGCCAGGGTCGTCGCCGACCTGCGTGGTGCCAACCTGGTGGGCGCGATCCTCAGCGGCGCCAATCTGAGTTTCGCCTGCCTCGCCGGCGCGGACCTGTCGCGCGCTGACCTGACCGGCGCCGTTCTCGACGGTTGCGACCTGCGCGAAGCGATTTTCGACGGCGCCACGCTGGTCGGCGCCTCCTTCGCGGGGGTCGATCTGCGCAGCGTCACCGGATTCGCCCGCTGACATGGTCGGACCGCAGAAGATCCTGCCGTCCGGAGCCGAACCGCCCGCGAGCGACGCTGATGGAATATCTAGCCCGACCGATGCGCCCAGTCAGGCGCTCATCGCGGATGAAGCAACGCTGACCGCGGCCTGGCCCCTGTTCGAGGCGGTGCCCGATCTGATCGCCGTGATCGTCGACAATCTGGTCAGCCGCATCAACGGCGCCGGGGCGGCGCTGATCGGTGCGGCCAATCCGGCGGCGGTCGCCGGCCTACGCTTCGACAGCATCTTCGATCCGCGTGCCGTGCACACCCTGTTGCTGCATTGGCAGAAAGGCGCCGACCAGCCGGGAATTGGCGCGTGGTATCGCTCGCGCATCGCGCGCCTCGACGGCGCCATCATCGAAGCCGACATTCGCATCGCTCCCATGACGTCCAGGGGCGCGCTCGGGGTGGTTGCGCGTCCCGTCGACTCTCCGGCGCTGCGGGTCGACGAGCTCTCGACGGCGGCGCACGCCACGGAAGGCGTCAAGCAGCTTGTGACCAACCTCGCCCACGAGCTGCGCACGCCGCTCAACGCCATCATCGGCTTCTCCGATGTCATCGCCCAGCAGATGTTCGGCCAGATCGGCAGCCGCTACCGCAGCTATGCCAGTGACATACACGACAGCGGGCAGCACCTGCTGCGCGTGATCAACGACATTCTCGACTATGCCAAGCTCGACGCAGGCCAGATGATCCTCCGGCCGGAGCCGGCGCGAATCGACGAGATCGTCCGCGCCAGCGTGCGGCTCGTCGCCGACCAGGCCGAGCGTGCAGGCGTGACCTTGGCCGATCTGATTCCCGGCGACGGCAGGATCGTCAATGTCGACGTCACGAAGATCAAGCAGGTGCTGGTCAATCTGCTGATCAACAGCATCAAGTTCACGCCGCGCGGCGGCCGCGTTGGCGTCGGTCTCAACCAGGACGAAGACGGAAAGGTCGCGGTGTTCGTCGCCGATTCCGGTATCGGCATGACCGAGGCCGAGGTTGCCGAGGCGTTGCTGCCCTTTCACCAGCCAAAGCAGCAGATCGAGGGCGGTTATGTCGGAACCGGTCTCGGGCTGCCGATCGCCAAAGCGTTGATATCGCTCCATGGCGGCGAGATGCGAATCGACAGCGTGCCCAAGAAGGGCACGACCGTGCGGTTCACGCTGCCGACGGTGCGCGAGTAGCGGAGCGCCGTCGGCGGCAACACCGCGCTCAAGAAAAGAGCTTGGTCAGCAAGTGCAGGCCGAGGATCAGCAAGGCCAGGAACAGCCAGCGCCGGAACGCCGTCGGCGAAATACGCTGGCGCAGAACCTGGCCCGCCACCATGCCAAGAGTGGCCGGAGCCAGCGCGAGCGACGACATCACGAGCTGATGGCCGTCATAGGCCTGGTGGCCGGCCAGCGCCAGGCCGAGCGCCAGGCTTGAGACGGAGAAGGACAAGCCCATGGCCTGCACGATCGTGTCCTTTTCGAGTCCAAGCGCCTCGAGATAGAGCACGACGGGCATGACGATGGTTCCCGTCGTGCCGGAAACGACCCCGGTAGCGAACCCGACCGGCGCTTTCAGCCAGCCTTCCCAGCCGACCGGCACGGACATGCGGATGGTGCTCAGCCCGAGAAGGGCATAGAGGCAAAGAGCCGCGCCGAGGCAGGCATTCATGATGCGCGCATCCGCGCCAACCAGGATGCCGACACCCAGCCAGGCGCCGGCGGCGCTCAGCGCCAGCAGCAGCCAGAAGCGCCGGAGCAAAGCCACAAAGCGGCCGCCGATCAGCGCTTGCCAGATATTGGTCACGAGCGACGGCACGATCATCAGCGGCAGGGCTTCATGCAGGCCCAGCACGGTACCCATGACCGCAATCGACACGGTGGGCAACCCCATGCCGACCACGCCCTTGACCAGGCCGCCGGCGAGGAACGCAATGCCGACTGCGATGAGGGTGCTGTCGTCGAGCGTTCCCATTCGTGATCACGTCGCATCGTCAAGCAGGCGGCGGATCAGGGCGATATGCTCAGGACCGATACCGCAGCAGCCGCCGATGACCGTGGCGCCCTGGGCCAGCCATTTGCGCGCAAAGCGCGCATAGGCGTCGGGCGAGAGATCGGTGCGCATGGTGAGCTTGCCATCGGTCGGCTTGGTGCCATCCATCACCCAGTTCGCCGGCACGGGGCGATAGGCATTGGCATAGCCGCCGCACCGAGCCTTGCCCTGATTGGCGAGTTCGCCGATGGCCGCGCTGATGCTCTCCGGTGCGCAGCAATTGGCCAACACGCCGGCGATCGGCAGGCTTGCGAGCGCGGCCGCCGCCTGGCTGATCGTCTCGCCGCTGCGCAGACGGCCGGACCGGTCGTCGTCCAGGGTCCAGGCGACCCAGACCGGCTTTCCGGTGGCGGTCGCCGCGCTGGCCGCCGCGAACGCCTCGGCCGCGCTCGACATGGTCTCGCACAGGAACAGGTCGACGAAGGGCGCCAGCAACTCCGCCTGCTCGGCATAGAGCGGACGGATTTCGTCGTAGGGACCGACCAGATCGGGTCTGAAGGTGCCGCGCAGCGGCGGCAGTGAACCTGCAACCAATGCGCGGCGGCCGGCCTCGCGCTGGACGCCGTCGCGCGCCTCCGCGGCGAGCGCCCCGGCCAGGCGATTGAGCCGCTCATAGTCGTCCTCGAAGCCCGCCTTGGCGAGGGCCCGCCGGGTGATGCCGTAGCTGTTCGTGGTGATGACGTCGGCGCCCGCGTGCAGATCGTCGAGATGAACCTGGCGCACGACGTCCGGGGCGGACATGAGCGCATTGGCCGACCACACGCCGTCATCGACCATCACGCCGCGCCTGCGCAGCTCGCTGCCCATGCCCCCGTCGAGCAAGAGCACGCGCTGCGCCGCAAGCCGGTCATCCACGCGCTTCCTCGAATTTGGTCATGGGGCTGGGCTCGCGCCGACGCAAGACTTGAGTCTAACATACGACTGATATACGAGTTGTGTCGACAGCGCGCGCCGGGCGGGATGACCCAGCAGCGGTGCGCCAGGGAAGGAGCTGACGATGAAGAAGAATGGCGGGAAGAACGGCAAGTCGATGTGGCGCGGCGTCTATCCGGCGGTCACGACCCAGTTCAAGAAGGATTTCAGCGTCGACTTCGACGCCACCGAGCGCGGCATCCAGGCCCTGATCGATGCCGGCGTCGACGGTCTCATCATGTGCGGCACGGTCGGCGAGAATGGCTCGCTCGAGCCGCAGGAGAAGCGCGCCGTTCTGAAGGCAGCCAAGGAAGTGGCCAGCGGCAAGGTGCCGGTCGTGACCGGCGTGGCCGAGCTGTCGACCGAGGCGGCCTGCCGTTACGCGAGGGATGCCGAGAAGATCGGCGTCGACGGCCTGATGGTCATCCCGCCGGTTGGCTACTCGGCCAAGCCGCGCGAGACCATCGAGCATTTCCGCAGGGTCGGCGCCGCCTCTGGCCTGCCGATCATGCTCTACAACAATCCGCCGGTTTATAAGATCGACGTGACGCCCGACATGATCGCCGAGCTCGCGTCCGTCAAGACCATCCAGGCGGTCAAGGAAAGCTCGGGCGACACCAAGCGGCTGGTCGACATCCAGAACCTGACGGGCGATCGCTTCATCCTGTTCTGCGGGCTCGACGACGTGCTGCTCGAATCGATGCTGCTCGGCTGCGTCGGCTGGGTGTCCGGCATGTCGAACGTCTTTCCCGAGGAATCGGCCGAGCTGTTCCGGCTCGCCGCCGCCGGTCGCTGGGAAGAGGCAATGGCGATCTATCGCTGGTTCATGCCGGTCCTGCATCTCGATGCGCGCAGCGACCTCGTGCAATGCATCAAGCTGTGCGAGCAGATCGCGGGTCACGGCCATGAGCGCACGCGGCCGCCGCGCCTGCCGATGCAGGGTGCCGAACGCGCGGAGATCGAGAAGATCATGGCAACCGCTCTCAAGAACCGGCCGAAGCTGCGCAAGCTGAAGCGTGCGGCATAGGGGCATGACCTGATCGTCGCTTGGTTCGAACAGGAAAGGTACGGGCGCGGCCGAACCATCAGATGACCAACCACACTTTCTCCTGTATCGACGGGCACACCTGCGGCATGCCCGTGCGCATGGTCACCGGCGGGGCGCCGATCCTCGCCGGCGCGACCATGAGCGAGCGGCGCACCGATTTCCTCACGCGCTGCGACTGGGTGCGCACCGCTTTGATGTACGAGCCGCGCGGCCACGATGCCATGTCCGGCTCGATCCTCTATCCGCCCGTCCGTGCCGATTGCGATCTTGCCATCCTGTTCATCGAGGTGTCGGGCTGCCTGCCGATGTGCGGCCACGGCACGATCGGCACGGTGACCATGGCGGTCGAGCACGGCCTCGTCAGCCCGCGCGAGGAGGGCCGCATCGCGCTCGACGTGCCGGCCGGCCGGATCGAGGCCGAGTATCAGCGCAACGGCCGCTTCGTCGACCAGGTGCGGCTGCGCAACGTGGCTTCCTATCTCGCAGCACCCGAGGTCAAGCTCGACGTGCCGGGACTCGGCGAGCTCGTGCTCGACGTCAGCTATGGCGGCAATTTCTACGCCATCGTCGAGCCGCAGACGAATTTCCCCGGTCTCGAGAATTTCTCGGCGGCTGACATCCTCCGGCTCAGCCCAACGGTCAGGCGGCTGGTCAACGAGGCGGTCGAGCTGGTCCATCCCGAGAACCCGACGATCCGCAATTGCACGCATGTCATGTGGACGGGCAAGCCGCGCGACAAGCGCGCCAATGGGCGCGCCGCCGTGTTCCTCGGCGAGAAGGGCATCGACCGCTCGCCCTGCGGCACGGGCACCTCGGCGCGCATGGCGCAGCTGACGGCGCGTGGACGTCTCAAGACCGGCGACGATTTCGTCAATGAGAGTTACATCGGCAGCCTGTTCGACGGTCGCGTCGAGGCCGCCGCGCGCGTCGGCAATCATCCCGCGATCATGCCGAGCATCGCCGGCTGGGCGCGCATGCACGGCATCAACACGATCTTCGTGGACGAGCGCGACCCGTTCCGTCACGGCTTCCAGGTCATGTGAGCAGCCCATGGCGATGACCAGCCGGGCATTCAAGGAAAGACTGCGGCCGCGCAGGACGCCTGCCGGCGATGCCGCGCTGCCGGTCGCCGGCGCCAATGATGCGGTCGAGACCCAGGCCGCGCGCGCGTTCCGCCTGCTCGAGTCGATGATCGTCGACACGCGGCTGGCGCCCGGAGCGGTCGTCTCCGAAGCCGTGCTCAGCCAGCGCATCGGCCTCGGCCGCATGCCCGTGCGCGAGGCGCTGAAGCGGCTCGCCGACTACGGCCTCATCACCGTCCTGCCCCAGCGCGGCGTGATCGTCAGTCCGGTCGATGCCGGGCAATACCTCCTCATGCTGGAGACACGCGCCGTGCTCGACCGGCTGTTGGTCGGTGCCGCGGCGCGACGCGCCACGGAAGTGGAGCGGGCGGCCTTCGCCGGACAGGCGAAGGCGGTGGCCGCGGCCGCGCGTGAGGGCGATTTCCCCGGCTTCCTTCGCCTCGACGAGGAATTCGACCGACTGGTCGAGACGACGTCGCGCAACCCCTATGCGGCGCGCGCCGCGGCACCATTCCATGCTCACGGACGCCGCTTCTGGTACGTCCATCATGCCGATCGCGACCTGAGCCGGTCGGCCGAGGCGCACTGCGGGGTCATGGAGGCCTGCGCCGCCGGCGACGAAGCGGCCGCCACCGCCGCCAGCGACGCGCTCATCGACTATCTGCGGCGCTTCGCCGGCAATGTCATCCACCGGCTCTGAGGATCGGAGCTCCGGCGAGGCGCGGGAGCGGTCACGATGGTCGACTATCTTCGCGACGGGCCGGAAATCTACCGCCGCTCCTTCGCCATCGTGCGCGGCGAAGCCGATCTGAGCCGTATCCCGGCCGATCTCGAATCTCTCGCCGTGCGTGTCGCCCATGCTTGCGGCATGGTCGAGGTCATCGCCGAGCTCGGCTTTTCCGAGGGTGCCGGCACGGCCGGCCGCGCGGCGTTGACGCGGGGGGCAGCCATCCTGTGCGACTGCCACATGCTCGCCGAGGGCATCGCGCGCAGCCGGCTGCCGGCGGGCAACGAGGTCGTCTGCACCCTGACCGATGCCGCCGTTCCCGAGCTCGCGCGGCGGCTCGGCACCACGCGCTCGGCAGCCGCGTTGGAGCTGTGGCGTCCGCGGCTTGCCGGCAGCGTGGTCGCCATCGGCAACGCGCCGACCGCGCTCTTCCGGCTGCTGGAGCTGCTCGACGAGGGCGCGGCCCGGCCGGCCTTGATCCTCGGCTTTCCCGTCGGCTTCGTCGGCGCCGCCGAGTCGAAGCAGGCGCTGGCGGCCGACAGCCGCGGCGTTCCTTTTGTCGTGCTGAGGGGCCGGCGCGGCGGCAGCGCCATGGCGGCGGCGGCCGTCAATGCGCTCGCGGCGCCGCCGGCGTGAGGTGCCATCGCTGTTTCGGCGCCCGGGCATCGGCCATGGCGGTGGACAGCGGCGACGAACCGGCAAGTGCCGCCTTCGCCTTCAATGCGGCCGCCAGGCCAACCGACAGGCTTTCGGCAGTGTAGGGCTTCGTCACGCTGTCTTGGTTCGCAGAGTCCGCGGACGGTCGGCTGTTCAGGCTGTAACTGGTGCCGAACAAGACTGAAATTCCACGCGACAGCGCTGCGTGTGCCAAGGGAAAGCTGTGCATTCGGTTCAGATTCGCATCGAGAACCGCGGCGTCGAAGTGTCTTTCGCCAATGCGCTTCCGCGCCGCGTCGCAGGTCCCGACCACCTCGACCGTTGCGGCGCCCAGGTCGCGGCGCATGGCTTCGGCATCGATGGCAATCAGGAACTCATCTTCGGCGAGGACAACGGACACGCCGGACAGCACTTTCATGGCACGGGCTCAGAAGGGCGCTGTGAGCTTGCAGGTCAAGCCGTCACGGCTCAGCCGGCGCTCGCACGACCCACAGACGTCGTGGACGAGCGCGTTCCCGATCAGGCGCATGCCGAAGCTCTCCGTCGGACGGACCGTCTTGCGGGTCTGGAGAAAACCTCCTGCCAATCGATCGTGATCTTGCGTCCCGAGTCGTCGACCTTGACCACCCAGTTGACATCGAGCGTGCCGCCCACGTCGGACAACGCACCACAAGCGCCGTGCCAATCATGCGACATGAGAAGGTCGTGCGTCGCGGTGAGAGCGCCAATGCGTCTCTTCACAGTGTCAGCGAGCGCTGGATCGCGGCACTTCGTATCCACTGCCTGGTTGATGATCGAGTTCGCCGTCGCCAAGGCGTTCTTGACGCGATGTTGCAACTCGTCCATGACACGACGCGCTTCCTTTTCGAGATGGCGCAGCTCGGTGACGTCGTCCCAGAGAGGGCGGTGAAAACCCGGTGCGCCGCCTGTTGTCTATTGCGCTCGCCGCAAATGGCGTCCGAAGAATGCGACGACCCCGGCGCGCGTCGGCCCAGGCTGCAGGGTCATTTGTGGCCGTCGCCGCAGGCAGCCCCCGGGGGCCCGAACGTGCCGGCAATTCCACCTTTCTTGACGCGCGCCGTCCGGCCGGGGCAGCATGGCCGCTCGTTGGCAGGCACGCATATGTGCAACGGCCTGCGGCAGAATTGGACAGGGGGTTGGCATGATCAGATTTGCTTGGGCGGCATCCGCCGCTGTCATCGGCTTGGTAGTGGGCGGCGCTGCTGTAGCGCAGACCAAGTGGGATCTGCCTGCGGGCTACCCGCCGGGCAATTTTCACTCCAAGAATCTCGTCGAGTTCGCCGACGACGTGAAAAAAGAGTCGGGCGGCAAGCTCGTAATCACCGTGCATGCCGGCGCATCGCTGTTCAAGGTGCCGGAGATCAAGCGCGCGGTGCAGACCGGGCAGGCGCAGATCGGCGAGCTCCTGATGTCCAACATGGAGAACGAGATCGCGATCTGCGGCATCGACACCGTGCCGTTCCTCGCAACGTCTTACGCCGACTCGAAGAAGTTGTGGGCTGCGGCCAAGGGCCCGATCTCTAAGGTGCTTGGCGGGCAAGGGCTGACCGTTCTCTATGCCGTGCCGTGGCCGCCTCAGGGCATCTACGCCAAGAAGGACCTCAACACCATCGAAGACATGAAGGGCCTGAAGTTCAGAGCCTACAATCCCGCGACCTCGCGCATCGCCGAGCTGGTCGGGGCGCAGCCCGTGACCATTCAGGCGGCGGAGCTGGCCCAGGCGCTGTCGACCGGCGTCGTCAACTCCTTCATCTCGTCAGGCTCGACCGGCTATGACACGAAAGTGTGGGAGTCGCTCAGCCACTTCTACGATACCCAGGCCTGGCTGCCGCATAACGTCATCTTCGCCAACACTGATGCGTTCAAGAAGTTGGATGCGGCGACGCAGAAAGCCGTGATGGATGCAGCCGCACGCGCAGAAGAGCGTGGTCGAAAGGCGAGCGAGGATGCGACCGGGTTCTACTACAAGGAGCTCGCTGCCAAGGGAATGAAGATCCAGCCGCCTAGCCCGGCGCTCGCCGCTGGCTTCAAGAAGATCGGCGATCAATTGACCGCGGAGTGGATCAAGAAGGCCGGCGCGGACGGCCAGGCCATCGTCGACGCCTACAAGAAGATGTAGCAAGCCTAAGATCGATCCGCGCGAGGGGGCGCGGGCGACCAGGCCCGCGCCCCCTCGCCATTTGCAGCCGCACGATGCCGGTCCGATCGGGGGGAATCCAATGAAATCGCCGCTCTACCGGCTTTACTGGATGTGTGGCGTGCTCGCAGGCGTCTTCATGATGGCGCTCCTCGGCTTTGTGCTGTGGGGAGTCATCATGCGATTCTTTCCGGCGCTCTATCTGCGCGGCACCGACTCCTATGCTGGCTACTGCATGGCGGCCTCGGCGTTCCTCGCGCTCGCCTACACCTTCGCTCATGGCGACCACATTCGCGTTACGCTGCTGATCCAGCGCTTTCGCGGCGGAACCAGACGCGCGCTCGAGCTCTGGTGCCTGTTGCTGGCCGCCCTGCTGTCGGGCTTCTTCGCTTTCTATGGCTGCCGGATGGTGTGGTGGTCATGGAAGTTTCACGACATCAGCCAGGCCCATGACGCGACGCCGCTGTGGATCCCGCAGCTCGGCATGGGGATCGGGGCGGCGATCCTGTTCATTGCCGTGGTCGAGGAGCTCGTTCTGGTCTTGTTGGGACGCGCACCGTCCGGCAGCGGATCTGCCGCGACCGAACAGCACGTGGAATAGCGGGCGATCGGCCATGGACCAGGCGACATTCACAATCGTGTTCCTTGGCGTGCTGTTTGCCCTGCTGGCGTCCGGCCTGTGGATCGGATTGGCGCTGCTCGGCGTCGCTTTCGTCGCCATGGCGGCCTTCACGACGCGCCCGATCGGCGACGCCATGGTGACGACGATCTGGGGGGCGAGCTCGAGCTGGACGTTGACGGCCTTGCCGCTATTCATCTGGATGGGCGAGATCCTGTTCCGGACGCGATTGTCCGAGGACATGTTCAGGGGATTGGCGCCCTGGATGGTGCGTGTGCCCGGCCGCTTGCTGCACACCAATGTCGTCGGTTGCGCGATCTTCGCGGCGATCTCGGGATCCTCGGCTGCGACATGCGCGACCATCGGCAAGATGACGCTGCCGGAGCTGCAGCGGCGCGGCTATCCGCGGGAAATGTCGATCGGGTCGCTGGCCGGTTCGGGCACGCTCGGTCTGCTGATTCCGCCATCCATCATCATGATCGTCTATGGCATCACGGCCGACCAGTCGATCGGCCAGCTGTTCACGGCCGGCATCCTGCCGGGCATCATGCTCGCTTGCCTGTTCAGCGGCTACATCGTCATCTGGTCGCTGCTCAATCCCGACAAGGTGCCGGCCGCCACCGAGCGCTATGCGCTGCGCGAAAAAATCTACATGTCGCGCCACTTGATCCCTGTGGTGATGCTGATCCTCGCCGTGCTCGGCTCGATTTATGCCGGCATTGCGACGGCGACCGAAGCCGCGGCGGTCGGCGTGGTCGGTGCCTTCCTGCTGTCGGCGGCGCAGGGCTCGCTGACGTGGGAAACGTTCACGACCAGCCTGCTCGGCGCGACCCGGCTGTCCTGCATGATCTTCCTCATCCTCGCCGGCGCCGCATTCCTGACCCTGGCGATGGGCTTCACGGGCCTGCCGCGCCAAGTCGCGCAGTGGATCCATGGCCTGGGCTTGGCGCCATGGATGCTCATCGCTGCGCTCACGATCTTCTACATCGTGCTCGGCTGCTTCCTCGACGGCATCTCCATGATCGTCTTGACCATGGCCGTCGTGCTGCCGACCGTGGAGGGCGCGGGCATCGATCTCATCTGGTTCGGAATCTTCGTCACGATCGTGGTCGAAATGGCCCAGGTGACGCCGCCGGTCGGGTTCAATCTGTTCGTGCTGCAGGGCATGACCGGCAAGTCGATCATCTATGTCGGCCGCGTCACCTTCCCATTCTTCCTGCTGATGGTGGTGGCCGTGGTGATGGTCTATCTGTTCCCCCAAATTGTCACCTACCTCCCGAGTCGCATGATATAAGATCGCCCGAGTGGGGACGGGTATCGGGTCGAGCCCAGCCAGCCATGGCGAAAAGGGACTACCGAGCCGGGATCGGAAGCTGGCCGCGGCGAATGCTCGCGGCGGCCGCGCTCTTGTTGGTGGGCGCCGCGCTTGCCCAAGTGTCGCTTGGCCAGGAAACCCGCTATCTCCGCATCGGCACGGCGGCGACCGGCGGCACCTACTACCCGATTGGCGGCCTGATCGCCGGCGCCATCAGCAATCCGCCCGGATCGCGGCCGTGCGACAAGGGCGGCAGCTGCGGCGTGCCGGGCCTGATCGCGGTCGCCCAGTCGACCCAGGGCTCCGTGCAGAACGTCGAGATGATCGCGCGGGGCCAGCTCGAAGCGGCGCTGAGCCAGTCCGATATTGCATTTTGGGCGCATTCCGGGACGGGCGTGTTTCAGACGCGCGGCCGGATCACGGAACTGCGCTCGGTCGCCAACCTCTATCCCGAGCACATACATCTCGTCGTGCGCTGGGATTCACAGATCACCCGCGTGTCGGAGCTGCGCGGCAAGCGCGTCTCCCTCGGCGAGCTGTCATCGGGCACGCTGGTCGACGCCAAGATCATTCTCCGGGCCTATGGCCTGGACGAGCGCGATCTCGATGCCGTCTATGGCTCGCCCGATCAGGCGAGCGACCAGCTCCGTGCCGGCACGATTGACGCGTTCTTCCTGATCGCCGGCTCGCCGGTCGCGGCGATCGCCGAGCTTGCCCGCCAGCGCGATATTCGCCTCATACCGATCGATGGTCCGGAAAGCGACAAGGTTTTGGAGCAGTTCAAGTTCTTCAGCCGCGCGACGATCAAGGCCGAGACCTACTCCGGCGTCGAGGAGACGCCGACGCTTGCCGTCAGCGCGCAGTTCCTGGTTTCCGCCAAGCTGTCTGATGACCTGGTCTACGGCATCACCAGGGCGCTCTGGCATGTATCGACGCGCACTCTCTTCGACGGGGGTCACCCGAAGGGGGCCAGCATTCGCCTCGAGACCGCCCTCGATGGGCTGGCGATCCCGCTCCATCCCGGCGCGGAGCGCTGGTACAAGGAGGCCGGCCGCATCAAGTAGGCCGGCCTGCTTCTACCGAGCCGTCAGTCCGTTTCGTACTTGGTGTTGATCCAGGGCTCGCGCTTGGCCGCCTCGATCCATTCCTGCATCGACGGCGTTTCCCACACGGCCTTCACATAGGCGGCCGCATCCGACGTCAGGTCGACCGAATAGGTACGGAACCGCGTCACGACCGGCGCGTACATCGCATCGGCAATGGAGAACGCGCCGAACAGGAATGGACCCTCCGCCTTGCTGCCAAACCGCGTGCGGCAGTCGAGCCAGATGGCGGTAATGCGGTTGACGTTTTCCTGTACGTCGGGCGCCAGCGGCTTTGCCGGATAGGTGCGTCGCACGATCATCGGCAGAGCCTGGCGGAGCGGTACGAAGCCTGAATGCATCTCTGCGGCGGCCGAACGCGCCACCGCGCGTGCTGCGGGGTCTACCGGCCACAGTCCTGCCGCGGGAAACTGCTCGGCCAGATACTCGCAGATCGCCAGAGAATCCCACACCGTCAGCGAGCCGTGAACGAGTGCGGGCACCTTGCCCGACGGCGAATGGCGCAGGATCTGTTCCTTCGTTTGCGGCTCGTCGAGCGGAATGACGATCTCGTCGAATGCAGCGCCCGTCTGCTTCAGCGCGAGCCAGGGGCGCAGGGACCATGACGAGTAGTTCTTGTTACCGAGGACAATTTTGAAGTCGGGCATGGGTCACCCCTGAACGGAATCGGTGCTGACGAATTGGCTGGGAATGCGCAGCAGCTTAGTTAGCAAGCCTGCCCTTTTCAAGTCGCGCGATCCCGGCCATTGTAGCGGCCCGCCGCCGCCAGAGACGCAGGACATCCGGAGAACTCGCACCATGGCCAGCATGTTCGTCGCACGCGCCGATGCCCGCACGGTTCCGATCGAGGCGATCGAAACCGGAAAATTCCCGACCTGGCTGCGCGGCGCCGATGCGTCCGTGAAAGCCTGGGTCGAATCGACCGGCTTCAACGCCGAGGCAGGCTCGGTCAGCCTGGTCGCCGGCGCTGGCGGCAAACTGGCGCGCGTGCTCGTCGGCGTCGAAGCTGGCGACCCGATCTGGGCGTTCGCGGGATTGCCGGGCCAGCTCCCGACCGAGGCCGGCCGCAGCTATGCCTTGTCAACGCGTCTCAAGCCGCCCGCGGCGACCCGCGCCGCGCTTGGTTGGGCGCTGGGCTCATACGGCTTCACCCGCTACAAGAAGCCGAAGCGCACGCCGGCGGCCTTGGTCTGGCCGATCGGCGTCGATCGCGCGCGCGTCGAGCGCGAAGCGGAAGCGATCGCCATGGTGCGCGATCTGATCAACACGCCGGCCGGCGATCTCGGCCCCAAGGAGCTGGCCGAGGCGGCGCGCGGCCTGGCGCGCAAGCATGGCGCGAAGTTCAGCGTCATCGTCGGCGACGACCTGCTGCGCCGGAACTATCCGTCGATTCACGCGGTCGGCCGGGCCGCAAGCAACGGTCCGCGTCTCATCGACATCATATGGGGCCGTCCCAACGATCCCAAGGTGACGCTGGTCGGCAAGGGCGTGTGCTTCGATTCGGGCGGCCTCGACATCAAGTCGTCGGCCAACATGCTCATGATGAAGAAGGACATGGGCGGTGCCGCCCATGTGCTCGGGCTCGGCGCGCTGATCATGGGCGCCAGGCTACCGGTGCGCCTGCGCATGCTCGTTCCGGCGGTCGAGAACATGATCGCCGGCAACGCGTTCCACCCCTGGGACATCATCCGCACCCGCAAGGGCATCACGGTCGAGATCGGCAACACGGATGCCGAGGGCCGGATCATTCTGTGCGACGCGCTGGCCGAGGCGGTGACGGAAAAGCCCGAGCTGCTCATCGATTTCGCGACGCTGACCGGCGCCGCACGCGTGGCGTTGGGGCCCGAGCTGCCGGTGCTGTTCTGCAACAACGAGCGGTTGGCCGGCGACCTGCTGCGCCACGGCAAGGCCGAGAACGACCAGATCTGGCGCCTGCCGCTCTGGCAGCCCTATCGCAAGATGCTCGAATCGAAGGCCGCCGACATCAGCAGCACGGGCAGCTCGCCGCATGCCGGCTCGATCACGGCGGCGCTCTATCTCGAATCCTTCGTCGACAAGGCGATACCCTGGGCGCATTTCGACATCATGGCCTGGAACGTGCGCGCCATGCCGGGCCGTCCCGAAGGCGGCGAGGCGCAGGGAATGCGCGCCGTCTATGCGCTGATCGCCGAGCGCTTCGGCCGAAGGCGCAAGCATTCGTAGATTGCTTGAACCACCCGGGCGACGCATCGCGTCGTCGTTATGGCGCCATGAGGCCAAGGGACTGAGCCAGGAGGTTGCCGCCTCTTGGTGCCTTGTTGTCCTGGTGGCTCAACCGGCCCTTTCCAATTGCTCAATACCCCACCGCCGGATCGACCGCATCGCGCGGCGGCTCGCCGCGCCGCACGCGCCGGATGTTCTCGGCCACGACGGCGGCGCCGGTGCGCGCGTTGGTCTGGGCCGCGATGTGCGGCGTCACGAACACCTTGGGATGGTTCCACAGCGGGCTGTCGGCCGGCAGCGGCTCGGTGCGGAAGACGTCGAGCGCGGCGCCGGCGAGCTGGCCGGAATCGAGCGCCGCCAGCACGTCGGCCTCGACCGTGTGCGCGCCGCGTCCGCAATTGATCAGGTAGGCGCCGCGCGGCAGCATGGCCAGCGTCTTGGCGCTGATGATGCCGACGGTCGCCGGCGTCGCCGGCAGCAGGCAGACCAGGAATTCGCTGCGCCCGAGGAACCGCTCGAGGCCGTCCTGCCCGTGGTGGCAGTCGATGCCGTCGATCTGCTTCGGCGTGCGGCTCCAGCCCGCGATCCTGAAGCCGAACGGCTTGATCTTGGCGGCCGCATCGCCCGCCATGAAGCCCATGCCGAGGAAGCCGACCGTGCGCTGCGTCGTCTCGCGCAAGGGCAGGGCGTTCCACTTTCGCTCGGCCTGCTGGCGCACGTAGTCGGGATCATCGCGATGGAAGCGCAGCACGTTGAGCGCGACATACTCGCTGATCGAGTTCGCCATCCACGGATCGACCAGCCGGACGACCGGCACGCCGGGCGGAAGCTCGGGATCGGCAAAGATATGGTCGACGCCCGCACCCAGCGAGACGATCATCTTGAGATTGGGGAATTGCCGGAGCATGCCGCGTTCCGGCTTCCACACGATCGCCGTATCGATGTCCGCCTTGTTGCCGGCATCCGGCCAGACCCGGAAGTCGATGTCGGGGAACTGCGTCTTGAGGTTGGCGCCCCACTGCTCGGCGCTGTCGGCATGCGATCGGAAGACAATGGCAGGCATCTTTTCTCCTAGGTCTTGACCACGCCGGCTTCGGCGGTCTCGAGGTTGAGCGCGGCGGCGAGAAGCGCACGCGTATACGCATCCTGCGGCCGGGTGAATATCTGTTGCGCTGCACCCTGTTCGACGACCTTGCCCTGGCGCAGCACGATGATCTGGTGGCTCATCGCGCGCACGACCTTGAGGTCGTGGCTGATGAAGAGATAGGCGAGGCGATATTTGCGCTGCAGGTCGCGCAGCAGCTCGACGATCTGTGCCTGGACCGACATGTCGAGCGCCGAGGTCGGTTCGTCGAGCACGACCAGCCTGGGCCTGAGGACCAGCGCGCGGGCGACCGCGATGCGCTGGCGCTGACCGCCGGAGAATTCGTGGGGATAGCGGTCGCGCGCGCGCGGATCGAGGCCGACGTCGGTCAGAGCCTGGTCGATCACGGCGGCGCGCTCGGTCTCGTCCTCGGCCATGCCATGGACGTCC
The DNA here is from genome assembly GCA_016869645.1 of Alphaproteobacteria bacterium. GTDB lineage: Bacteria > Pseudomonadota > Alphaproteobacteria > SHVW01 > SHVW01 > SHVW01. The sequence continues at coordinate 34,167 of VGDO01000006.1, forward strand.
AGACCCTCGGCGATGATCTGGGCGATCGACATGCGCGGGCTCAAGCTGCCATAGGGATCCTGGAACACGATCTGCATCTGCCGGCGCAGCGGGCGCAACTCGCCGGAGCGCAGCCCCAGGAGCTCGCGCCCGAGGAAGGCGATGCGGCCCTGCGCCCGTTCGAGCCGGAGCAGTGCGAGGCCCAGCGTGGTCTTGCCCGAGCCCGATTCGCCGACGATGCCGAGCGTCTCGCCTTCGCGCACCGAGATGTCGACCCCGTCGACCGCCTTGATGTGGCCGATCGTCCGGCGCAGCACGCCGCGTCGGATCGGAAACCAGACCTTGATGCCCGTGCCGGTCATGACGAGCGGAGCATCGCGCGCAGGCGCCGGCGGTTCGCCCTTGGGTTCGGCAGCAAGCAGGTGACGCGTATAAGCGTGTTGCGGGTGACCGAACACGGCGGCGGTGCGGCCCGTCTCGACGATGCGACCCTCCTTCATCACGCACACCTTGTCGGCCATCTTGCGCACGATGCCGAGGTCGTGGGTGATGAGCAGCAGGGCCATGCCGAAGCGCTGCTGCAGATCCTTGAGCAGCTTGAGGATCTGCGCCTGGATGGTGACGTCGAGCGCGGTCGTCGGCTCGTCGGCAATCAGGACGTCCGGCTCGTTGGCCAGCGCCATGGCGATCATGACGCGCTGGCGCTGGCCGCCCGACAGCTGATGCGGATAGGCGAGCAGGCGTTCCTCGATCCGGTCGAGGCCGACCAGACGCAGAAGCTCGAGCGCGCGGGCGCGCGCCGCCTGGCCTTCCATCTTCTTGTGCAGGACCAGGGTTTCGACGATCTGCTTCTCGACGGTGTGGAGTGGATTGAGCGAGGTCATCGGCTCCTGGAAGATCATGGCGATGCGGTCGCCGCGAATCTCCTGCATGGCCGTGTCGCCGGCGCCGACCAGTTCCGTGCCGCGAAAGCGGACGCTGCCGGCGGGGTGGCGCGCGATCGGGTAGGGCAGAAGCTGCAGGATCGACAGGGCGGTCGCCGATTTGCCCGAACCGCTCTCGCCGACCAGCGCCAGGGTTTCGCCGCGCTCCAGCGAGAAGGTAGCGCCGATGACGGCTTCGACGTCAGGCTGGCCGCCGCTGCCGGCGAAGGTGACGCCAAGATCCTCGACACGGAGCAGCGGCAAGTCCCCGCTCATCGCTGCGACTTGCGCGGGTCGAAGGCGTCGCGCACGGCTTCGCCGACGAAGATCAGCAGGCTCAGCATGAAGGCGAGCACGAGGAAACCGGTGACGCCGAGCCAGGGGGCCTGCAGGTTGGCCTTGCCCTGGGCCAGCAGCTCGCCGAGCGAGGGCGAGCCCGGCGGCAGGCCGAAGCCGAGGAAGTCGAGCGCGGTCAAGGCGGTGATCGAGCCGTTCAGATTGAACGGCAGGAAGGTCAGCGTGGCGACCATGGCGTTGGGCAGCACGTGGCGCAGCATGATGCGGAAATTGCCGAGACCCAGGGCACGCGCTGCGCGCACATAGTCGAAATTGCGCGCGCGCAGGAACTCGGCGCGCACGATGCCGACCAGCGACATCCAGCTGAACAGAAGCATGAGGCCGAGCAGCCACCAGAAGTTCGGCTCGACGATCGATGCCAGGATGATCAGCAGGTAGAGCGTGGGCATGCCGCCCCAGATCTCCATGAAACGCTGAAACAGCAGGTCGGTCAGCCCGCCGTAATAGCCCTGCACCGCACCGGCGGCGACGCCGATCACCGAGCTCAGTACGGTCAAGATCAAGCCGAACAGCACGGAGACGCGGAAGCCGTAGATGACCCGCGCCAGCACGTCGCGGCCCTGGTCGTCGGTGCCGAGCAGGTTTTCCGCCGAAGGCGGCGAGGGCGCCGGCCGTCCGAGGTCGAGGTTGATCGTGTCATAGCGGTAGCGGATGGGCGGCCAGACCATCCAGCCCTTCTCGTTGATCAGCTCGGCGACCTCGCGGTCGCGGTACTTGGCCAGCGTGGGGAAATCGCCGCCGAATGTCGTCTCGGGATAGTCGACGAACACCGGCATGTAGAAGGCGCCGTCATATCTGACCAGGATCGGCCGGTCGTTGGCGATGAACTCGGCGAACAGGCTGACGACGAAAAGCGCGAGGAATATCCACATCGACCAGAAGCCGCGCGCATTGGCGCGAAAATTGGCCAGCCTGCGCCGGGTCAGGGGCGCCAGTCGCAGGGCAAACCGTCGCCGGTCCGACATCGGCGGTCAGACCTCGCGGCTTTCGAAATCGATGCGCGGGTCGACCACCGTGTACATCAGGTCACCGATCAGCGCCATGATCAGCCCGAGCAAAGTAAAGAAGTAAAGCGTGCCGAACATGATGGGATAGTCGCGGCCGAGCGCCGCCTCGAAGCCGAGCAGGCCCAGCCCATCGAGCGAGAAGATCGTCTCGATCAGCAGCGAGCTGCTGAACAGCACGGCGACGAACGCGCTGGGGAAGCCGGCGACGACCAGCAGCATGGCGTTGCGGAAGACGTGGCCGTAGAGCACGCGCCGCTGCGTCAGCCCCTTGGCGCGCGCGGTGATCACGTACTGCTTGTTGATCTCGTCCATGAAGGAATTCTTGGTCAGCATGGTCAGGCTGGCGAAGCCGCCGACGATCATGGCGGTCAGCGGCAGGACGAGGTGCCAGAAGTAGTCGAGGATCCTGGCCGGCCAGCTCAGGCTGGCCCAGTTCTCCGACACCAGCCCGCGCAGCGGGAACCAGGTCAGGTAGCTGCCGCCCGCGAAGAACACGATCAGCAGAATGGCGAACATGAAACCGGGGATGGCGTAGCCGATGATGACCGCGCCGCTGGTCCAGATATCGAAGGGCGTGCCGTCGCGCACGGCCTTGGCGACGCCGAGCGGGATCGAGATCAGATAGGTCAGCAGGGTCGTCCACAGGCCGAGCGAGATCGACACCGGCATCTTCTCGATCACCAGGTCGACGACGCGGCGGTCGCGGAAGAAGCTGTTGCCGAAGTCAAACACGGCGTACTGGCTGATCATCTGGACGAAGCGCTCGTGGATCGGCTTGTCGAAGCCGTAGAGCCGCCTGATCTCGTCGACGAGAGCCGGATCGAGCCCGCGCGCGCCGCGGGTCTGGCTGCCCTCGCCCAGCTTGGGCCCCGACGATTCGCGCGGCGCCATGCTCTCGCCGCCGCTCGAGCCAGGGATGCGTTCCGCGGCGCCGACGGCCGTGCCCTTGATCTGAGCGATCATCTGCTCGACCGGTCCGCCCGGCGCGACCTGCACGATGAAAAAGTTGAGTACCATGATGCCGAACAGAGTCGGCACCATGAGCAGGATGCGCCTGATGATGTAGGCGAGCATGTCAGCTGGCCGGCTAGAGGGCTCGGCGTTTCTGTGCCAATTGCTCTGCCTTGGCCTTGTCGACCCACCAGGTGTCGGTGAAGCCGAGCGCATACTTCGGCGGCGTCGCCGGCTTGCCGAACTTGTCCCAGTAGACGATGCGATAGGTCGGCGCGCCGTATTGCGGAATGCCGTAGTGGCCCCACAGCAGGACGCGGTCGAGCGCGCGGGTGCGTGTGACCAGCGTCTCGCGGTCGGGTGCGGCCACGACCAGCTCGACCAGCTCGTCGATCACGGGATCCTTGATGCCGCCGATATTGTCGCCGCCGATCTTGTCGGCCTCGGCCGAGGTCCAGTAGAGGCGCTGCTCGGTGCCCGGCGACAGCGACATGGGAATGCCGCCGAACACCACGTCGAAGTCGTAGCTGTCCATGCGGTTCTGATACTGCGCCGCGTCGATCAGGCGGAGCCGGCAGACGACGCCAAGCCGCTCCAGATTCTTGGCGAAGGGCTGCGCCATGCGCTCGAGGCCCGGCTGCTGATAGAGAATCTCGAACTCCATCTGCTTGCCCTGGGCATTGACCAGCTTGCCGTCCTTGTTGACGGTCCAGCCCGCTTCCTTGAGCAGCGCCAGCGCCTTGCGCAATCCCTCGCGGATATTGCCCGAGCCGTCATAGGTCGGCGGCTCGTAGGCCTTGGTGAAGACCTCCTCGGGGATCCGGCCGCGATATTTCTCGAGGATCTTCAGCTCCTCCGGCCCGGGCAGGCCCGTGGCGGCGAGATCGGAGCCGTGCCAGTGGCTCTTCAGGCGGACATACTGACCATAGAAGAGTGTCTTGTTCGACCATTCGAAATCGAACGCGTAGCCGAGCGCTTCGCGCACGCGCCGGTCCTTGAACATGTCGCGGCGCATGTTGAAGGTGAAGCTCTGCATGCGCTGCGGGTTGTTGTTGGCGACCTCTTCCTTCTTGACCAGGCCCTGGCGCGCCGCCGGGAAGTCGTAGCTGGTCGCCCAGTCGCGCGCCGTGTACTCCTGGCGGAAATCGAAGGCGCCCGATTTCAGCGCTTCGACCTCGACGGTCGAATCCCGATAGTACTCGAAGCGGATCGTGCCGAAATTGTAGCGGCCGACCATGACCGGCAGCTTGTCGGACCAGTGGTCCTTGATGCGCTCATAGGTGATCGACCGCCCGGGATCGACGTTTGAAATCTTGTATGGCCCGCTGCCGAGCGGCGGCTCGAGCGTGGTCTTGTCGAATTCGCGGCTTTCCCAATAGTGCTTGGGCAGAACGGTCAATCCGCCGGCCACACTCGGCATCTCGCGGTTGTCCTTGCCCTTGAAGGTGAACTTCACCTTGTGCGGACCGAGCTTTTCGACTTTGACGATGTCGGCATAGATCGCCTTGTACTGCGGGTGCCCCTTGGTCGTGAGGATCTCGTGGCTGAACAGCACGTCGTCGGCGGTGATCGGCTTGTCGTCGTTGAAACGCGCCTCGGGCCTGAGCTCGAAGATTGCCCAGGAGCGGTCGGCGGGGAACTCGATCGACTTGGCGATCAGTCCGTATTGGGTCGCCGCCTCGTCGGCCGAGGCGGCCATCAGCGACTGATAAACGATCGCGATGCCGGCGGCCGCTACGCCTTTGAGGATGAAGGGGTGCAGGCTGTCGAAGGTGCGCGGCGCCGACAGCACCACGTCGCCGCCCTTGGGCGCATCGGGATTGACGTAGTTGAAGTGCTTGAAGTCGGCGGGATAGCCGAGTTCGCCGTGAATGGCGAAGCCGTGGCTGACCTTGGGGTCGGCGGCCACGGCCGCGGGACCTACGACAAGGCCGATCGCTGCGATCAGCACGGCTATCCTGAGCATCGCTCCTCCTTGGACCCCGGGGCGAAGACTTCCGGTCAATATTAGCTCACGTCGAGCCTTTGATGGCCAGCCCCGGGGGCGAGCCGGATTGAGACCGCCGCGGCGCGTCAGCCGGTCGCCGTTCAGCCCGCGAGCGCTTCCATCGCGGCACGATGGACACGCGCGTCGCCGGCGATGCACACCCGGCCGTCGCTCTCGGCGGTCAACGCACGACCTTGCCAATCCGTTGCAACGCCGCCGGCCGCCTCGACCAGCGGCGCAATCGCGCAATAGTCGTAATACTTGAGGCCTGCCTCGACGCCGAGGTCGATGAAGCCAAGCGCAATCAAGGCGAAGCCGTAGCCGTCCCCGCCATAGGTCGTGACCTTGACCCGCGACTTGAGCCGATCGAAGGCCTGGGCGTTGGCGCCCCGAAACATGTCGGCGGAGGTGGCGTTCAACTTGGCGTCGGCGAGCGAGGCGCAAGGCTGCGTGCGGATGGGGGTGCCATTGTGCGTGCTCGGGCGACCGTTGCCGCCGAGCCAGCGCTCGCTGGAAATCGGTTGATCGACGACGCCGAGTACCGGCCGGCCGCGATAGGTCAGGCCGATCAGTGTGACGAAGGTCGGCTTGCCCATCACGAAGGCCTTGGTGCCGTCGATCGGATCGAGCACCCAGACGTATTCCGCCTCGGCCCGCGTCACGCCGTGCTCTTCACCGACGATGCCATGGGCGGGATAGCGCTGCTCGATCAGCCGGCGCATCGCCGTCTCCGCCTCGCGATCGGCGATCGTCACGGGACTCGTGTCGGACTTGTCCTCGACCGCGAGCCGGCTGCGGAAATAGGGCTTGATGACCGAGCGGCTGGCGTCAGCCAGCGCACCGGCGAAGGCGGCGATGTCGTCGGAAACGATCACGAGTGCGGAGCGTAGATGGCGAACGGGCTCATGCCCGACACGGCTGCGGCCCGCTCAGCTCCCCCCGCGCGCATCGCGCGCGGCAAACCGGCGATCAGGGCAGCGGCTTCGGGCTGTCCGCCCGCCCGCGCATATAGGCGATGACGTCGGCGCGGTCCTGCGGCTTCGACAGGCCGGCGAACGCCATCTTGGTGCCCGGCACGAATGCCTTGGGATTGGCGAGGAACTGGTTGAGTTCCTCGTAGGTCCACTCGCCGCCCTTTTCGACCATCTGCTTGGAATAGGCGAAGCCGCTGTGGCCGGCCTTTTTCTCGCCGATCGTGTTCCACAGATTGGGTCCGACGCGGTTGGCACCGCCCTTGTCGAAGGTATGGCAGGCGGCGCAGGCCTTGACCTTCTTCTCGCCTTCCTCTGCCTTGGCGGCGGCGAGCAGCGGGGCGATCGGCTCGATCGCGGCGGGTCCGCCCTTGGTGTCCTTGGTGCCGGCGGCGGGCACGCCCGCAACCTTGTAGACGTTCTCCGCCAGCGGCACAGGGTGAACCAGCGCGCGGGCTATGAATCCCGCGGCCATGGCGACCATGCCCGACATCAGGACAGCACCGGCGATCTTGTTGAGCTCGAGCGACATTCCCCCACCCTTCTGGACGGATTCTACCCCGCAAGGGCTGAGAGATTAGCTTTTCAGAGCCCCGATGTCCAATCTCCCAGGGGAGGTAAGGTCCGGAAAAGGCAGTTTTCTTCGGGCTTCGACGGGCGCTATAAGAAAGCCCCGTCGCGGGCGCGCGGTCGCCGTCTGCGTGACCACTGGCCACCCATCCCCGCGCGTCGAATTGTCGCAGACTGCCAGACCAGGACGTTCCATGGGCGCTCCCGCGAACCCCATCGTGGTCATTCCCTCCCGGCTCGCCGCGACCAGGCTGCCCAGCAAGCCGCTCGCCGATATTCACGGCGAACCGATGATCGTCCATGTCTGGCGGCGCGCCATCGAGGCGGACATCGGCCCGGTCCTGGTCGCTTGCGGCGACCAGCCGATCGCACGCGCCATCGAGGCGGTCGGCGGGACGGCCATCCTGACGCTGGCCGACCATCCGACCGGTTCGGACCGAATCTTCGAAGCGATCCAACGGGTCGATGCCCAACAGCGCCATGACGCCATCATCAACATCCAAGGCGATCTGCCGACCATCGAGCCCGCCGCCATCCGCCGCGCCTTCGCGCCGCTTGTCGAGGACGGCGTCGACATCGCGACCATCGCGACCGAAATCAAGGACGAGACCGAACGTCACGATCCCAATGTCGTGAAGGCGGTGATCGCGCTCAAGCCGGGCGCCACGATCGGGCGCGCGCTCTACTTTACGCGGCTGACCGCGCCGGGCGGGCCCGGACCTCACTATCATCACATCGGGCTTTACGCCTATCGTCGCGCGGCGCTGGCGCGCTTCGTCGGCCTGCCGCAGGCGCCGCTCGAGAAGCGCGAGCGGCTGGAGCAGCTGCGCGCGCTCGAGGACGGCATGCGGATCGACGTGGCGCTCGTTGACACGGTTCCGCTCGGTGTCGATACTCCCGCCGACCTCGCGCGCGCCCGCGAGCTCCTGGCGCCGCAGCGCGCGCGCTAGCCTTTATCTCCGCACATAAGCTCAGACCATGCCGTCTCGCCGCACTGTCCGATCCGCGCGCCGTTTCGCACGCAAGGTTTCGCCCGACCGGGCGATCGCCTTCCAGGGTGCGCCGGGCGCCTATTCCGATATGGCGTGCCGCGCGGCGTTTCCGGGCATGACCACCTTGCCGTGCGCGACTTTCGAGGATGCTTTTCTCGCCGTGCAGTCGAACCGCGCACGGCTCGGCATGATCCCGGTCGACAACTCCGTCGCGGGCCGCGTCGCCGACGTGCATCACCTGATGCCGCACTCGGGCCTGCACATCATTGGCGAGCACTTCGAGAGCGTGAATCACCATCTGCTGGCACCCAGGGGTGCCACGCTCAAGACGATCCGCACGGTGATGAGCCATATCCACGCGCTGCCGCAGTGCCGCAAGCTGATCCGCGCGCTCAAGCTCAAGCCCGTCGTCTATCCCGACACGGCGGGGGCCGCGGCCGAGGTGGCGCGCCGCGGCGATCCGACCGTGGCGGCGATCGCGTCGGAGCTGGCCGGGCAAATCTACGGCCTGGTCTCGCTCCGGAAGAACATCGAGGATGCCGAGCACAACACGACACGCTTCCTCGTGCTGTCGCGCCAGGCGAAGCTGCCGCGGCCGGGCAGCGGCCCGGTCATGACGACGTTCGTGTTCCGCGTGCGCAGCGTGCCGGCCGCCCTCTACAAGGCGCTCGGCGGATTCGCCACCAACGGCGTCAACCTGACCAAGCTCGAGAGCTACATGGTCGGCGGACATTTCGAGGCGGCACAGTTCTATGTCGACGCCGAGGGGCATCCGAACGATCGGCCGATGCAGCTCGCCCTCGAAGAACTCAAATTCTTCAGCCGCGAGCTGAACATCCTGGGCGTGTACCCGCAAAGCCCCTTCCGTCGCGCCAACGCGGCTGCCGACGACTGAGCATCGGCCCGGCCGGACATGCTGAAACTGGCCGTTTCACATCGAGCTGGATGCGATGAGGCCGTTCACGCGTCGCGCCGAATCGCGCAACGATTCAAGGCGGGGCGGCCACGGCCGGCCTCAACAGGTCAGCAAGCAGATCGTGTGTCACGTTGAAGCGTCGCTTCGACGTGAAGCGATGGCACCCTAAGCTCGGCGCAGATAGACGAACCAGTAGACCGCGCCGACCATCAGGCTTCCGCCGACGAGGTTCCCGAGCGTCGAAACCACGATGTTGTGGAATGCTCCGCCTGCGGTGAGCGCTGGATAGTCCGCCGTGCTTTGGCCGATCGCCGCCCAAAACTCCGCTCCCGCCCACGCCTTGATTGCCAGCCCGTAGGGCAGGAAATAGAGATTGGCGATCGAGTGCTCGAATCCTGCGGCGACAAATGCCGTGATGGGCGGAACGATGACCAGGACCTTGTCGGCGACGCTGCGGGCTCCGAACGACATCCAGACCGCGAGGCAGACCAGTACGTTGCAGAGCACAGCGAGGAAGAACAGTTCAACCGTCGGCAGGACCGCCTTGGCGGAGGCGATTGTCAGTGCGGTCTTGCCAACGGCACCCCCGCTGAGGCCGTGTTGCCCGGATAGGAACACCAGCGCGGCCGTGCCGATCGCGCCGACGATGTTGCCGACATAGACCAGGAACCATGCGCGAAGCAGCGATCGTAGGGTGATGCGTTGGCTCGCGCAGGCAACGATCATCAGCGAGTCGCCGGTGAAAAGCTCGGCGCCTCCGACGATGACCAGAATGAGGCCAAGCGAGAAGACCAAACCGGCAAGAAGGCGCGATACGCCCCAAGGGAGTTCGCCCGATCCGGTCGTCACCACCGTCATGAACACCGCACCGAACGCAATGAACGCGCCGGCGAGAAGCCCCAGGACAATGAGCCCGATCTCATCCCGCGCGGCTTTGGTTGCGCCTGCCGCTTCGCACGCCAGGGCCATTTCGGGTGGTAGCAGCGCATCGATGCTTCCGATGCGAAGGGGTCGTTTGGCGGTCTCGGTCATGGTGTCGTCGCAAATTCCAGCCTGAAAGCCGATCGATTACAGCATGGCGGGTTTGTCAAAGGAACCAATCGTCCGTTGAGACCCTCTTTGTGCGAGCGGGGCGAGGGCTCCCGATGCATCGCAGTTACGCGCGATGCGGTCCGTTGAGATTGAAAGAAGGCCGCAAGCCGTGAAACGCCCCAGATGGTCGGTTCGCGTGGTGCAGCGGGTGCAATCCCTCTGGGCCGCGCCGGCCGCCGTCGACGTTAACCCCGCCTTAACCCGCGACTGTCCATGATGGCCTCTCTGTCGCCGATGCAGGCGACGTCGTCACTTCGGGGGCGGCATGACGACCGGGAGTTTGGCCATGGACTGCGTCGTGTGGCGCGGTCAAGGCTACGGGCTCAGCAAGATATCGACGACCGGCCTGCTGTTCGGGCCCGTACGGTTGCCGCCGGCCATCGACGAGAATCTCGAGCTCCGAATCGTCCTGCGGCAGCGTCGCAGGATGGAGTTCGTGGCGAACGCCCGCGTGATTGCCGAAAGCGGCGGCATGCTGGCATGCCGATATTGGTGCGAGCGCCGCGATGATGCGGCCCTGCTCGAGTTGATCTATGCGCGGCCGCCGGTCTCCGACGCTCTTGTCCAATGGGTGGGCAAGGTCGGCGCGGACAGGGCCATGCTTGCCACCCGCGGCCTGATTCCCAAGAGCTATACGGTCGCCAACGACTCCGACTGAGGGGACGTCTCACACCCCGACCGGCGGAGCCAACGGCCAAATTAACACAATAGATACGTATTTTTATATTATATAAATTATTCTTGTGTAATTAGCCAGCAATAACATATGTTCCATGTATATCATCACCCATAGGATGCCCGCCATGGCCAAAGTTCATGTCATTCACGAAAACAATGAATGGGTTGTGCCGCTGCGCACGGCCTTTGCCGAGCTCGGCACGCCGATTGAGGAATGGTTCCTCGATCGCGGCACCGTGGACTTGTCCGGCGCTCCGCCGGACGGCGTCTACTACAACCGCATGAGCGCCTCGTCGCACACGCGCGATCATCGCTATGCCGCGGAGTACACCGGAGCGGTCCTGGCTTGGCTCGAACGTCACGGCCGGACCGTGGTCAATGGCGGCCGCGCGCTCCAGCTCGAGATCAGCAAGGTCGCGCAATATCAGGCGCTGGCGAGGCACGGCATCGAGACGCCGGCGACCATCGCCACGATCGGCAAGGAGCACGTCGCGCCGGCCGCCGAACGACTGGGCTACCCCGTCATCCTCAAGCACAACCGCGGCGGCAAGGGTCTCGGTGTGCGGTTGTTCCTCAGCCGCGCGGGCCTCGATGAATATCTCGCCGGTGACGCCTTCGAGCAGCCGGTCGACGGCATCACGCTGGTGCAGCGTTACATCAAGCCTCCCGAGCCCTTCATCACCCGCGTCGAGTTCGTTGGCGGGCGCTTCCTCTATGCCGTCCGCGTCGACACCAGTCAGGGGTTCCAGCTCTGCCCGGCCGATGCCTGCAATGTCGACGCCGCCGGCATGGCGGATGTCAGCCCTGCGAGCGCACCGCCCGAGCGCTTCCGCATCATCGACGGTTTCGCCAGTCCGCTCGTGCCCGCCTATGAGCGCTTCCTCGCCGCCAACGGCATCGGTATCGCCGGAATCGAATTCATCGTCGATCCAACGGGCCGGCCCTTCACCTATGACGTCAACACCAATACCAACTACAACCCCGAAGCCGAGGCGAAGGCCGGGCGCTTCGGCATGCGCGCCATTGCGCGGCACCTGACCGAGCTTCTTGTGGTGAAGGACGCGCGGGCGGCCTGAGCGCGCCCCTCGTCGATCCGGCCCGTATCGGAGGATGGCCAGCCTGCCGTGCGCATGGCGCGCGGGGCAGCATCCTTTTTTGCCTTCATTTTGGGCAACGGCTTCCGGGGGGTTGGGATGGTCCGCCCGCAATAATGGGTGGCAGCCGGGATAAATCATGTACGATACTTGGCCGCCTAAGCGGCCAATTAAGACATTCCGAACGGCGCCGCCATCGCGGCCAACAAGGGGAGCGCACAAATGCGAATTGTGTTCAAAACCATGTCCGCGCTGGCCGCGCTCGTCGCGGCGCTTGGTTTCTCGAGCCAGGCCGACGCGCAACAGTCACGGACCTTGAAAATGCAGTCGACCTGGCCGGCCAGCCTGACGCTGCAGGACAATTTCCGATTCTTCGCCGAACGGGTCGACAAGCTGACCGGCGGCGAACTCAAGATCGAGGCCCTCGCGGCCGGTCAGATCGTGCCGCCCTTCGAAGTGCTCGACGCCACCCACAAGAAGGTGATCGATGGTGCCCATGCGATCGCCTACTACTGGGTCGGCAAGAACAAGGCGGCGACGCTGTTCTCTGCCACGCCGGCCGGCATCGCCGGCATGGATCACATGGACTACATGGGGTGGCTGTACGAGGGCGGCGGTCTCGACCTGTGGTGGGAGTTCTACCAGAAGGAGCTCAAGCTCAACCTCGTCGTGTTCCCGATCCTGCCGGCGAGCCCCCAGGCGCTCGGCTGGTTCAAGCGGCCGATCAAGAACCTCGAGGACTTCAAGGGCCTGAAGTGCCGGCAGACCGGCATCGTGGCCGAGATCTATCAGCGCATGGGCATGCAGACGGTCAACTTGCCCGGCGGCGAAATCGTGCCGGCCGCGCAGCGCGGCGTGATCGACTGCGCCGAATGGGTCGGTGGCGTCGAGGATCTCAAGCTCGGCCTGCCGCAGGTCTGGAAGTACCACTACACGCCGGGCATGCATGAGAGCTCGTCGATCGGCGAGCTGATGATCAATTCCGAGGTGTGGGCGAGCCTCAAGCCGCAGCAGCAAGAGGCGATCCGCTCGGCGACGTCGGAAACCTTCCTGCGCTGGTGGGTCAAGTGGCAGCATCAGAACGCCGATGCGATCGAGGAGATGCGCACCAAGCACGGCACGCAGATCCTGCGCACACCGCCGGAGATCCTGACCGCCTTCTTCAAGGCGTGGGACGAGATCGCCAAGGAAGAGTCGGCCAAGAACCCGTTCTTCAAGAAGGTGCTCGAATCGCAGCGCGCCTACGCCTCCAAGGTAGTGCCGGCCAAGCGCTTCATGTTCCCGCCCTACTCCTTCGCGGCCAACTACTATTGGCCCGAAAAGCGGGCTGCTCCGGCCAAGAGCAACTGAGCGAGCTGCGGCTGGGCAGCGGAGCGCAGGGTCGCCGCTCCGCTGCCGGTTGCTGCTGAAGGCCGGGGTTCTATGGCGCTGTCGCCGACCCTCATCGCGATCACCCGAAAGATCGACCGGTTCACCGACGCCAGCGGCGTCTGGGTGGCGTGGCTCAACGTCCCCATGGTTTTCGCGGTCAGCTACGAGGTGTTCGCGCGTTACCTGTTCAGCGCGCCGACCATCTGGGTCTACGACGTGACGTACATGCTGTACGGCGCGATCTTCATGCTCGGCGCGGCCTACGCGCTGCACAAGGGCGCGCACATCCGCACCGACTTCTTTTTCGAGCAATGGTCGATCAGGACCCGCGCCGTGATCGACTCCGTGGCCTATGTCGTCTTTTTCTTTCCGTCACTCATCGTGTTCTTGGCGATCGGTTGGGAGGAAGGCTGGTACGCCTTTCAGATCGGAGAAACCTCGGAGCAGACGCCATGGCGGCCGATCTTGTGGCCTTTCAAGATGGTGATCCCGGCGACCTGCGCTCTGCTGCTCATCCAAGGCGTCTCGGAGACGATCAAGAGCCTCTATGCGGCGCGCACGGGCCTCGAGCTCGAGCACAAAGAGAAGGTGGAGGTCTAGACCTTGGATTTCTCCACCGCGCTCGGCCTGATCATGCTGGTCGTCCTGCTCGGCGCCATCTTCATCGGCTTCCCGATCAGCTTCACCATGCTGTTCCTGGCGTTCAGCTTCGGCTACGTCGGGCTGGGACGCACGGTCTTCGATCTCGCCTATTTCCAGACGATCGGGCTCATGAAGGAAGAGTTGCTGGCCGCCGTGCCGCTCTTCGTGTTCATGGGGTTCATCACCGAGCAGGCGGGCATGATGGAACGATTGTTCCGCGCCTTCCGCGACCTGCTGGCACCGATCCGCGGCTCCCTCTACGTCGTGGTGATCCTGACTTCGACCGTTTTCGCCATGGCGACCGGCATCGTCGGCGCCGCGGTGACCGTGCTCGGCATCATGGCGAGCCCGATGATGATCCGGTCCGGATATGACGGGCGGCTTTCGGCGGGCGCCATCACGGCCGGCGGCACGCTGGGCATCCTGATTCCGCCTTCGGTCATGCTGATCGTCATGGGACCGGTGCTCGGCGTCTCGGTCGCCGAGCTCTATTCGGCGGCATTCGGGCCGGGCTTCCTGCTCGCCGGCCTCTATGTCGTCTACCTGCTCGGTCGCTCCTATCTCAACCCCGCGCTCGGGCCGCCCGTGCCGCCCGAGGAGCGGGTGCGCGATCCGTGGGTGATCGTCAAGGAGCTGGTTTATGGTGTCGTGCCGCTTGCCGGCCTGATCGCGGCGACGCTGGGCTCGATCATCGCCGGTCTGGCGACGCCGACGGAGGCCGCGGCGATCGGCGCGCTGGGCGCGCTGATCCTCGCCGCCGCCTACGGCAAGCTCAGCTACGCCGGCCTCAAGCGCTCGGTGCTGGCGACCACGGCGACGTCGAGCATGGTGCTGCTGCTGGCTATGACGTCGAACATATTCGGTGCAGTCTTCTCGCGGCTGGGCGGGGCCAACTGGCTGACCGAGACCATGCTCGCCCTGCCGCTGCCGCCGGTCCTGCTGCTGCTCGCGGTGATTGTGCTCGTATTCCTGCTTGGCTGGCCTTTCGAGTGGCCTGCGATCATCCTCGTGTTCCTGCCGATCTTCTATCCGATCATCAGCGCGTTGATGCCGCACATCAGCGTGTCGCTCGACATTTCGCCGGACTTCGTCATGGTCTGGTTCGGTGCCGTGGTTGCGGTCACGCTGCAGACGGCCTATCTGTCACCGCCCGTGGCGATGTCGGCCTACTACCTCAAGCAGGTCGTCAAGGAATGGTCGCTCGCGACGATCTACAGGGGCATGTTCGAATTCATGATCCTGCAGATCGTCGCGGTGGCGCTGATCATTGTCTTTCCCGCCATCGCGATATCGTTTCCCGAGCAGGTTCGCCGCGAATCGGCGTCGATCAAGGTCGAGCAGGTCGACGACAGCCAGAACCAGCTCGAGGCCGATCCGATGGAGCAGCCTCAGGAACAGCCGGCCGAGGATTAGCCTTCGGAATCAGGCGCCGGCCAGCCAATCCTCGATCAGCCGACGTGCGATCGAATCGGCGCGGGGCAGGAACAAGCCGCGCTCGGGGAAGCGGGCAATGTCCGCCTTGGTCGCCCAGAAGGCATTCTCCAGCTCATCGGTGTTGACGCGGATCTCCGTGCTCGCGGCGCGGCCATAGAACCCCAGCATGATCGAGGCGGGGAACGGCCAGGGTTGCGAGGAGTGGTAGCGCACGTCCTCGACACGGATGCCGACCTCCTCGTAGACCTCGCGCGCGACGGCCTCTTCCAGGCTTTCGCCCGGCTCGACGAAGCCCGCCAGCGTCGAATGCATGCCCGGCGGCCAGATCTTCTGTCGGCCGAGCAGGCAGCGCGGTCCGTCTGGTCCGTCGCGGTCCTCGATCAGCATGATGACCGCCGGATCGGTGCGCGGGAAATGCTGGGCCTTGCAGTCCGGATTGGTGCACTCGCGGACATGGCCGGCCTGGACGACGCGGGTCGGCGCACCGCATGCGCCGCAGAAGCCATGGCGGGCGTGCCAGTGCATCAGGCCGCGCGCGTAGGCCAGCAGCGAGCCGTGCTGGCGATCGATCAACGGCCCGACGCGGCGCAGATCCACGAAGCTGCCGCGGGCACCGACATGGCCGCGTACGACCTCCTCCTCGAGATGCGACAGGTCAACGGCGACATGGGCGATCGCATCGACGACGCCGAGCAGCGCCACGGCACGGGCTTGCAGCAGCAGGGCGTCCGCTTCGGCCCGTTCGATGAAGACCGCCTGCGGCGGGTCGTGCTCGACGATCAGGTTGTGGCTGCGCCAGACCGGCAGGATGCGCGTGCGCGGCTCGGCCAGCAGCCCATCGAACCACGTCTGATCGTCGCGCCGGCCGGCCATGCGGTCGAGCGCGCCGCCAGCGTAGAAATTCATGCGAATCATCGTGCAACCCTATAGACGGACCGGCCCGTCCTGTCACCTCCGCGAACGCCCGCTGAGACAGCGGGTCCCAGTTGCCCGCCTCTTGTACGGCTCCAAGTGAAAGCTGATATAGTGACGACGGGAGGCTGGCGGCGGACAGGTCCCTCGCCAACCCGGTCAGGTCCGGAAGGAAGCAGCCGTAACGAGTTTCGGCCTGGGTCGTCCGTCCAGTCTCCCACCTTTCCAAGAACCGAGCATCCAGCTGGGCCCGATGCAAGCAGACACCGGTACGTCGCCCTATCGGGTCCTTGCCCGCAAGTATCGACCGCAGGATTTCGCCGGTCTGGTCGGCCAGGACGCGATGGTCCGCACGCTGTCGAACGCGATCGCGCAAGGCCGCCTCGCGCACGCCTTCGTGTTGACCGGCGTGCGCGGCGTTGGCAAGACGACGACGGCACGCATCATCGCGCGGGCGCTCAACTGCATCGGGACGGACGGCAAGGGCGGCCCGACCATCCAGCCCTGCGGCGTGTGCGAGAATTGTCGCGCCATCGCCGAGGACCGCCATGTCGACGTCATCGAGATGGATGCCGCAAGCCGCACCGGCGTCGACGACATTCGCGAGGTGATCGAGGGCGTGCGCTACAAGCCCGTCGTGGCGCGCTACAAGATCTACATCATCGACGAAGTGCACATGCTGTCGCGCAACGCCTTCAACGCGCTGCTGAAGACACTGGAGGAGCCGCCGGAGCATGTGAAATTCATCTTCGCCACCACCGAGATCCGCAAGGTGCCGGTCACCGTGCTGTCGCGCTGCCAGCGCTTCGATCTGCGGCGGATCGAGCGCGACGAGCTGGCCAAGCTATTCACCGACGTCGCGGCGAAGGAAGGGGCGACGGTCGAGCCGGGTGCCATCGAGCTGATCGCCTACGCCGCCGACGGCTCGGCGCGCGATGGTCTGTCCATCCTCGATCAGGCGATTGCGCTCGGCGGCGGCGCCGTCAGTGCCCAGCAGACGCGCGACATGCTCGGCCTCGCCGACCGCGGCGAAACCTTCGAGCTGTTCGAGGCGCTGATGCGCGGCGACGTCGCCGCGGCGCTGGCGAGGGTCGGCGAGCTCTACCGCGCGGGCGCTGATCCGATCGTGCTCGTTCAGGACCTGCTCGAGCTCGCGCACTGGCTGACCCGCGTGAAGCTGGCGCCCGAGGCGACCTCCGATCACGCGGCGGGCGCATCGGAGACGGAGATCAAGCGCGGCGGCGACATGGCGCAGCGCCTGTCGATCGCCAACCTGACGCGCGCCTGGCAGATGCTGCTCAAGGGCCTGGGCGAAGTTCAGCAGGCGCCGCAGCCGCTCGCCGCCCTCGAGATGCTGATCGTCAGACTCGCCTATGCCGCCGATCTGCCCACCCCGGGCGACCTCGTGCGGGCGTTGCGCGCCGATGGTGGATCGCCGGCGACCGCCGGCGGCGGCAATGGCAGCGGCGTGTCGGCTGCGCCGCATCCGCGCGCAAGCGCGGCGGTCGGCCCCTCGATCGGTTCCGGCGGGACGGCACTCGCCGGTGCACCGCGCGCCGAGCTCGATGCGCGGCCAAGCGCAGAAGCCAGGACGGAGGCGGCGCCGGCCGATCCGCAGACCTTCGAGCAGGTCGTGGCGCTGTTCGAGGCGCGCCGGGAATCCGAGCTGCGCACGCGCCTTCTCAACAACGTTCATCTCGTCGCCTTCGAACCCGGGCGGATCGAATTCCGTCCCGCGGGCGCGCCGGCCGATCTCGCCAACCGGGTCGGCCTGCTGCTGACGCAGTGGACGGGCCGGCGCTGGGTCGTCGCTGTTTCGCAAACGGAGGGCGCGCCGACGCTGGCCGAGCAGCGCCGTGCCGCGTCGGCGAAGCGGCTCGATCAGGCGGCCGAGCATCCCCTCGTGCGCGCCGTGCTGGACGCCTTTCCCGGCGCCGCCATCACCGCGATTCGCGACCTCAACCAGCCATTGGCCGCTGCGCCGGCCGAAGGCGCCGGCGTTGCCGAGGAGGCGCGGCCGACGCCGGGCGATACCGGTCCGGCCGGCGATTCTGCTGCCGATCTGGTTTTCGATAGCGATTCCGAGTTGCCCGATGGAGACGAAAGTCGATGAAGAATCTCGGTCAGATGATGAAGCAGGCCCAGCAGATGCAGGCCAAGATGGCCGAGATGCAGGCCAAGCTCGACCAGATCGAAGTGACCGGGGCGGCGGGCGGCGGCATGGTGCAGGTGACGCTCAACGGCAAGGGCGACATGCGTAAGGTCAAGATCGATCCGTCGCTGGTCGATCCCAAGGACGTGGAAGTCCTGGAGGATCTGATTCTCGCCGCGGCGAACGATGCCAAGGCGAAGGTCGAGGCCCATGTCGCCGCGGAAATGGCCAAGTTGACCGGCGGGCTCAATCTGCCGCCGGGACTCAAGCTGCCGTTCTGAGCATCCCTGCGTCGCGGGTGGCGGCATGACGTCAGGGATGACCCCCGGCGCGATCGACCGTCTGATCGGCCTCTTGGCGCGGCTGCCCGGCCTCGGACCGCGCTCGGCGCGCCGTGCGGCGCTTCATCTGCTCAAGAAGCGCGACGGGCTGATGCTGCCGCTCGCCGAGACGCTGGCCGAGGCGGCGCGACAGATCAAGCCGTGCGCAACCTGCGGCAATCTCGACGTCGCCGATCCGTGCGGCATCTGTACCGACGAGCGGCGCGACCGCAGCGTGCTCTGCGTCGTCGAGGACGTCGCCGATCTCTGGGCACTCGAGCGTGCCGCCGTGTTCCGCGGCCGCTACCATGTGCTGGGCGGCACGTTGAGCGCGCTCGACGGCGTCGGGCCGGACGATCTCAATATCGCCGCGCTGGTCGCGCGCGCGCGCGGCGGCGAGGTGCGCGAGATCATCCTGGCGCTGAACGCCACGGTCGACGGCCAGACCACGGCGCACTACGTGACGGACCGGCTCGCCGGCTCGGGCATCGCCGTCTCGCGCCTCGCCCACGGCGTGCCGGTCGGCGGCGAGCTCGACTATCTCGACGACGGCACGCTGGCCGCCGCGCTCAAGGCGCGCCGCTCGGTCTGAGCATCCGGCGAACGACGTCTATCGGGCCGGCGGCTGGGCCGGCTGGGCATCCGGCGCGGGCTTGATCTCGATCGCGGCCGCCGGCGGCCTGACCACTGGCGCCAGTTCCTCGCCCGCGCGGCGCGCCGGGGCCTTGGCGTAGAGCTCGTTCATGCGTCGCGACAGATACCTCTGTAGGTCCTCGGCGTCGGCCGGCATGAGATCGGGGATCTTCTGCTCCATCTCGTACCACAGCACGGTAATGCGGACGATGCCGTCCCGTGTCGCCGGCAGGCCGCCCGCCTCGAACTTCACTTTCTCGATCCAGTCCGCCGTGTCCTGTCGGTTCTTCTGAGCCGCCAGAACGACCGCCTGGAAGCGGTCGACGGTCTCTGCCCCTCCCTTGTCGTTGGGATTGCACGCCGGATAGATCTGCTTCAGCTCGTCGAAATCCTTGCCCGTGAAATCGGCGAGGCGCTTGCCGAAATAGGTCAGCTCCAGGCTGCGCACCGCAAGCGGCGTCGTCAGGCCGGCGAGGCGTTGCATGGGCGCATTGCCGCCGGGCAGGCGCTGGCAGTCCGAGGCGGGTCCGCGCTGCTGTGCCGATGCCGGTCCACCCCATGCAACCAGGACCGCGGCAACGGCCGCCGTCGATGCCATGACGGCCGCTCTCGGCATCAGCGTGCCACCGTGGACGCGTCGGCCCGGTCGAGCAGGGCGAGCAGCCCCTGGAGCATTTGCGACGGTGTGGGCGGGCAACCCTTGATATGCAGGTCGACCGGCACGACGGCCGAAACGCCGCCGACCACGGCATAACTGCCGGCGAACACGCCCGCGTCGAAGGCACAGTCGCCGATCGCGACCACCCATTTGGGATCGGGCGTGGCGTCATAGGTGCGCTTGAGCGCCTCGGCCATGTTGGTTGTCACGGGACCCGTCACCATCAGCACGTCGGCGTGCCGCGGCGAGGCGACAAAGCGGATGCCGAAACGCTCGATGTCGTAGATCGGGTTGTTGAGCGCGTGGATCTCGAGCTCGCAGCCATTGCACGAGCCGGCATCGACCTCGCGGATCATCAGGCTGCGGCCGAGCCGCCGGCGCGTCGCCCGCTCGACGGCGCGACCCAGCTCCTCGATCGCGGCATCGGATTTGACCGGCGCGTCGATCGTCATCGGTCCCTGCATCAGGGTCTTGGCGATCAGCTTGAGCATGGTCGGCGCTTACAGATCATGACCCGAATATGAGCCATTGATGGACTTATTGCATAACGGAAAGTCGGCGACGATGTTGCCGAGCACGGCGGACTCCAGGAGCGGCCAGTGAAACCACGACGCGTCGCGCTGGTGGGCGCGCTCGACATGCCCGGTGACGTCGAGCCTGACATAGGTCAGGCACTCGCCGCGAAACGCTTCGATGAGCGCCATGCCTTCGCCGGCCCGCGCGCGCAGCGGCGCCTGCACCGGCCCCATGGGCAGATGGGCGAGGATCTGGCGGACGATCTTCAGGCTCTGCCGGATCTCCTCGACGCGGATCCACAGCCGGGCATGGACATCCGCCTCGGTCATGGTCGGCACGTCGAAATCGAGCTCGTCATAGGGCGGATAACCTGGGTTGCGCCGTGCATCGAAGCTGCGCCCCGCAGCTCGGCCGACATAGCCGCCGGCACCGAAGCGATGCACCAGCTCGCCCAGGGTCACGCCGGTGCCGAGCGTGCGATCGAGCAGCGACGCCTTGGCGTCGTAGATGCGCATCACGTACTCGAAGCGCTGCGCCAGATCGTTGACCAGCCGCGCCAGTTCGGCTGTGCCGCCAGAGGTCAAATCCGCCGCGACGCCGCCGGGCACGACGCAATCCATCATCAGGCGGTGGCCGAAGCACGAAGCGGCGGACCGGAGCACCGCCTCGCGCATGGCGCTGCAATGGGCGTGGATGAAGGTAAAGGATGCGTCGTTGCAGATCGCGCCGATATCGCCGAAGTGATTGGCCATGCGCTCCAGCTCGGCCATGAGCGCGCGCAGCCAGTGGGCGCGTGCCGGCACCTCGGTGAGGGTCGCAGCCTCGGCCGCGCGCGCGAAGCCGAGGCCGAGAGCCACCGAGCTGTCACCCGACAGCCGTGCCGCAACCTTGATCGCGTCGCCCGCCGACTTGCCCTGCATCAGTTTCTCGACGCCCTTGTGGACGTAGCCGAGTCGTTCCTCCAGGCGCACCACGGTCTCGCCGTTGGCATGGAAGCGGAAATGGCCCGGCTCGATGATCCCGGCATGAACGGGTCCGACCGGGATCTGGTGCAGGCCATCTCCGTCGACCGGAAGGAAGGGGTAGTCGAGTGCGTCGACGGCCTTGGCCGGCGCGGCTTCGCCCGGCAGGCGCGGCCGCGCCAGCGGGTGGTCCTCGCGCCACCGCCCGTGATCGAGCCAGGGCCGTTCGTCGACCGCGCCGTCCGCGATCAGGCCGAACAGGTCGCGCGCGGCACGCTCGAGGCGGATTGCCGCGGGTCGCGCGACACTCAGGCTCGGATAGCGCCGCTCCGGGCAGTTGAGATTGACGGCCGCAACGGCGCCGTCAACCTCGTCGCGGAAAGCTGCATGGATGGTCGCGGGTTCGCCCCACAGGCCCAACAGCGACCAGGTCGAGCCGTCGAGCCGTCGCGCCAGGACGCGCCAGCCCGCGAGGTCGAGGTGGTGACGCGGCCATGGCAACTGACCAGCCACCGGGCTGAGCTCGGCAAGGAAGGCGTGCAGGCCGGGGACGTCGTTCATGGCGCCGGCCTATCCGAGCTGCCGCGCCACGGCCTGGAACCAGGCGACGAGCGGCGCGGGCAGCCACAGTCCGGCCGCCAGCACGAGACCGAGGTGCACGAGGATCGGCAACAGGGACAGGCGAAGCCGTACCGTGTTCCCCTCGGTCGGTCCGACCACTGCGCCGAAGGCGAGAGACTGCACGCGCAAGACCATGGCGCCGAACGCGACGAGCAAGCCGAGAACGAGAAGGATCGCGAGCGCCGGGGCGCGCGCAAATGTCGAGGTGACGAGCACGAATTCGCTCATGAACAGGCCGAAGGGCGGCAACCCGGCGATCGCGAGCACGGCGATGACGAACGTCCAGCCGAGCCACGGATGGCTCGCCGTCAGGCCGCCGATCTCACTCATGCGCTGGGTGCCTTTGACCTGGGCAATGTGGCCGACCGTGAAGAAGATCGCCGACTTGGTCAGGCTGTGCATCGCCATGTGCAGCAGGCCGGCGAAATTGGCGAGCGGGCCGCCCATGCCGAAGGCGAATGTCACGATGCCCATGTGCTCGATCGAACTGTAGGCGAACAGACGCTTGATGTCGCGCCGACGATAAAGCATGACCGCGGCGAACAGCAGGGAGGTGAGGCCGATGGCGATCATCAGCGGTCCCGGCGAAAGCGCGGCGCCGTTGGCGGCCAGCAGCATCTTGAAGCGGATGACGGCATAGAGCGCCACGTTGAGCAGCAGGCCGGACAGCACGGCGGAGATCGGCGTCGGGCCCTCCGAGTGCGCGTCCGGCAACCAGGCATGAAGCGGAAAGAGCCCGACCTTGGTTCCGTAGCCGACCAACAGGAAAACGAAGGCGAGGTTGAGCAGCTCGGGCGCCATCTGTGGCGCGTGCGGCAGGATCGCGGCCCACGCCATCGCCTCGAGGCTCGGGCCCATGACGGGCTGGGCGGCGAGATAGATCAGGATCGTGCCGAACAGCGCAAGCGCGATGCCGACGCTCGCCAGGATGAAATATTTCCAGGCCGCCTCGATCGCCTCGCGCGTGCGATAGACGCTGACCATCACGACAGTGGTGAGCGTCGCCGCCTCGACGGCGACCCACATCAAGCCGAGATTGTTCGAGACCAGCGCCAGCAGCATGGAGAACGTCAGAAGCTGGAACATCGCCGAGTAGAAGCGCAGATAGATCGGCGGCAGCTTGCCGATATCGACTTCGTGCTGGATGTAGTCGGCGCTGAACATGCTCGACGTGAACGCGACGAACGCAGTCAGGACGACGAGATAGATGTTGAAGTCGTCGATGAACACCAGGGCCGTCGGCTCCGGCCGGTGCAGGAAGAGCTGGGTGGTGGCGAGGAACGTGCCGAATGCGGCCAGAATGTTCACCTTGGCGGCCATGCGATGAGACGGCATGAGGGTGAGCGCGGCGGCGGCCAGCAGCGGCAGGCCGAGTATGGCGTGGATCGGATCGACCAGCGTCCCGTTCATCGCCGTTCGCCCCGGAAGGTTTCCAGATAGTGCACGTCGAGGCTGTCGAAGCGCTCACGGATCCGGAAGAAGAACAGCCCGAAGATGATGAAGGCGACCAGAACGGCGAACGCCACGCTCATCTCGACCACCAGCGGCATGCCGGCCACGCCGATCACCGCGAGGATCAGGCCGTTCTCCATCGACATGAAGCCGATTACCTGCGTCACGGCATTGCGCCGGCTGATCATGATCAGGAGCCCGATCAGCACGACGGAGAGGGCGAGCGCGAGGTCCTCGCGCGTCGTTGCCGCGGCGCCGGCCGTCACCGGCATGACCAGCAGCGCGGACAGCGCGACGAGGCCGATGCCCACCAGCATCGTCACGCCAATGCCGATCACGACTTCGATGGAGCGGTGAATATCGAGCCGGCGCACAATGACCCGGAGCGCGAAGGGAATGAGCAGGCCCTTGAGCAGCAGCGCCATCGCCGCCGTGACGTAGAGATGATGCGCCTCCTGGATATAGGCCTGCCAGGCGGCTGCCGCCGCCAGAGCGAAGGCCTGGAACGCGAAGGCATTGAACATGCCGACCATGCGCCGCTGGTAGATCATGGCGAAGCTGCCCAGCAGCACCATGGCCGAGAACAGATGGGCGGCGGAGTAGTCGAGCTGGCCGAGCAGGCTTGGACTCATCACAGGCCCTCGGACATCAGGCGCACGATCGTCGCGATCAGCGACAGCATCAGCGCGCCGCCGAGGAACTCGGCGACGCGGAACACGCGCATCTTGGCGATCGAGGTCTCGAAAACGGCGAGCAGCACGGCGGCGGCGGCAAGCTTGGCGACGTAGGTCACGAGGCCGAGCAGGAGCGCATGTGGCGTCGCTTCGACCGCCATGCCCCAGGGCACGAAGATGCAGGCGATCATCGAGGCGTAGGTGAGCAGCTTGAGCATGCTCGCCGCTTCGATCATCGCTAGATGACGGCCGGAATATTCGAGCACCATGGCCTCGTGCACCATGGTGAGCTCGAGATGGGTAGCCGGATTGTCGACCGGCACGCGGCCGTTCTCGGCGATCGCGACCATCAGCACAGCCATGAGCGCCAGCGCCAGCGATACTTCGAGGCCGACGCCGCCGCCGATGATGAAGCGCGCAATCTCGCTGAGCGAGGTCGATTTGGCGACCAGCGCCACGGTAAAGGTCACCATCAGCATGGCCGGCTCGGCGAGTGCGGCGATCAGCATCTCGCGGCTGGAGCCGATACCGCCGAAGCTCGTGCCGACATCCATGCCGGCGAGCGCCAGCAGGAAGCGTGCGCTGGCGAGAATCGCGATCAGCGCGATCAGATCCGCGGTGGGTGCCAGAGCCAGGACGGCGGTGACGCCCGGCACCAGCGAGGCGGCGAGCCAGGTCAGCGCGAAGACGAAGTATGGTGCCGCCCGGAACAGCCAGGAGGCATTGGCGGCAAGCACGGCGTCCTTGCGCAAGAGGCGCGTCAGATCGCGGTAGGGCTGGAGGAGCGGCGGTCCGCGCCGCCCGAGCAGCCGCGCCTTGATCAGGCGCACGAGGCCGGTCATCAGCGGCGCCAGCAGCACGACCAGCGCGATCTGCGCGACCTGCAGGAGCGCGGCCGTCATTGGGCGGTCGCCGCGACGGCGAACAGCAGAACGATGAGCGCCGCGAACATGAGGGACAAGTAGCGCCGGATGGTCATGAACTGCATGGCGTTGAAACGGTCGGCGAGGAAGCCGATCAGGCGAGCGCAGGGGTCGAAGATCAGCCGCCAGGCCGGGTCCCACAGGCCGAGCTTGAAGCTCGCGGCGCGGGTTTCACCCGGATCGGGCATGTCGACCGTCTCGTTCGCGCGAAAAACGACCGTCGCGAACACGCGGCGCAGCGGCTGGGCGAAGCTCGAGGCGCTGTACTGCGTCGCCGGATCGCTCGACGGGAAGCCGCAATCCCAGGGTGCCGAGCGGCGCAGCCGGCTGGTGCCGAGCCGATGGGCGAGCAGCACGACCAGCAGGCCGAAGCCGGTCATGACGGCGAGCACGATGATGCCGCTATAGGAATTGAGCTCGCCGACCACGGGCGCCAGGAACAGCCAGCCCGCGCCCGACGGCAGGCCGGCGCCGACGATCGCGGCGGCGAGGGGATCGATCAGCTTGACGGCGAGCGCCGGCAAAGCGCCGAGGCACAGGCATAGCGTCGCCAGCAAGCCCATCGCCACAGTCATGGTCGGCTCCACCTCGCTTGCAGCCGCAGCTTGCGCGGTGCGAGGGCGGCTGA
Source organism: Alphaproteobacteria bacterium (assembly GCA_016869645.1). Classification (GTDB taxonomy): domain Bacteria; phylum Pseudomonadota; class Alphaproteobacteria; order SHVW01; family SHVW01; genus SHVW01. Next base: position 59,582 of record VGDO01000006.1, read on the forward strand.
GGAAGAGCACGCCGTAGAGACGCACGAAGCAGGCGGCCGCGAGCGCCGCCGCCAGCACCAACGCCACGCCGGCGAGCGGCACGATGAGCTTGAGCAAGGGCTGCGGCAGGCTCGGGCTGGTGAATACGGCCTGGAACATCATCCATTCCGAGGCGAAGCCGTTGAGCGGGGGCAGGCCGGCGATCGCGAAGCAGCCGACCAGGGCGACGACCGCCGTCCGCGGCATGCGGTGAATGAGGCCGCCGAGCCGCTCCAGGTCGCGCACTCCCGTCGCCGTCAGGACAGCGCCCGCGCTACAGAAGAGCAGACTCTTGAACAGCGCATGATTGAGCGCATGGAACAGCGCAGCGACGAAGGGCAGGGCGGCGTACTCGGGCACGCCGCTGGCGCGAAACGCGAGCGACAGCCCCAAACCGATCATGATGATGCCGACATTCTCGACGGTCGAATAGGCGAGCAGCGTCTTGAGGTCGCGCTCCATCAGGGCGTAGAGGATGCCGAGCACGGCAGAGATCGCGCCGACGCACATGATCATGCCGCCCCACCACCATTGTTGCGGCGCGCCGACGAGGTCGAAGACGATGCGGATGAAGCCGTAGATCGCGATCTTCGTCATGACGCCGCTCATCAGCGCGGACACGTGGCTCGGTGCCGCGGGGTGGGCCAAGGGCAGCCAGACGTGGAGCGGCACGAGACCGGCTTTCGATCCAGCGCCGATCAGCGCCAGGATGACGACGAAGCCGGCGGCCCACGCATCGGGCGTGCCGGCGCGCATGGCGGCAAAGCTGTAGCCGCCCTCGGCGCCGGCGAGCAGGCCGAAGGCAAATAGGAGCGCCAGCGTACCGAAGCTCGCCATCAGCAGGTAGATGAAGGCGGCCCGGGCGTTGCCCTCCTGGCGATGGTTGGCGAGCACCAGGAGCCAGGAGACGATCGACATCGTTTCCCAGCTCAACAGGAAGGCGAACGCGTCATCGGCGACCAGCACCAGATTCATCATGCCGAGGTAGGCCGGATAGAATGGCAGCACGCGCCGCGGTTCGGCGTCATGGCGGCCGTAGCCGAGGGCGAACAGGCTGATCAGTGCGCCGGCGAAGTTGAGCAGCACGGCGAAGAAGCCGGACAGCAGATCGACGCGGAAATGCACCTCGACCCACGGCAGGCCCATGGGCAGCGAGAGGGCGGCGACGGCTCCGGAGGACGGGCGCAGCTGGTCGAGCAGGCCGGCCCCCGCGAGGACGGCCGAAACGATCAGGCTGCCGCCATAGACGATGACATTCGCCTGTGGCAGGCGCGGCCACAGCGCTCCGGTGATGCCGAGGCCGATCAGGGCGGCGACGCCGAGCAGGATGACGTCGAGCATGGCCGGCCGTATTCAGCCGTCTACACGAGCCCGGGCGGCAATTGCACGCTCCGGGCTTGTAGAACTGTCGCCGACCAGTGCCGTCTCCGATGTGATCAAATGCGCGATCCGCGTTGCGCCCGGCGGATCGCGAGAAGGCAAACGCCGGCGAAAGCCGCCCGAAACGGCGGCGCAGCTAATCTAGGGCAGTGCCTCCGGATGGTGCAAGGCGGGGCCGCGGGCTGGAAACGGCCGATCGCCTGCCATCAGAGGCAGGCACGCAGCCCCGGCGCGTCGTCCGGCGGCCGGCCCTGAAACCCAGGGCCCAGATATTGTGGCGGGCCAGCATCCATTTCTTACCGCCGAAACCAGCCGCCTCCATCGCGCGCATCAATTGGCGCGGCACGAAACCCGAGCGGTGCGCCATCTGGGTGGCGCCTCTGGCAATCGCGCGGGTATAGCCGAACACCACGTCATAGGCGGTGATCGGTCCGGCCTTGGCCTCGTAGAGCACGTGCTCCGGAAGCCCCTTGGCGATGAGTGCCGCGGCCTCGGTCAGGTCGGGAACCACGACCAGCAGCACGCCGCTGGTGCGCAGCACGCGCCGGAACTCGCGAAGCGCGAGCGGCACCTCATGAGCATAGAGGTGTTCCAGGCTGTGCGCGCACACCACCGCGTCGATCGAGTCGGCGGCGACCTCGGGCATGGCCGTGATCGAGGCGACGACGTCGGGCTCGACCGAGGGATCGATATCGAGGCGGATCTCGCGCCACTCCGCGCCGCGAAACGGCGGCGGCACCTTCTCGGGATTCCGCGCACCGCATCCGACATGGAGCAGAGTGCGGGCCATGATTTTTGTCCTATTGGGCGCCGCCAGCGCGCGTGCGCCCGAACGACAGCTCGACCGGCTCGGCAGCGGCACTCGGCGCCGCGATCGGCGCGCCGGCGGCTCCGACCGCGCCGCCCAGCTCGACCTGCTCGATGCTCTCGGCGCGCTTCGTTACCTTCTCGGCCGAGATGCGGATCTCGCGCACATCCTTGCTCGCCTGCTCGAAATGGGTCTGCAAGGTTTCGGTCCGTTTGTCGAGCCGTGCGACGTCCTCCATCAGCTTGCGGACCTCGTCCTGGATCAGGTGTGCCTGCTCGCGCATACGTGCGTCCTTGAGCACGGCGCGGATCGTCGTCAGCGTCGCCATCATGGTGGTCGGCGACACGATCCACACCCGCTTGCGCCGCGAGGCGTCGACGATCTCGGCGAGGTTGGCGTGGAGCTCGGCGTAGACCGCTTCGCTCGGCAGGAACATGAGCGCGGACTCCGCCGTCTCGCCCGCCACGATATAGCGGTCGGCGATGTCGTTGATGTGCTTGGTCAGCGAGACGCCGAGCGCCTTGCGCGCCAGCGCGCGCTGGGCGTCGTCGCCGGCCGCCATCAGCGCGCGATAGCTCTCGAGCGGGAACTTGGCGTCGACCGCAATGGCGCCGGGCGGGTTCGGCAGATGCAGGAGGCAGTCGACCCGGCGGCCGTCGCCGAGGGCGGCCTGGAAGGAATAGGCCGAGGGCGGCAGCACGTCGCGCACCAGGTCCTCGAGCTGCAACTCGCCGAAGGCGCCGCGCGCCTGCTTGTTGCTGAGAATATCCTGCAGCGCCACGACGCGCGCCGACAGCTCGGTGATGTTCTTCTGCGCGGCGTCGATCACCGCCAGTCGCTCGCGCAGCCCGTCGATCGTCGTGTTGGTCTGCGTGCCCGCCTTGTCCAGGCTCTCGCCCAGCTTGCGGCTGACTTCGGCCAGACGCTCCTCGAGCATGCGCGCAAGCTGGCGCTCCTGGGCCTGCATGTGCTCGGCGAGCCGTGCCTGGGCGGCCGCTTCGGCGACCGCCATCTGCTCGAGCCGGCCTTCGAGCTGCGCTTGTCCCTGGGCCAGTTCGCGCGCCGCCTGGCCGATCCCGGCCGTGTCGCCATTGCCGCGGCGAAGCGCCACGCCGACGCCTGCGAGGGCTGCCAGTGTGACGATCAGGAGGACGATCAGGAGCGGATCCATGGCCATGGGCAAGCTATCACGGATCGACGCCTTCCCGCACGACCGAGCTCGTTGGACGGTCCGATGCGCTTGACTGGACGACGCGCCGCGCCTACCTAAGAGGCGCTGAAATCCTGGATTTTTTCGCGTATGGCCAAGCTGCCCATCATCGTCGCGCCCGATCCGCGGCTGAAACTAAAATGCCGGCGCGTCGAGCGGGTCGACGCCGAGACTCGGCGCCTGATGGACGACATGCTCGAGACCATGTACGCGGCACCCGGCATCGGCCTGGCGGCGCCGCAGGTCGGGCATCCCGTGCGCATCATCGTCGTCGACATTGCCCGCAAGGATGAGCCGCCCCAGCCGCTGCGCATGGCAAACCCCGAGATCGTCTGGGCTTCCGACCACGACGCGACCTACGAGGAGGGCTGTCTCTCGCTGCCCGAGCACTACGCCGACGTGGTCCGCCCGGCCGAGGTGCGCATCCGCTATCTCGACCACGAGAACGAGATCCGCGAGATCGAAGCCAAGGGATTGCTCGCCACGTGCATCCAGCACGAGATGGATCACTTGGACGGCGTGCTGTTCGTCGACCACATCTCCGCGCTCAAGCGCAACATCATCTTGCGCAAGCTGCTCAAGGCCAAGAAGAACAAGACCCCGGCGCAGCCAGCGACGGTCGCGGCCGGCACGGCGCTCTAGGCCGGGCCGGAGGCGCTCGATGGCGCTGCGGCTGGCCTTCATGGGAACACCCGACTTCGCCGTGCCATCGCTCGCCGCGCTCGTCTCGGCCGGCCACGCCGTGCCCGCCGTCTACTGCCAGCCGCCGCGGCCGGCTGGCCGCGGCAAGAAGCCGCAGCTGTCGCCCGTGCAAGCCTGGGCCGAAGCGCATGGCCTGAACGTGCGCACGCCGGCGCGCCTCCGGGATCCGGCCGAGCATGACGCCTTCGCTTCGCTTGATCTCGACGCGGCCGTTGTTGCTGCCTATGGTCTGATCCTGCCCAAGCCCATGCTCGAGGCACCCCGCCTCGGCTGCCTCAACGTACACGCCTCACTGCTGCCGCGCTGGCGGGGCGCGGCGCCGATCCAGCGCGCGATCATGGCGGGCGACGCGAAAACCGGCGTCACCATCATGCAGATGGAGGAGGGGCTCGACACCGGCCCGATGCTGGGCGCCGCCGAGACGCCGATCGGACCGGCGATGACCGGCGGCGAACTGCACGATCTGTTGGCCGCATCAGGCGCGCGCCTCGTCGTGCAGGCGCTCGACGGACTCGCCGCCGGCCGCATTGTCGCGGTGCCGCAGCCGGACGCGGGCGTCACCTATGCGGCGAAGCTGACGCGCGAGGACGGCAGGCTCGATTGGTCGCGCCCCGCTGGCGAGCTGGCGCGTGTCGTGCGTGCGTTGTCGCCGGCGCCGGGCGCCTGGTTCGAGCATGCGGGCGAGCGCTTCAAGGTGCTGGCGGCCGCCCCAGTCGACGGAACCGGCGGTGCCCCTGGGGGCACGGTGCTCGACGATCGCCTGACCATTGCTTGCGGCCGGGGAGCGCTGCGCCTCGCGCGCATTCAGCGTGCCGGTAAGGCAGCGCTCGACGCAGACGCTTTCCTGCGCGGCTTCGCCTTGCGGCGCGGGACGCGGCTCGGATCCTGACGCATGACGCGCTACAAGCTGCTCATCGAGTATGACGGCAGCGGCCTGGTCGGCTGGCAGCGCCAGGACAATGGTCCGTCGGTGCAGCAGGCGATGGAGGAGGCGATCCAGCAATTCGCTGGCCACCCCGTCGCGCTGTTCGTCGCCGGACGCACCGATGCCGGCGTGCATGCGCTGGGCCAGGTCGCCCATGTCGATCTCGAGCGCGACTGGCCGCCGGCCACGGTGCGCGACGCGACCAACTTCCATTTGCGCCCGGCTGCCATCTCGGTTCTGGCGGCCGAGATTGCGCCACCGGATTTCCATGCCCGCTTTTCGGCCAGCGGGCGGCGCTATCTCTACCGCATCGTCAACCGGCCGGCGCCGCTCGCGGTCGAGCGCCGGCGCGCCTGGCACATCGTGCAGCCGCTCGATGCCGCGGCGATGCAGGCGGCGGCCGCGCGCCTGCTCGGCCGGCACGATTTCACCAGCTTCCGTGCCGCGCTCTGTCAGGCCGCTTCGCCGGTCAAGACGCTCGACCGTCTCGACGTCACGCGCGCCGGGGACGCGATCGAATTCGCCGTGGCGGCACGCTCGTTCCTGCACCACCAGGTGCGCAACATGGTCGGCACGCTCAAGCTGGTGGGCGAGGGCAAGTGGACGCCCGACGACGTGGCACGTGCGCTCGCGGCGCGCGACCGCGCGGCGGCGGGGCCGACCGCGCCGGCCGATGGTCTCTACCTCGTGGAGGTGCGCTACGACGCGTCGCAGGACGACGCCGGGTCAGGCCAGGGCCTGCACCAGCCGGGCGATGATGAGATTGAGTAGCAGGTCGATGGCGACGAAGGCGACCGCGTGCGGCACGCTGATCAGCAACCCGGTGCGCGCGATGAAGCCCTGAAAGATCATGATGGCGATGACGGCGATGGTCTCGAGCAGCACGGCCGGACGGGGTGGCACGATGCCGGCGTGGGTCAGCACCGCCAGGAACAGAAGCAGGAACACCTGCAGCACGACGGCCCAGTTGTAGGGCACCATGTAGTCGAAATAGTGCTCGGTGCGGTCGACCAGGCGGACGAGGAAGATCACGGCATAGGGATAGGCGAGCCAGGACACGACATAGCCGCCGAGCTCGACCAGGAAGCGGTCGAGCGTCATCTCCTGGTCGTGGGGGAGCCGCAGTGCCACCAGCGCGAAATAGGCCGGTGCCGCCAGTGCGGCAGCGAAGAAGGAGCGCCAGAAGCCGTCGTAGCTGCGGTCGAAGTCGGCGAGCGCCGTTGCGTCGAACCGCGCCAGCCGGAGTGTGCCCTTGATCGCCCTGACGATCTCGGCGAGATCGGGGATCACGGGGTGAAGTAGCGATCGAGCACGGTCTTGTAGATGTCCGCGAGCGTCCGGATGTCGGCGAGCGCCACGTGCTCGTTCAGTTTGTGCATCGTCCGGCCGACCAGGCCGAATTCGACGACCTCGCAATGGGAGCGGATGAAGCGCGCATCCGATGTGCCGCCCGTCGTGCTGAGCTCGGGTTGGATGCCGGTGCGCTCCTTGATGGCGCCCGCCACGATCTCGCTCAACTGACCTGGCTCGGTCAGGAACGCCTCGCCGCTGACCTGGAACTTGATCTCATGCGGGCCGGCGTGGATGTCGCACACTTCGCGGATCCAGGCGATGAGCGCCTCGGAGCTGTGCCTGACGTTGAAGCGGATATTGAAGACCGCCGACGCCTTGGCCGGGATCACGTTGTTGGCCGGGTTGTCCACGTCGATCGTGGTGACCTCGAGGTTGCTTGGCTGGAACCAGTCCGTGCCTTGGTCGAGCTTGCGCTGGATCAGCGCATCGAGCGTACGAATCAGACGCGGAATCGGATTGTCGGCCAGGTGCGGGTAGGCGACGTGGCCCTGCGCGCCGAACACGGTGAGCCAGCCGGACATGCTGCCGCGCCGGCCGATCTTGACCATGTCGCCCAGCTTCGCCTGGCAGGTCGGCTCGCCGACGATGCAGGCGTCGATCACCTCGCCCTTGTCGTGCATCCAGCGCAGCACCTTCTTGGTGCCGTTGACGGCGATGCCTTCCTCGTCGCCGGTGATCAGCAGGCTGATCGCGCCGCCGAAGTTGCGGCCGCGCTCGGCGGTGAAGCGCTCGGCCGCCTCGACGAAGCTGGCGATCGCCGACTTCATGTCGACGGCGCCGCGGCCGTAAAGGATCCCGTCGGCGATCTCGCCGGAGAACGGATCGAGCGACCAGCCCGCGACGTCGCCCGCGGGCACCACGTCGCTGTGGCCGGCAAAGCAGAAGGTCCGGCCGTTGCCGCGCTCGCCCAGGCGCGCATAGAGATTGTCGATCGGCGCGCTGCCGTCGCCCTCGAAGGTCATGCGGTGACAGGCGAAGCCGAGTCTTTCGAGGGCTGTCCCCAGCACGTCGAGCGCGCCCGCGTCGGCCGGCGTCACGCTCGGCCGCCGGATCAGATCGCGGGACAGGATGATCGGGTCGGTGCGTGCTGCGCTGCTCATGTCCGTGCCCGGGTTCTCGCGCCCTCGCTCAGTCGCGCAGCAGATCGTTGATCGAGGTCTTGGCGCGCGTCTTCTCGTCGACCTGCTTGACGATGACGGCGCAGTAGAGGCTGGGGCCGGGGCTGCCGTCGGGCAACGGCTTGCCGGGCATGCTGCCCGGCACGACGACCGAGTAGGCCGGCACGCGGCCGAAATAAACCTTGCCGGTTGCCCGGTCGACGATGCGCGTCGTGGCGCCGATATAGACGCCCATCGACAGCACGGCACCGGTCTCGACGATCACGCCCTCGACCACTTCGCTGCGCGCGCCGATAAAGCAATTGTCCTCGATGATGACCGGGTCGGCCTGCAGCGGTTCGAGTACGCCGCCGATTCCGACGCCGCCCGAGAGGTGGCAGTTCCGGCCGATCTGCGCGCACGAGCCGACGGTCGCCCAGGTGTCGACCATGGTGCTCTGGTCGACATAGGCGCCGACATTGACGAAGCTCGGCATGAGGACGACGTTGGGTGCGATGAAGGCCGAGCGGCGCACGATCGCGCCCGGCACGGCGCGGAAGCCCGCGGCCTTGAAGGTGTAGGCGCCCCAGCCCGCGAATTTCGACGGCACCTTGTCGTACCAGTGCGCGCCGCCTGACGCGCCCGGGATCGGCTCGGAATCGGTCAGGCGGAACGACAGCAGGACCGCCTTCTTGGCCCACTGGTTGACGTGCCATTTGCCGTCGCGCTTCTCGGCGACGCGCAGCTTGCCGGCATCGAGCTCGCCGAGCGCGCGTTCGACTGCTTCGCGCACCGCGCCCTGGGTCCCGGCATTGATGGCGTCGCGCTTTTCCCATGCGTCATCGATCGTGTTCTGCAGGGCCTCGAGGCTCATGGTGTGTTTCCGGATTCGTGGCGGGATGGGCGGGCGCGGCGGACGATGCGGCAGCGGGGCAGGGGCTGTCAACGGTCGCTTGGCGCCGCGGCGCCTCAGGTCGCCGACGGCTTTGTCGGCGCCGCCTCGAGCCACGTCACGAGATCATCGGTCTCGTGATGGATGTGCGCGGCGTCGGCGCCGAAGCGCGCGAAGTCGTGATCGGTGCGCACCCACACGGTGGTCATGCCGAGCTGGGCGGCCGGGATCAGGTTGCGCGCGATGTCCTCGATCATCACCGCGCGCTTGGCGGTTATCGCGTGCCGGTCGATCAGCGCTCGATAGGGCGCGGGATCGGGCTTCGGCACGTAGTCCGAAGCGACGATGTCAAAGATGCCGGCGAAGTGATGGCCGACGCCGAGCCGGCTCATCACGTTCTCGGCATGGCGCGTCGAGCCGTTGGTGTAGATCAGCTTGCGGCCCGGCAGGCGCGCCAGCGCCTGGTCGAGCGCCGGGCTCGGCTGCACCGGCGTGACGTCGATGTCGTGCACGTATCGGAGGAACTCTCCGGGCGGCATGCCGTGCTCGACCATCATGCCGCGCATCGAGGTGCCATAGCGTCGCGCCAGTTCCTTCTGGATGCGGCGCGCCTCCTCCTTCTCCATCTTGAGGAACCCGGCGAGGAAATGGGTGATGCGCCAGTCGACCTGGGCGAACAGGTTGCACGCCGCCGGATAGAGCGTGTTGTCCAGGTCGAAGACCCAGGTGTCGATCGTGGCGAGATCGGGTGCGCGCGATGCCATGGCGATAATTTGCCGGGAATCCGGGTTCGGAGTCCAATGACATGAGTGCGCCACCCTGGAGTATGTCGCCCTGGAGTATGTAGCCGGCGCGTGTGGCGCCAGTTCTTGTTGCGACCGGCCTGATGTTCCGATTAAGTCTTCTGACAGGAGAAGACGGACAGACGATGGCTCGCAAGCCCGGAAAGACCCGTGCGACCCGCGTGCGGCGGCGCGTGCGGCGGGACAAGCCGGCCAAGCCGCAGCCGCGCAAGACGGCGCGCAAGGCTCTCGCCGTCGCCCGACCGCTCAAACCCGCTCGGCGACCGCGCGCTGCTTCCGCTGCCTCCGCCCGATCCCACGATCGCGTCGGTTCGTCCGGGAACGGCGCCGCGGTCCGCGCGACCCTGCACACGGCCGCCTTGGCCATGGTCGGCGAAGGCGGTCCCTTCGAAAATCATCCCGGACCGGTCCTGCTCGCCTCCGCCGCCGACGTCATCGCGACCAACCCGGCCGGGCAGCCGATCGCCGATCTGCTGCGCACCGGCCGCGCGCCGGCGCTTGCCGGGTTGATCGAGCAGGTCGGCGCCAGCGGTCGGGCGCGCAGCGAGATGCTGCGGCTCGAGGTGCGCGCCGACGACGGCATGCGCACAGCCGAGCTGACCGCCCTGCCGCTCGCCGATCACGCCGTGCTGGTGATCGGCCGCGACGCCACCCTCGACCACAATCTGCGCGGCGCCCTCGTCGATTCGCGCCAGCGCTACAAGGACCTGGTCGAGATTTCGAGTGATTTCGCCTGGGAGACCGGGCCGCAAGGGCATTTCGTCTTCGTCTCGCCCCAGGGCGCGCTCGGCTGGCGCGCCGACGAATTGGTCGGACGCGACCCGCAGGAGTTCCTGGCCGACCGCGACGCCGGCATCTGGGACAACATCAAGCTGCCGTTCCAGGCCGACCGTCCGACCCATGGTGCGGAGCTGTGGTTCCGCCGCGCCGACGGCGAGGCGGCGTGTCTGGTCGCGACCGCGACGCCGCTCTACGATACCGGCGGTCACTGGCGCGGCGCCCGCGGCGTATGCCGCGACATCACCGCGGCGCGCAGCCGGGATGCGGCGCTGGCGCGCGCCGAGGCGCGCGCGCATCTGCTCAACTACATCGTCGGCGCGATCCGCGACGACATCGTGCCCCAGCGCATGCTCGACGGCGCCGCGGCCGCGACGGCGCGGGCGCTCTCGGCGGCCGGCTGCACGATCTGTCGCGCGCGCGACCGCAACCGCGTAGCC
>VGDO01000007.1 GCA_016869645.1 Alphaproteobacteria bacterium
CATCGGCAGAGGACATCGTCAATCACTGCTGCGACGCCTGGAATAAGCTCGTCGCTCAGCCCTGGCGCATCATGTCCCTCGGAATGCGCGATTGGGCTCATGGGTTCTGATCAGCGCGAGTTGGTATTATTCCTGTCTGTCAACCATCTTGATGGTGATAATCTGGTTCATGCTGATCGCGGCGCTTCCGGAGGCTCTTTGCCTCGACTACGCCAACACCTTGTCGTGGCGCGGCCGGGCCGAACCGTCCGAGCAACTGACGGATGTCACGAAGCTCCTGGAGTGGCTTGCGACGACGACCGGCCTTGCCGCCACGGCTACCAAGGAGCTCAAGCAGTGGGCGCGTGGCCGCCCCGAGCGCGCGTCCGAGCTTTTCGCCGAGGCGATCGCGATCCGCGAGGCGATCTACGCCATCTTCAGTGGACTCGCGTCGGGCAATGCCGCCGGCGATCACAGCCTCGGCATCCTGAACGCGGCTCTCGCCAAGGCCCCGGCGCGCCGGCGCCTGGCGCGGCGCAATGGAGGCTATGGCTGGCGCATCGAGCGCGCGGACCTGTCCGCGCCATCGCTGTTGGCGCCCGTGCTGTGGTCGGCCGCCGATCTGATGGTCAGGCACGACCACCGACGCATCCGCCAATGTGCCAACGAAAAGTGCCTGTGGCTGTTCGCCGACGAGAGCAAAAGCGGCACGCGGCGCTGGTGCGATATGGCGTCGTGCGGCAACCGGGCCAAGGCGAGCCGTCACTATCGCCGGCACCGCGGCGAACAAACCGACAGTCGGAAAACCGCGCCCTCAAAGGGCTAGCGTTCGAGTGCCGGCCCTTCCCGACGTCATGTCCCGCCCGTGACGGCCGTCACAGCTTGCGCGTGCAAGGTCTGGCAGTTTGCCGGTCAGACGATTCGCCAATTTGCACGAGGCAGTGTCATGACGCGCAATTTCCCCCCCAAGCCCAAAATGGGCGAGACACAGACAATGTCGACCCAAACCGGCAGCAAGCAACAGACGGAAAACCGGTTGGGCAGCCGCTGGCAGGCGCCCAGCTCGACGCTCGATTGGCGGCATAAGCCGGCCGACGCCCAGCAGACCCTGTTCCACGCCATGAAGGCGGCCGCGCAGCGCCGCGCGAGCGGCGTTTGCTGAGAACATCTCGAAAGCGCGACTGAAAAGAGCCGCCTAAGCGCGGCCCTTGCGCTGTGCCGCGGCTTCGGCAAGCAGGCACAGGATCTCGAACATCATGGTGGCGCCGACGATCGCGGTGTTGCCCGAGGGATCGAAGGGCGGCGACACCTCGACCACGTCGCCGCCGACCAGGTCGAGGCCACGCAGCCCGCGCAGCATCGCCTGCGCCTCGGCCGTCGAGTAGCCGCCGATCTCCGGCGTGCCGGTGCCGGGCGCATAGACAGGGTCGAGGCCGTCGACGTCGAAGCTGACATAGACCGGGCCGTTGCCCACCACGCGGCGCGCCTCGGCGGCGACGCGCTCCGGGCCCATCTTGAAATACTCCTCGATGGTGACGACGCGGATGCCCTGGGCCAAGCCCCAGTCCATGTCGTCCGCGCGGTAGAGCGAGCCGCGGATGCCGATCTGGATGGTGCGCTTGGGATCGAGCAGCCCCTCCTCGATGGCGCGCCGGAACGGCGTGCCATGCGTGTACTTGAAGCCGCCGAAATAGCTGTCCCAGGTGTCGGTGTGGGCATCGAAATGGACCATGCCGACCGGCCGGTTGCGCGTGATCGCGCGAAAAATCGGCAGCGTGATCAGGTGGTCGCCGCCGGCCGCGAGCGGCAGGGCGCCGGCCGCATGGATTCTGGCGAAGAAGGCTTCGATGCGCTTCAGCGCATCCGCGACGTCGACCGGGTTGACCGGCGCGTCGCCCAGATCGGCGCAGCGCGCGATGTCATAGGGCGAGACCTTGGTTGCGTGATGCACGCGGCGGACCAGGCTCGACATGTTGCGGATCTCGCGCGGGCCGTGGCGCGCGCCGGCGCGGTTGGTGGTCCCGCCATCCCACGGCACGCCGACCAGCGCCACGTCGACTGCTGCTGGATCGCGCAGCAGCGGCAGCCGCATGAAGGTCGCGATATCGCCGAAGCGGGGCATCGCGGCCGAGTCGACCGGTTGGGGATTGGGTCGCGTCGTGTCGTTCATGGCGGCTCCTCAAGCTGCAGGCCATTCTACTCCGGTCGCCGCGTCCGTGGCACCGTGCGCGATCGGCCATGTCGCGTGTTGTCGGCGCGTTGGAGTCGTTGCGTCCCGGTAGAGAATTCCGCGCTGCGCGCGGCAATTTCAGAAGGACGAGTTCGGTCCCTTGAGGAAATCCGCTTCCTCCGGCGTCGTCTCGCGGCCGAGCGTCGCGTTGCGATGCGGGAAGCGCCCGAACCGTTCGATGATGACCTTGTGCTTGAGGGCGTAGTCGTTCAGCCGGGCATCGCCGATCCGCTCGCGGAACAGCGCGAGACATAGCTCCTGATCCGCCAGGATCTCGCTGTGCTCGAACGGCAAATAGAAGAACTTGCGGCGCTCGGCGTCGACCGCAAAGTCGAAACCGCGCTGGGTCGCCAGGCGCGCGACGGCGCGCGCCTTCTCATCGCTTGCAAAGGCGCGCGGCGTGCCTCTGAACATGTTGCGTGGGAACTGGTCGAGGGTGATGATGAGCGCAAGCGCGCCCTCGGGCGCGTCCTGCCAACGATCGCATCGGCCGTCATGGGCATCGCGATGGACCTGTCCGAAGCGCGTGCGGATGGTGTCGTCGAAGGCCGGCTCCTTCACGAACCAGCGCGGCTGCGCATAGTCGCTGAACCAGAATTCGAGAACGTCGCGGAAATTGTGCATGGTTCGGAGTCGCCACTCGGAATTTGCTGGTCGTCAGGGCCCGTCGATCTGACCGCGGAGCGCGAGAAATGCCGGCACGGCGAGCGCCGCAAACGGCCGCCCGAGCGCTGCCTTCGGCTCGTCATACCAGTCCGCTTCGTGCAGCACATTGAGCGTGCCGAGCGTCTCGCCGGCATAGCGCACAGGCAGGTTCATGATCGCCGCGCAGCCGAGCGACAGAATCAGCTCGTGATCGGGAAAGTGCGCGCGGATGTCGTCCGCCGTGTATCCGATGAACACCTCGCCACGGTCGAACACGCGCGCCGTCCAGGGCGTTTCGCGCCTGGGCTTGCGGCCGGACACAGGGTAGGCATCGGGCATGTTGGTGTAGATACGCTCAGATTCGTTTGTGTCCGGACGCAGGAGCAGAATGGTAAACAGCTTGTGGCCAACCGTTCGGCGGAGGCCGTGGTCGAGCGCCGCGAATAGCGGTGCGGGCTGACCAGGCTCGGCCATGGCGCGCGCCGCCGCGGACCACGCGGCCCAGGCCTCGCCGCTCCCCGTGTCTCCAGCCATTGCACTCCACCCCCGCCAGTCGCCTTCGCGGCGCATCATTCTCGCGTGCCGAACCGACCGTCAAGCCGCCGCTTTGTGCTGGACATCGGCTCCGGCAGGGGAAACTCTCTAAAGCGAAGATGGCGGCGGACCGATGCCGTCACCAGCCCATATCGGAGTTTGCCTATGACCGACGGTCTTGCCCGTCCCCAATTGGCGCAGGGCGCTGCGCAGACCTATCGCCCGGCGATTGCCGGCTTGCGCCACGTGGTGGTCGCCGGCCACCACGGCGCTGCCCACGCCGGATTCAAGATCCTCGAGGCAGGCGGCAATGCGGTCGATGCGGGCGTGGCGGCCGGCATCTGCCTCGGCGTGCTGCAGAGCGACCTGGTCAACGTCGCGGGCGTGGCGCCGATCATGTACTACGAAGCCAAGACCAAACAGGTGCTGACCATCAGCGGCCTCGGCACCTGGCCCAAGGCGGTCACGCCCGACTATTTCCAGAAACGCCATGGCGGCAAGATCCCCGACGGCATCCTGCGCACCGTGGTGCCGGCGGCGCCCGACGCCTGGATCATGGCGCTCGAGCGCTGGGGCACGATGAGCTTCGGCGAAGTCGCCGAAGCTGCGATCCGCTTCGCGCGCGACGGCTTCGTCATGTACCCGCTGATGAGCGAGTTGATCGGCGTCAACGTCGAGGGTTACAAGCGCTGGCCGTCCAGTGCCGCGATCTACCTGCCGAACGGCAGGCCGCCACAGCCGGGCGACATCTTCAAGCAGACCGATCTCGCGCGCTCGCTGCAATACATGGTCGACCAGGAGAATGCGGTGAAGTCGCGCGGCCGCGCAGCCGGCCTCTCCGCCGCGCGCGATGCCTTCTACAAGGGCGATATCGCCGCGACCATCGTCAAGTATCACCGGGAGAATGACGGGCTGATGACTGCCGAGGACATGGCGGGATATCGCAGCGCCATCGAACCGCCGGTGCGTGTGCGCTTCGGCAACATGGACGTCTATACCTGCGGTCCGTGGTGCCAGGGTCCGGCGCTGGGCCAGATGCTCAATCTGGTCTCCGGTTACGACCTCAAGTCGCTCGGCCACAATTCGCCCGCCTATGTTCACCTGATCACAGAGGTGATGAAGCTCGCCTTCGCCGATCGCGAGCGCTACTACGGCGATCCGCGCTTCGTCGAGGTGCCGCTCGACCGGCTCATGTCGACGTCCTATGCCGCCGAGCGGCGCCAGTTGATCCGCATGGACAAGGCTTGGCCCGGGATGCCGCCGGCGGGCGACGCCGCGCCGACCGGCTTCAAGCGCGCCGCCGGCGACCCGCCGGTGCCGATGGACACTTCCTATGTCTGCGTCGTCGACAAGCACGGCAACGCCTTCTCGGCGACGCCGAGCGACACTTCGGCCGACACGCCGGTCATCCCCGGCACCGGCCTCTGTCCCTCCTCGCGCGGCTCGCAGAACTGGGGCGACCCCGCGCATGCGTCCTCGGTCGCACCGGGCAAGCGCCCGCGCCTCACGCCCGCGCCGGCGCTCGCGGTCGAGCCGGGCCGTGCGCTGCTGCCGTTCGGCACGCCGGGCGGCGACGTGCAGAAGCAGGCGATGCTGCAGGTCCTGCTCAACATGACCGTGTTCGGCATGGACCCGCAGCGCGCCGTCGAGCAGCCGCGCTTCGCGACCTACAGCTTCCCCGACTCCTTCCAGCCGCACAGTTATTTCCCGGGCTGGCTCAATCTCGAGGGCCGGCTGCCGAAAGCGACCGGCGAGCACCTGTCGAAGCTCGGTCACGACGTCCACTGGTGGCCGGATTGGATCTGGCGCGCCGGCGCGGTGTGCGCGATCTATGCCGACCAGGAAAAAGGCACGATCACCGGCGGCGCTGATCCGCGCCGGCCGGCCTACGCGCTCGGCTGGTAGGACGTCGACATGTCGGTTGCCGTCAGCAGCAAGGCGCCCGGCTTCGCCAAGAACCCGGACAAGCGCATCGAGCTCAAGCGTGAAGGCAAGCGGGTGCGCGTCGAAGTGGGGGCGTGATCGTCGCCGACAGCGGCGCGACGATCACGATGTACGAATCAGGCGGCTATGCGCCCGTGCCCTACTTCCCGCCCGAGCACGTGCGGCTCGACCTCCTGACACCGACGGCCAAATCGACCCATTGCCCTTACAAGGGCAACGCGTCCTACTGGACGATCGAGGCCGGCGGCAAGCGGCTTGACGACGGGGCGTGGAGCTACCATTCGCCCTATGACGAGTTGCTGGACATGGGCGGGCGCTTCACCTTCTATGGCGACAAGGTCGACGCCATCGTGGTCGATGAGAACGGTTAGGCCAAGCTGAACACCGCGGGGGAAGCCTAGATATGCCGAATGTGAAGAGGTGCGTGATCACGCGGCGCCGACTGCTGTCCGGTCTGGCGCATGGCCCGATTGCCCTGGCGCTCGCCGCGCGGCCGCTCGCCGCGCAAGATGCGCGGAGTCATCTCGCCGCCGCGAGTGTCATCGAGGACATCAAGAAGCGCGGCACTCTGACCGTCGGCGTCGCCACGTTCGTTCCCTGGGCAATGCGCAACAAGAGCGGCGACCTAATCGGTTTCGAGGTCGACGTCGCTCGGCGTCTGTCCGAGGATATGGGCGTCAAGCTCGACCTTGTGCCCACCGCGTTCGACGGCATGGTCCCAGCGCTGATCGCGCGCAAGTTCGACGTTGTCATCACCGGCATCGTGATTTCCGAGGCGCGGCAGCTCTTGGTGAACTTCACCCAGCCATATGCCTGGAGCATCCAGGGCTTCATCGCCAACCGGAAGCTGACCGCCGGCATGACCAGCTTTACCGATCTCAACCGGCCGGAGGTCAACGTCGTCGCACGGCGCGGCAGCAGCGTCACCGGAGCCTTCATGCAGCGCGTCGTGCCGGCTGCCCAAAAGCGGCTCTACGACGACGACACTTCGGCGATTCAGGAGGTACTGAACGGCCGTGCGCACGGCTTCTTCAGCGCCGAGCCGAAGCCGACGCTGTGGGCGCTGGAAAATCCCGACATCCTCTGGACGCCGATTCCGCGTGACCGCCTGCCCTCGGTGCCAACTGGCTTCATGGTGCGGAAGGGCGACCCCGACGGGCTCGCCTACTTCAACTCCTGGATCCTGCTGCGCCAAATGGACGGCTGGCTCGACGAGCGGCAGACCTATTGGTTCACCACGCGCGATTGGTACGACCAGCTCGACCGCAAACCATTTTGACGGACTCTGCGCCGGCCGTGCGGCTTCGTCGCCGGGACCTTCCGTGTCCGGCCGGGCCGCCGTCGCTATCCTGCTCCCGGTTCACAGCAACAATGTCGCAGCCCGGCGCATGGGCTTCTGGCGCCGCAGCGGCGCACAGACAAGGGAGGAAGGCGATCGCACTCAGGCTCAGCATCCTCAAGCCCAGCGTCAACAGCATGGCCGTCCGCGTGCTCCTGCGCAGCGCGGGCCTCGACCACAGCGAGGCCGATGCGTGGGGCCACAGGCGCTCGCCGGAGTTCCTGGCCAAGTGCCCGGCGCATTTGACACCCATGCTGGAAACGGACGGATTGCCGCGCGGCGCCATGCGGAAGAGCTGCGCGATCATGCAGTATCTGTGCAACAAGACGGTCTCGAGCGCTTCTACCCGACCGATCCGGCGCGCCGCGCCATGATCGACAGCGCGATGTTCTACCTGATCGGCACGCTCTACCCGCTGGTCGCGCGCGCGACCTATCCGGCACTCGGCTTTCCGCTCTATCCGGGCGAGGTCGGTGCCGGCGACGGCAGCGCGGCCGACAAGGAAAAGGGCCGCAAGGAAGCCGAGGCCGCGATCGCCGAGCCGCTCGGTGTGTTCAGCAGCTTCTTCATCGGCAAGGACAAGTTCATCGGCGGCACCAGCCCGTCGATCGCCGACATCCGGTTGGGCTCGCCCCTCGAATTCCTCGCCGCGATCGACTATGCGCTGCCGGCCTGGGCCAAGAGCTACATGGCGAACCTCGAGGCGGCACTCGGCAAGGCCGATGCCGAACCGGCGGCCGATGTGCGCGGCTACATCAAGCACGTCAAGTCGCAGCCGGGTGCCCAGCGTGATTAGGGGCCTCCATCACAGCGCCTATCGCTGCCGCGACTCCGAGGAAACGCGTCGCTTCTACGAGGACTTCCTCGGCCTGCCGCTGGTCCACACCATCGAGATCCGCCAGACCATGAGCGGGCGGCGCACGGAGACGCTGCATACCCTCTACCGACTCGACGACGGCTCGTGCCTTGCCTTTTTCGAGGCGCCCGACCGGAAGTTCGAGTTCAAGGAGCAGCACGACTACGATCTGCACATCGCGCTCGAGGTCTCGCCCGAGGATCTGCGCATGATGTTCGACAAGGGCAAGCGGGAAGGCATCGAGACGCGCGGCATCTCCGATCACGGCTTCATCGATTCGATCTATTTCCGCGACCCGAATGGCTACGTCATCGAGCTCACCGCCAAGCGGTCCGGTCGCGACGAGGCGATGGACCCGCGCCGCAACGAAGCGCGCGAGAAGCTGGCGGCCTGGCAGAAGAGCAAGTTCGGCGCGGCGGTCGCGCGCGCGAGCTGACGCCCGCGACGGCACGAGGAGCAATCGCCAAGGCTGGCTGCGGAAGTCCGGCATGACCGCGCTCCGCTTCGTCGACGCGACGCGACGCGACGCGACGCGACGCGACGCGACGCGAGCAGGGTCGTATCGGATTGAAGCACTCTGCAAGCCTGAAATGTGAATCTTGCTCTGCCTTCTCAATCTTTGACGATGATTCCCATGTCCGTCGTCAAGATTGCATTTTGCGAGCCTGCTCCGGGACGGCCAATCGATGCCGATTGAGCGGCGCATGGCCGGAAGCGGGGGCTAGAGACGACGGTTGATCTGTCCCAGACGCGCGGGTTTCTGCAGGAATGCTCGGTCAGATTCCTCGTCCGCCGTTCAGGCTTTCCGAGGCCGAAGCCGCCGTCCACGCGGCGCGGGACGCTTAACGGGTCGCCCCAAAAGTGCCACTATGTGCTCCGGGTCGGCTGTCATCCGCGCAATCCCGGCTTAGATGCAGCAAGGTTCTATCCTTCCCGGGACGACATCGGGAGATCCGGCCATGATCACACTAGAAAAGGCGCAGCTTCTCTTCAAGACCGTCACGTCCGCGGTCACCGCGCTCGCGGTGCTGACCGGTAGCGGATGGATCCTGAGCACAGCGCTCACATTGAACGTATCGACTTGCCTGGGTCGCTCGAGGGAAAGGGGTACAAGAGCGAGGTCGTCCTTCTCGATGAAGTCAGGAATCTGCAGGACATCTCGCGAAGCGAAAGAACCGGCAACGCGTTCTTCGACAAGTCGATGTCGTCGTCGCAGAAAATCGACGCCAATCTGGGCGGGCTCTCCATCGCCAATATCGAGAAGCTGACGCGCTCCATTCTCGGAACCCAGCCCAAGATCATCACGGGCGAGATCATCCTCGCCGGCACGTCCGGCACCGACCAGCTGTTCGACGGCCGGCTGCGCGTCGACAATGTCGTGATCTCCAGGCCCACGGGCGTGGCCGGCGAGCAGGCCGTCATCAGGCGGTTGTCCTTCGACCTCTTCAGCCATTTCGAGCCCTTCGGCGCCGCCCTGGCGGCCTACCGGCGCCGGGATGTCGAGGCGGCCCGCACCGTCTTGAGGCAGATCATCGCGCAGGGCTCGATCGAGGACAGGAAGCATGCGCTGTGGCTGAGGGCGAAGCTCTCGGGCCGACTTCAGGAAGAGGCCGACCTCCTGGAAGCCTTGCAGATCGACCCGGACTTTCATCTCGCGCTCGTGGCGCTCGTCGACGTGAAGCGGCGCGCGGGCCAGCTGGACGAGGCACTGGCTCTCGCCGACCGCGGCATCGCAGCCAACAAGGAGTCGCCCTACGGCTACCACGAGAAGGGCCGAGTCCTCAGGTCCCAGAGAAAGCTCGACGAGGCGATCGCACAGTTCGAGCTAGCCTGCGGCCAGAAGCAGAAATACGCGCCATGCCACAATCAGATCGGCGAGATCATGTTCATCAAGCAGGAAACCGCCCCAAGGGAGGACTGGGTCAGGATCTACAGGGCGGCTTACGAGTCGTTCATCAAGGCCGCAAGAATCGATGGCCAGCATACATGGGCGCACTCGAACGCGGCCTTCGCGGCCTCGCTCCTGGGCAACAACAGCGATGCGCTGTCCTTGATCAACCGGGCGATGTTCCTCGACCCGAACCTCCTGGCCAATAGGATCAGGCATGCGCTCATCCTGTCGAAAACGGGAAAGAAAGAGGACGCGGTCGCCTTTGCGAAAGCGATCCTGGCCGAAAATCCCGGACTCTACGACATGGAGACCGTGGGCTGGGGGAGCCGGCCGGGGATGCGGCAATTGCTGCAGTGACCGGTCGGAGCGCACGGGCGGCCTTCGGTTCGCGTCGGAGGTCGCTCGGCCAGTAGCAATGACGATGTGGCGGATGAGATCGGCCCCACGGGCCGTGATGCGCCGGACGCGCAACGCAGGTCACCTGTGATCGATCGTCGACGATTCCTGGCCGCAAGCGCCGCCCTGGGCACATCCCTGCCCGTCGCCGCTGCCTTCGCTCGTGGCGCGCACGCGGACACGGTCGGGGGCACTGCGCGCGGCGCCATGGCCGACGCCGCGACGGAATTCATGGCTCGGTACGACATACCGGGCCTAAGCGTCGCCATCGCCCGTCGGGGGCAATTGATCTACGAGGAAGCGTTCGGCCTCGCGGACCGGGAGGCGCAGACACCTCTGACGACGCGTCACCGTTTCCGCGTCGCCAGCATCTCCAAGCCCATCACTTCCGCCGCCATCTTCTCGCTGATCGAGGACGGCAAGCTGACGCTTGGGCAATTCGTGTTCGGGCCTGTGGGCATTCTCGGCGAGTCGTATGGACGATTCCCCGAGGACGCGCCGCAACGCGCGATCACGATCGAGCACCTGCTCACGCATGCGGCCGGTGGCTGGCCCAACGACAAGACCGACCCGATGTTCAAGTATCCCGGGCTCGACCACGCCAGGCTGATCGCGGCCACCCTACGCGACCGGCCGCTCGAACGGCCTCCGGGCACGGCATTCTCGTATTCGAACTTCGGCTATTGCCTGCTTGGGCGTGTGATCGAGAAAGTGGCGGCACAGCCCTATGCGCGCTTCGTCGTTGAGCAGGTTCTGCTACCCGCCGACGCAACCGATGTGTCGATCGCCGGCAATACGCGGGCCGAGCGCCAGCAAGACGAGGTCGTCTACTACAAGGGCGCCAAGGATGACCCTTACGCTCTCGACGTTCGGCGAATGGATTCGCATGGCGGCTGGATCGCTCGGCCATCGGCGATCGCCAAGTTTGCAAGTGCGGCCCACGGATTGTCGAAAATGTCCCTACTGAGACCCGACACCATCACGGCCATGACGGCACCATCTTCCGTCAGCGCCTCGTATGCCAAGGGTTGGCGGATCAGCCGTGGCGGCAATTTGTGGCACTCCGGCCACCTGCCGGGAACGACCGGACTGATGGTACGCACGTCAGGCGATGTGTGTTGGGTCGGGTTGATGAACACGCGCTTTCGCAACAGGGAGCTCGATCGCGACCTGGACCGTCTGATGGCCACCATGGTGTGGCACGCCCAGGCAAGGAGGACCTGACAGTGCGGCGGCTGTGGCGTCAGCAACGCACGCTCGTCGGCAGCTTCATCGTGCTGGCCGTGATGTTCGAGCAGCTGAAGGGGGCTCGGCTTACCGCATGATCGGCAAACGGACGCGCCGGCGAACAATTGACATCATGATATCGGATCGAGCGGAACCCTGGCGCAGCTTGTCGTTCGATACCTTGAAGCGGATGCAAAAAATCCCGCCCGCGACGCTGGACCGCCCGGCATGGGCGCAGCCTGGAAGCGGAGGTGCGCGCCATTCTCCGCAGTGCCGCCAAGAGAGAGCCGGACAAAGACGAGGCGCTCGGCACGCGGCTGGCTCGCCGCTTCGTGGGGATCGGGCTCAAGGAGGAGATCCCTGAGCTTCGCAGCCAGCTGACGCGACCGACGCGTTTCCGGAAGCGATCGTCATCTCCGCCATGATGCGCGATCATGCCGATCCGATCATGACAGCGTGGCTCGACGATCAGCCGAGAGCGCCGGAAGAACCGAGTCGAATGGACGGCTTTGAAGCGCGGTCGCCTTACCTCGCCTCGGCGCTGGCGACGCGGCAATGGCCGGACGCAGACCGCCAGCTCCGCATGGGACACCGAGTCCTCATCGTGCAATCTCGTTCGCAAAGCGGTCGAGTTCGGCGACCGAGGCAATGCGCAGGATGCGCTTGCCGGCCTTCTCCTGCGCGTCGACCAGTCGCCTGGCCTCGGGCATCCATTCCTGCTCCACGTCCCAAAGTGTGCGAAACGTTGCCTCTGTCGGCACCATATCGGTGAGTCCTGCGGGCGGGTTCTTGAGCTTCCCGGTTGCCCACGCGATCTGCCGTTCGGCAGTCAGCCAGAAATGCATCCACAGCGGCATGTCGATCAGGATGATCTCGCCGGCGCGGTCGAGCCGTGCTGGAATTGATTCGAGCCGTCCCAACCCGTCGATCAGCCAGCGGTCATCGGCGACGATGCGCGCATGCGCGGCGTCGAACCGCTCATCAGTGGCCTGACGCCAGCCCGGCAGCCACAGCACGGCATCGATCTCGACGTAGGGGAGGTCGCGCTGCACCGCCAGCTTGCGCGCGAGCGTCGACTTGCTGCCGTCGGCGTTTCCGATGACGACGACGCGCGTCTCAGCGCCGAAATCGCCGCCACGCTACTCCAGCGTCTCGAACAACCGCAGCATCAGCCGCGCGCGCGGCTCGAAGGACGAGAAGTAAGCCTGCTCGTAATCCGTGTGCGCGCCCTTGCCGTCGACGCCGAGGCCGTCGAGCGTCGGCACGCCGAGGGCCGCCGTGAAATTGCCGTCGCTGCCGCCGCCGGTCAGCGGCACGTCCTGAAGCTCGAAGCCGATCTCCCGGGCGAGATCCTTGGCGTGGTCGAACAGCTTGGCGATGCCCTCGTTCTTGCCATAGGGCGGCCGGTTGAGTCCGCCCGACACCTTGAGCACCACATCGGGGTCGTGCGCCGTGAGGCCGAGGATCCTGGCGCACATCTCGTCGGCAATCGCCTGGTCGGGCACGCGCAGATCGACCTCGGCCGTGCAATGGAACGGCACGACGTTGCAGAAGGTACCGCCGTGGACGATGCCGACATTGGTCGTGATGCCGCGGCCGTAATCCGTCATGCCCTCGATCGACAGGATCTGGCGCGCCATCTCCTTGATGGCGCTGCGGCCGTCCTCGTGACGCGCGCCGGAATGGGCGGGACGGCCGTGCATCTCGATGTCGAAGCGGCCGACACCTTTGCGCGCGGTGACGATCTTGCCGCCCTCGCGCGCCGGCTCGGTCACCAGCACGTATTTCGACTTGAGCGCCTCGCGCTCGATGATCTGGCGCGAGGTCGGGCTGCCGACCTCCTCCTCGGGAATGTAGAGGAACGTGATCGGCAGCTTGGTCTGCTTGGCCGTGCGCACGAGATGGCGATAGGCGTAGAAGGCGAGATGGGCGCCGCCCTTCATGTCGTAGATGCCGGGCCCGAAGCAGACGTCGCCCTTGCGCTCGAATTTCTGCTTCTTGATCGTGCCGAGCGGATGAACGGTGTCGAGATGGCTGAGCACCAGGATGCCCGGCCCGTCGCCGCCCCAGGGCGAGCGCGCCTTGAGCACGTCGCCCCAGCCGTCCTTGCCGGGCACGCGCTCGATGCGCGCGCCGAGCTGGCGCAGATCGCCCTCGACCTTATCGACCAGCTTGTTGACCGAGGCCGGCTCGTCCGACGGCGTCTCGAACTCGCACCAGATGCGGATGCCGTCGAAGATCTCGTCGGCGTCGATGCGGGGCTGGTTGGTCGGCTTCTGCGTCATGGGTGCCTCAGGGTGTATGCGTCGCGGGGCAGCGACTATGGCGCAGGATGTCAGCCTGCGCCAGCCGCTGCCGGTCGAGCCACCGTCGGATCATTTCACCTGCGCGGAGAAATCGCGCACAAGCGGCAGCCAAAGGTTCGGTTCGGACAGGAGGTTGTGCCCGTCCGCGCCGGGCGCCGCGGCCAGCACGTGAAGCGCAGCCCGGCCGCCGGCCGTTGTGAAGCTGTCGTGAAACTGCCTGATCGCAGGGGTTTCGTAATAGCTATCGTTGTCGCGATAGACCCACAGCATGGGCGAACGGGTCGACTGCCCGGCCGTCGCGAGCATTGTTGCGTGATACTGCGCGTATTCGCCCGGGTGGCCCGCGCGCACGCCGAACCAACCACCCGCGAAACTGATGACCGCCTTGATCTTGTCCGGTCGGCGGCCTGCATAGATGACGGACAGGAAGCCACCGCGCGATTGGCCGGCGAGCCAAATCCGCTGAGGATCGACGAAGTCCAAGCGGCTCACATGCTCGATCACCGCATCGAGGTCCCTGACGGCATCTTCGAGCCCATCGACACCGACGAGATAGTGACGGCACGCGGGTCCGGGCGGGCACTCCTCAATGAGAGTGCCGCCGGATTCGCCGCGGCCGCGGCGATTGGGCGATGCCACCGCGAATCCCTGCTCGGTAAAATGACGGACGAACGCACACGGCGCATGCATCGGCAGTTTCGGCGAGATCCGCTGACCACCGGTCGAGCCATGATTGAAGATGACCACCGGCAGGCGGCCGCCGGATTTCGGTCGGTAAAGATAGGTGACCAACGCGATCGACCCCTTGTCGTGCCGATCGTCCACGACGCGCGGGATATCCATTCGCTCGAAGGAAACCCGTTCGCGGGAAACGTCGCCGCACTGGGCCGCCGCGAGCTCGGTCCCCTCCTTGTGAAGAATCCCGCTCATCCACCGGTTGGCCGCGACCCAATGGAGAAAATCGAGATGGCCGTCGGGTCGCAGGCGAAAGATGATCTGCTCGCCGCCGGCCAGCCGGCCAACCAACTCGTCGCCATTGAAGGTTGCGGCGATGCGCGTGGCCAAGGGCTTGATCTGCTCGGACGCGATTGCGTAGACGATCGTGGCGCCGGTGGCCGTGACGGTTTCGACGGCAAGCTTGAGATCGACGACGCGGTTGCGCGACGCCCAGCCCGACCACTTGCCCGAGAGCGACGCCTTTGCCGCCGGCACCTCGGCTCCCGGCGGCGTCACCGCGATGTCGGGCAGCAGGCTGGACACGACCGGACTGCTGGACTGGGCCGGTTGCAGGCTTGATTGAAACTCCGGCCATCGTTGCGCGGCCGAGTCGCGGGCCGGCAGCGCCAGGACGATGGCGAAGACGAGCAGATTAAGGAAGCGAGCCATCGCCATTCGATCCACCGCTTTCTTGCTCGCGCCGCGCCGGCGGCGCAGCTACGACCACGCCAGTCCGAACGCCGTATCGCCTGAGGTGACCATTCCAGTCTTCACGTCGATGCGCATGAGGTCCTCGCCGATCAGCACGGGGCCCGCATAGTCGCGCCGCACCTCGGCGAGCAGGGCCGCCTGGTCGAAGCGCACGGGCACGAAGTGCGTGAGCGCCAGGCATCTCACCTGCGCCTCGGCGGCCACCTTGCCGACCTGGTCGGACAGCGTGTGATAGCTCGCCACCTGCGCCAGCGTTTGGGGGCTGCGCACGCCGAGCACCGGCGCCATCTCGCGATGGATCATGACCTCGTGAACCAATAGTTCGGCGCCGCGCGCGGCCTCGATCAGGCGCCGGCAGGGTCGCGTATCGCCGCTGATCGCGATCCGCCGGCCCTGGCACGCAAAGACGAAGCCGAGCGCGCTCTTGACCGGCTGATGTTCGACCTCGACCGCGGTGATCTGCAGCTCGCCGTGCTTCAGGACGTCTCCCGGGCCGATCTCGGCCACTTCGATCTTGAAGGCTTCTGTCGATGGCCGCCTTTCGTGCGCGATGCGCAGCTCGCGCTCGACCCGCCAAAGCTCCATCGTCCCGGCCACGAATTCCCTGGTGCCGGGCGGGCCGAACACGCGATGACCGCGGTTGCGCCCCTGGTGCCAGCTCGACACGATGAGCTGGTAAAGATCGATGATGTGATCCGTATGAAGATGGGTCAGCAGCACCGCTTCGAGGGCAGCACCCTTCGTGCCGGCGCCGATCAGGCGCTGGGTGGCGCCGGAACCGCAGTCGATGAGGAATTCGGCACCGGCCGCGCGCACGAGGTTGGCGGGTCCGAACCGCCGCGTGTCACAGATCGGGCAGCCCGTGCCGAGAAGCGTGATGTCCATGGCTAGGGACGACGATCCCGGTTCTGGATCATCGTGCCGCCGGGACGAGTCGCAATTCGATCCGACGCCCGACCGCGCGCGCGTATCTTTCCAATGTCTTGAAGTTGGGCGGACTCCTGCCGCTTTCGATGCGCGCGACAACGGATTGATTGGTCCGCATGCGGCGTGCCACCTGCGCCTGAGTCATTCCGGCCCTCGCTCGCGCCTGGATCAAGGTGCGCACGAGGGCGAATTGTGGAATCAAGGCATTGTATTCCGCCAGGAACGCCGGCTCCTTCATCCACTCGTCCTTCAGCTTCTTGAACGGAATCGTCATCGGTCGATGTCCTTTGCCCTGTCAAGTGCGAGTCGAATCGCGTTCGGCGGCGTCTTCGCAGATTTTTTGACGAAAGCGTGGAGCAAAACGATCCGCCGCCCGTGCGCAAGCATGTAGATCGCACGCGTGACGCCGCCCCGCCCGCTCATGCGCATTTCCCATGATTTGTCGCGCAAGTGCTTGACGTGAGGCTCTCGCATCCGCTGTGGTCCGACCGCTACCATGAGCTCCAAAATATGCGTGAGCTTGGCCCGTACATCCAATGGCAGGGCCGCAAGCTCCGTCCGGACCCCTTCGTTCAGCACCTCGACGCGCCAATCCTCGGCACCACAATATAGCAAATAAGCGATATCAACAAGCTGCGTTCCGCTGCGGCACGCGACCGCGGTCGATCACGCATGGGCGAGGGCGTGGCGCACCAGCTTTCTCATCAGGCTGGGCAGGCCCGCCGCGCCCAGCCGGTCGACCCGGCACCACACGCCTTCCGGCTCCGCCCCGGCCAGCGCCGCGCGGCTGATGCGGGCCGTGTAGACGACGAGCTCGAGCTCGAGATGGGTGAAGCCGTGGCGCACCAGCCCCGGCAGCGCGCGCCAGGCGCCGGGTGCCGGTGCCTCGGCGAGCGCCTCCGCCTCCGACCACGGCGTGGCGCGCCATTCAGTCGACGGCACCTCCATCATGCCGCCAAGCAGGCCGCGGCTCGGCCGGCGGCGCAGCAGCACGGCGCCGTCGCGCGTGACGGCCCAGAAGGCGACGCCGCGCCTGAGCGGCCGCGCCATCTTGGGCGCGCGGCGCGGCAGGGTTTCGGCATCGCCCGCGTCGCGTGCGCGGCACAGCGAGGCCAACGGACAAACCAGGCATTTGGGCGCGCGCGGCGTGCAGATGGTGGCGCCCAGATCCATCATCGCCTGGGTGTAGTCGCCGCAGCGTTGCCGCGGCGTCAGCTCGGCTGCGCGGCGACGAATCTCGACCTTCGCCTTGGGCAGCGGCGTGGCGATGCGGAAGAGGCGCGCGACGACGCGTTCGATGTTGCCGTCGACCGCGGTCGCCTGGCGGTCGAAGGCGATGGCGGCAATCGCGGCGGCCGAGTAGGGGCCGATGCCGGGCAGCTCGTCCAGGCCCTCCTCCGTTTCGGGGAACCGGCCGCCATGGCGCTCGACCACCGCGCCGGCGCAAGCGTGCAGGTTGCGCGCGCGCGCGTAGTAGCCGAGTCCGGCCCATTCGCGCATGACATCCTCGCGGGGCGCAGCCGCCAGAGCATGGACATCGGGCCACAGGTCGAGGAAGCGCTGGAAATAGGGACCGACGACCGGCACCGTCGTCTGCTGCAGCATGATCTCGCTGAGCCAGACCCGGTAGGGGTCGGGCGCCTCGCCCGGGAGCGCGCGCCAGGGCAGGCTTCGGCGATGACGATCGTACCAGTCAAGCAGGCGATCGGCCGCCGCGTCGGGTCGGGATGTCACTGCTTTCGGCACGGCGCGAGGCGGCATGAACTGGACTGACAACGGACGACCGGATCAGGCGCGACTATACTGCGAGCCTTGACATGACGAAACGCGAGAACAAGACGGCTGATAGCAAGCCGGGCGATAGCAAGCCGGCCGATAGCAAGCCGGCCGATAGCAAGCCGGGCGAGGCCCCGCAACGCCGGCCCGGCCTGCGCGCGCTGGCCCAGAGCGTGCCGCGCGTGACCGCCGCCTCCGGCATGAAGCGAGGCTTCGGCCAGGCGGCTCTGTTCAGCCGGTGGTCGGACATCGTCGGTGCCATGCTGGCCGAGAGCTCGCTGCCCGAGCGACTCATCTTTCCGCGCGGCCAGCGTCATGACGGGACGCTGCACATCCGCGTCGAGGGTCCGCTGGCGCTCGAGCTCCAGCACCTCGAGCCCATCGTCGTCGAGCGCATCAACAGCTTCTTCGGCTATCACGCCGTCGCCCGGCTGGCGCTGCGCCAGGGTCCGCTGCCGCGGCCCAACGTGCGGCGCCCGAAACCGCCGGTCCCGTCGCTCACTGCGGCCCAGGAACGCGACATCAGCGCCCGAGTCGCGGCAGTGGCCGATCCCGACCTGCGCGAGCGGCTCGCCGAGCTGGGCCGCTCCCTCGCCGCGAAGGCCCGGAATCCAGCGGCTTCGCCGCCGGCCCGGCCAACCGGAAAAAAACCCTAATTGCCCAGCATTTCAGAAGTGTATCGTCGCGCCCGTCGGCGCGATATAATCGCAACATCTGGTGGTTAAGGAGGAAGAATTGCGTCGTCGATCGCTATTGATAGGGGGTGCGGCTGTCGCCGTCCTGGCCGGACTTGGCCTTCCGGGGAGCCCGGCGGCCTGGGCCGCCTCGACCGAGGACATGCTCAAGGACCGGGTGCTCGGCAAGGCCGACGCGCCGGTCACCATCATCGAGTATGCGTCCTTCACCTGCCCCCATTGCGCGACCTTCCACGTCGAGACGCTGCCGCACCTGAAGAAGGAATATCTCGACACCGGCAAGGCCAAGCTCATCTTCCGCGATTTTCCATTCGATGAGCCGGCGCTGCGCGCTTCCATGCTGGCGCGCTGCATGCCAACCGAGCGTTATTTCCCCGTCGTCGAAACGCTGTTCAAGTCGCAGAACCAGTGGGCGAAGGAAAAGGACGCGACCGCCAATCTCGCGCGCATCGGCAAGCTCGCGGGCATGAGCGATGCCGATTTCAAGACCTGCATGGCCAATAACGCGCTCATGGACGGCATCCTCAAGGTGCGGCTCGACGGCGAGAAGAATTTTGGCGTGCAATCGACGCCGACCTTCATCATCAACGACAAGAACAAGATCTCGGGCAACCAGCCCGCGGCCGAGTTCGACAAAGTGATCAAGCCGCTCCTGCCCAAGTCCTGAACCGTCAATCGCAGAGGTCCACACAACCGTGCTGTTCTCCAAGCTGCGTCTCGCTGGCTTCAAATCCTTCGTCGATTCCACCGAACTCTCGATCGATCCCGGCCTGACCGGCATCGTCGGCCCCAACGGGTGCGGCAAGTCCAACCTCGTCGAGGCCCTGCGCTGGTGCATGGGCGAGACCAGTCCGAAATCGATGCGCGGCGGCGAGATGGACGACGTCATCTTCGGCGGCTCGACCGCGCGGCCTGCGCGCAACCTCGCCGAGGTCCATCTGCTGCTTCAGAATGACGATCGCAAGGCCACGGCGCAATTCAACGAGGCCGAAGAGATCGAAATCATCCGGCGCATCGAGCGCGGCAAGGGCTCGCACTACCGCATCAACGGCCGCGAGGTGCGCGCACGCGACGTGCAGCTCCTGTTTGCCGACGCCGCGACGGGCGCGCATGCGACCGGCCTGGTCAGCCAGGGCAAGATCGGCCAGATCATCCAGGCGAAGCCTGCCGACCGCCGCGCGCTGCTCGAGGAAGCCGCCGGCATTACCGGCCTGCATTCGCGCCGCCACGAGGCCGAGCTGCGCCTGCGCGCCGCCGAGCAGAACCTGGCGCGCCTCGACGACGTGCTGGTGGCCCTGGGCGCCCAGCTCGAAGGATTGAAGCGCCAGGCGCGCCAGGCGCAACGTTACCGCACCATTTCCGAAAGCATCCGGCGCGCCGAATCGATCGTGCTCCATCTGCGCTGGCAGGCGGTCCAGGTCGAACGCGCCGCCGCCGAAGAGAAGCAGCGCGAGGCCGAGCGGCTGGTCGGCCAATTGACCGCCGCCGCCGCGGCCATCGCGACCGAGCAGGCCGACGCCGCCGCCGGGCTTCCGGCGCTGCGCCAGGCCGAGGCCGAGGCGGCCGCGGAGCTGCAGCGCCTGATGCTGGCGCGCACGGAGCTCGACGCCGAGGAACGCCGCATCGCCGAGGCGAAGCGCGACGCCGAGCAGCGCCTGCGCCAGATCGTCGGCGACATCGAGCGCGAGACCGCGCTTGCCGCCGACGCGGCCGCCGCCCTCGAGAAGTTCGACGCCGAGCGCGATCAGCTCGTGGCCGAGCAGGCGCACGAGCCGGACCAGCATGCAACCATCCAGGCGAAGCTTGCCGATCACGGACAGGCCGCGGACGCGGTCGAGGCCGAGCTGACCCAGCTGACGGCGCGGATTGCCGCCGACGAGGCGCGCCGCGCCGCGCTGCACCGCCGGCTGGCGGAGCTCGAGCAGCAGCTCCAGCGTCTCCAGCGCGTCGCCGACGACCTCGCCGAGCAGCGCCGCCGCGTCGACGCCGACGCGGGCGAGACCGAAGCGCTGGTCCAGGCCGAGGCCGAGGTCGCCGCGGCCGAAGCCGCGCTGGCGCACGCGCGCCATGCCGCGGAGTCCTCTGAGACGGCGCGCCGCGCCGCTGAAGAGGATGCGGCCGGCAAGCGCCGCGCGTTGAGCGAGGCCGATGCCGAACTGGCGCGAATCGCGGCCGAGATGCGTGCGCTTCAGGACCTGCTCAGGCAGTCCGGGGGCAGCGACTACCCGCCGATCGTCGATGCGATCAAGGTCGAGCCGGGCTACGAGGCGGCGCTCGGCGCGGCGCTCGGCGAGGCGCTGAGCGCGCCCGCGGGCGACGGCGAGGCCGTCGGCGCGCCGATGCGCTGGCACGTTCTCCCGCCGGTCGATCAGATCCTGCCGGTGTTCGACGGTGTCGAGCCGCTGGCGCGTTTCGTCACAGCCCCACCGGCGCTGACGCGCGCGCTCTCGCAGATCGGCGTCCTGCCCGAAGGCGCCCTTGCTGACACGGACATCGCGGCAATGCGGTCGTCCCTGCGCCCGGGGCAGAGCCTGGTCGGCCGTGACGGTGCGGTCTGGCGCTGGGACGGCTTCACCCAGGCGGCTGGTGCGCCCAGTGCGGCGGCGCTGCGCCTCCATCAGCGCAACCGGCTGAGCGAGCTCGAGGACGAGCACGCGACCGTCGCGGCGCGCCGCAACGGCGCCGCCGAGAGTCATGCTGCCGCCGAGTCCGCCAGCGCCAGCGCGCTCGAGACCGCGCGTGCGCAGCGCAGCGCCGTCGACGCGGCGCTCGGCGATGTCAATGCGGCGCGTGGCCGGCAATTGGCACTGGCTCAGCAGGCTGCCGCCATCCAGTCGCGACGCGGGGCGCTGGACGACGCCCAGCGGCGGCTCGCCGCAGACCGCGGCGAGGCCGAGGCCCAGCTCGCCGGCGTGCGCCAAGCCGAGGCCGAGCTGGTCGACGCCGCGGTCGCCAAGGCGCGTGCCGCCGATTTGCGCGTCGATCTCGCCGAGAAGCGCGGCGCCGTTCTTGCTGCGCGCAGCGAGCGCGACCGCCTGCTCAACGAGGCCGAGGGGCGTCGCCAGCGCCTCAACGCCATCTCGATCGAATCGCGCTCCTGGCGCGGTCGCGCCGAGGGCGCGCAACGACGCATCGGCGATCTGGAGCAGCGGCGCACCGCGTGCGGCGATGAGCTACAGCGTCTGGCGCAGCGGCCGGCCGAGATCGATGCCCAGCGCCGTCAGCTGCTCGACCTGATCGGCCGCGCGGAAACCAAGCGGCGCGATGCGGCCGACACGCTGGGCGGTGCGGAAGCGCGCCTCGCCGAGGTCGACCGCAGGCTCAAGGCGGCCGAGGCGGCACTCGGCGGCGGCCGCGAGGATCGCGTGCGCGCCGAGGCCCAGGTCCAGCAGATCGAACAGGCGCGCCAAGCGCTGGTCGAGCGCATCGCCGAGCGGCTGCAATGCGCTCCCGAGGCGATCCTGGAGAATGCCGGCTTGTCGGCCGACGATTCCATGCCGTCTGCCGAGCAGATCGCCACGCGCTTCGACCGCCTGATCCGCGAGCGAGACAACATGGGCCCGGTCAATCTGCGCGCCGAGCAGGAATCCGAGGAGCTCGAGCAGCAGATGACGACCATGCAGTCGGAGAAGGACGACCTGGTCCAGGCCATCGCCCGGCTGCGCCAGGGCATTGGCGCGCTCAACCGCGAGGGCCGCGAGCGCCTGCTCGCCTCCTTCGAGCAGGTCAACAAGCACTTCCAGGACCTGTTCGTCCGGCTGTTCGGCGGCGGCCGCGCCCATCTCGAGCTCACCGAATCGGAGGATCCGCTCGAGGCCGGCCTGGAGATCATGGCGAGCCCGCCGGGCAAGCGGCTGCAGACGCTGTCGCTGCTGTCGGGCGGCGAGCAGGCGCTGACCGCCGTGTCGCTGCTGTTCGCCGTGTTCCTGACCAACCCGGCGCCGATCTGCGTGCTCGACGAGGTCGACGCGCCGCTCGACGACGCCAATGTCGACCGGGTGTGCACCTTGCTCGAGGACATCGCCAAGGAGACCGGCACGCGCTTCCTGATCGTCACGCATCACCGCATGACCATGTCGCGCATGGACCGGCTCTACGGCGTGACCATGGCCGAGCGCGGCATCTCCCAGCTCGTCTCGGTCGACCTACAGAGTGCCGAGCGGATCCGCGACGTGGCCTGAGAGGAGCGGCAGCTCGTCAATCGAATGTTAGGCACCAGTCGGAAGCGCGCAGCCAGCAGCGCTCTTGCGGCACGTCACCGCGTCGATACAGCTTCGTCACCTCCCTCACGCGCCCGGTCGCGAACGCCGCGCGAGCGCCGTCTCTTCTGCGCTTCCTCCGATCGATCCGGGGTCGGTAAGGCTCAGCCGCCGTCAGGCTCGAAACTGATCTTGAGCCGGTGGCCGGTCGCGGCTGCCAGCTTTTCCAGCGTGCGCGTCGATGGCTTGGTGCGGCCGGCTTCGAGACGGGCGATCACCGTGCGCTTGGTCTTCATGCGCTCGGCCAGTCGGTCCTGGGTCAGGCCGGCTCGCGTGCGCGCCTCGATCATCTGCGCGGCGAGCCGGAACTCACTTGCGAGCTCGGCGAGAGCTTTGGCGTATCCGAAGCGAGTCTTTCGCCATTTCTTGTGAAGCTCGCCGACGCGCGCGCGTTTCCTGATCATGTCACCTCCCTTGCCCCGCGCCAGCGCCAAGGCGACTTCGCCGCGCTGCGCGTTGCGCCCGGCCTTCATCAGAGCGCGCACCGCCACGACGCGGCGCCGGCGCGCGACGACATGGATCGGCACAGTGTAGCCGGCCCGGCCCCTGCCACCGAGCGGCACCTCCCAGAGCGATCCGGCCAGGTGCCTGAGATGCGGCGCGCCAACGCCGGCAAGTCCATAGGTCTCGATCATCTCCGCGACGCGCTGGAAACGCGCCAGGACTGCGTCCGGCGACGCTTCGAGCTCGGCCGTGACCAGAGCATCGAGGACCTCGACGATCCACACGCCCGAATGTAGCAAATTTGCTACGTCAGAATCCAGCGGCAAGCGGCGGTGTTAGTCAGACCGCACGATGCGGGCGCAGCATGCTGCGCCTAGAAGTCGGAACCCTTTCTAGAAATCCAGAACCGGGATCTCGCGCGGCGCGCGACGCGTCAGGAGCTGCGCGCCGTTCTCGGTCACCACGAGGTTCTCCTCGTGGACCAGGATCTTGCCATCGCCGAAAATGGCGCTTGGCTCGATGGTCAGCACCGTGCCCACCTGCAGCACCGTGTCGTCGCCCGGCATGTTGGAGGGCGGCTCGGTCATGACCTTGCCGAGGCCGTGGCCGAAGCGGCCGACATTGCCGAGCGCGATGCCCGCATCCTCGAGCACCTTGGCCTGGGCCGCGAACACGTCGGCCGCGGTGGCGCCGGGGCGTGCCGCCTTGATGCCGGCGTTGGTCGCCTTGAACAGCAGCTCGTGGATGCGCTTGGCCGCGTCGCTCGGCGGCTTGCCGAGCGCGAAGTTGCGGTCGAAGTCGCAGAAATAGCCGCCATAGCGCGCGCCGGTATCGATTAGGAAGATGTCGCCGCGCTTGAACTTCCGGTCGGTCGGGCCCTGGATGATGCTGTCGTAGCCGCCGGGCCCGGATCCGATCGCGGCATAGGGCGTCTTGTCGGCGCCGCGCATCAGCATGTCGGCCTGGAACTTGCGCACCAGGTCGCGCTCGGTATCGCCCGATTTCACCAGAGCGCCCATGTTGTCGAAGGCGTCGCCGGCGATCTGGCACATGCGGCGGACGCGCTCGACCTCGGCCGGCGACTTGACCAGCCTCAGCTCGCGCGTGACGTGCATGCAGTCGACGATGTCGAACGGCCGGATCATGTCGCGCACGCGATTGAGGTCGGCGACCGGCATGCCGATGCGCGATTCCGCGCCGAGCTCGACGCCGACGCGGCTGTAGCTGCGCTTGACGCCGAGCACCGCGCGCTTGACCAGGTCGAGGCCCTCGTTGGACGGTCGCGGTGACGGCCACGACATGATCGTGTCGACCCACGAGGTCGCACGCCAGTTGGTCACGCCGAGCTCGGGAATGATCGCGGTCGGCTCGCCCTCGCGCGGCAGCAGGAAGTACCAGGGCCGCGTCGGCGTGTTCCAGGCAAACTGCGTGGTGAAGCCGGCGAGATATTCGATGTTGGCTTCCGAGGTGATGAGCATCGCGTCGAGCCGCTCGCGCGTCATCAGCGCGCGCGCCCGTTCGGTGCGGTGCTCGAACTCGTCCCGCGTGAAGGGCGGCAGCTCGCGACGCTTTTTGACCGGCAACGGCCTCTTCGGCATAACCCCATCCCCCGCTTCGACGCCCGTTGGCAGGCCGCATTACAGGCCCGCCCGACGCTGGCGTCCAGCACGATACGCCATCGGCCGGTAAATTTGCGACAAATCATTGGGCTGCAACGCCGATTCCGGCCCGGCCGGGTTGCCTTGACAGGCCGGGGACCACCCCTTATGTTGAGCCGCACTTCGGCCGGAAACGGCCGAAAGGGTGGGGGTTTTCGCCTGTGTGGGTCGCACCAGCGAGACACCGATGACTGAGCCCAAAGCCCCGCTCTCGCTCGACGAGCTCGACGCCAAGCTGCGCCGGGCGCGCCAAGAAGCGGGAGGCGATGGGGCGGCGGGGGCGGCACCGGCCAAAGCGCTCGGCGTCGGATTCAGAGTCGGCATCGAGTTGGTCGTCGCATTGGTCGTCGGCGTCGGAATCGGCTACTTCCTCGATGTCTGGCTCGGCACAAAACCCTGGCTCATGCTGGTGTTCTTCGTCCTGGGCACGGGGGCCGGCATCGTCAATGTCTGGCGCGTGGTGACCGGCTTGGATCAGGCGGTCGGCTATCGCGGTGAGACGGGCGAGGCGGCGTCGAAGACGGGCTCGGACGACGGTGGCGGCAGCAGGTCGCGCTAGCAGGCGCGGCACCGGACGAATCCGAGGGACGCGTTTTGGCCGCGAAAACCATCGATCCGCTGCACCAGTTCGAGATCCATCCACTGCTGCCGATCAAGCTTGGCGCGGTCGACGTCTCGTTCACCAACTCGTCCTTGTGGATGATGCTGTCCGTCATCGCGGTGACGGCCTTCCTAACCCTGGCGATGCGCCACCGCGCGCTGGTGCCGGGCCGCCTGCAATCGGTCGCAGAGCTGTCCTACGAGTTCGTCGCCGGCATGATCCGCGACAATGTCGGCCAGGCCGGCATGCAGTACTTTCCGCTGATCTTCACGTTGTTCATGTTCGTGCTGTTCGGCAACCTGCTGGGCATGATCCCCTACGCCTTCACCTTCACGAGCCACATCGTCGTCACCTTCGCGATGGCGCTCGTCGTGTTCGTCGGCGTGACGGTGATCGGCTTCGTCAAGCACGGGCTGCACTTCCTGCGCTTCTTCCTGCCGCACGGCCTGCCGATCTGGATGGTGCCGATCCTGGTGCCGATCGAGGTGCTGTCATATTTCCTGCGCCCGATCAGCCTGTCGGTGCGTCTGTTCGCCAACATGACCGCCGGCCACGCCATGCTCAAGGTGTTCGGCGGCTTCACCGTCATGCTCGGCCTGTTCGGCATCGCGCCGCTCGCGCTCAACATCGCGGTCACCGCGCTCGAGTTGCTGGTGGCGCTGCTCCAGGCCTATGTCTTCACCATCCTCACCTGCGTCTATCTGAACGACGCGCTGAACATGAGTCACTAGGCGCGCCGGTCTCCGTCAACTTTCGAACCATTCTGCGCAATCAAGGAGAGAGAACATGGATCCCCAGGCTGCAAAACTGATCGGAGCGGGCATCGCGGCGATCGCGCTGGCAGGCGCCGGCGTCGGCATCGGCATGGTGTTCGCGGCACTGATCGGCGCCGTGGCGCGCAACCCGGCCATCCAGTCGCGCGTGCAGCCCTTCGCGCTGCTCGGTTTCGCGCTCGCCGAAGCAACCGGCCTGTTCGGCTTCCTGCTCGGCCTCATGATCCTGTTCGTGTTCTAGCGCCAGCGGCGAGCGCGTCCGGAGCCCGGTCATGCCGCAGTTCGATCCGACCTGGGTCGCCTCCCAGCTCGTCTGGCTGGCGATCGCGTTCGGCGTGCTCTACCTGGCGCTGACCAGGATTGCGCTGCCGCGCATCGCCGAGGTGCTGGAGAACCGGCACACCCGGATCAGCGCCGATCTGGAGAAGGCCGGCCAGCTCAAGGACGAGGCGGCACAGGTCCTGGCCGCCTATGAGAAGACGCTGGCCGAGGCGCGCGGCCGGGCGCAGGCCCTGATCCGCACGACGAGCGACGAGATGGCCGCCGCCGCCGCCGGCCGCGAGGCGGATACGGCACGCCGGCTCGCCGACCAGACCAAGGCGGCCGAGGCGCGCATTGCCGAGGCGAAGCAGGCCGCGCTTGCCAATCTGCGCACGGTCGCGGTGGACGTCGCGAGCGCGGCGGTCGAGCGCCTGATCGGCACGGGCGTCGCGTCGGGTCAGATTGACGCCGCGGTCGGTGCCGCGATCAAGGATCGCTCCTGATGCTCAGGACCGCCGAATTCTGGGTGCTCGTCGCCTTCGTCGTCTTCGTGGTGCTGGCGTTCAAGCCGCTGCGCAAGGCGGTCACCGGCGCGCTCGACGAGCGCGCCGAGCAGATCCGCAAGCAGCTCGACGAGGCGAACAAGCTGCGCGAGGAAGCGCAGGCGACACTCGCCTCCTATAAGCGCAAGCAGCGCGACGCGCTCAAGGAAGCCGAGGAGATCGTCACGCACGCCAAGGCGGAGGCCGAGCGCCTGCGCGCCGAGGCGGCCAAGGCGCTCGAATCCTCGCTGGCGCGGCGCGAGGCGCAGGCGCTCGACAAGATCCGCCAGGCCGAAGAGCAGGCGGTCGGCGAAGTGCGCAATCTCGCGGTCGACGTGGCGATCGCGGCCACGCGCAAGGTGCTCACCGAGCAGATCGACGAGCGCCGCTCCGCGGGCCTCGTCGATCAGGCGATCGCCGAGCTGCCGACGAAGCTGCACTGAGTTTCCTGCAGTGGGGCATCATGTAGGGGCTCGGCACGCCGGGCCCCGACGGCGTTTCAGCGTCCGGCAACACCAAGCGTCGCGAACTTCAGATCGCGAGGCTCTCGCTATTCCACCCTGATCGTCGCCATCATGCCGGCGGCCTGGTGCTCGAGCACGTGGCAGTGGAACATCCAGTCGCCGGGATTGTCGGCGACGAAAGCGATGTCGACGCGCTCGGCCGGGTCGAGCAGGACAGTGTCGCGCCACTCGCGGTGCTCGGTGGCCACGCCGTGGCGCGCGACGACGCGGAAGGTGTGGCCGTGCAGATGCATGGGATGATGCCAGGCCGTGTCGTTATCCATGGCGAGCACATAGGTCCTACCACGGGCCAGGCGGATCAGCGGATCATGGCGATGCCCCGCGCCGTGATCTGGCACGGACTGGCCGTTGATCGACCAGATCAGGCCGTGGCGCATCTGCTCCATGAGCTTCTCGCGCGTGATTTCGCCACGCTGGAAGCGCGGATCCATCATGCCGCCGCCGAGCTTGACCTCGATACGCTCGGCGCGCGCCAGATCGGGCTCGCTCAGCGGGTTGGCGGCGGGTGCGATGAGCGGACGCGCCGCGCGCGAGATCGCGGTGCCGCGTTCGGCCACCAGATCGACGAGGCGATAGGCCTGGGCAGCGCCGTAGAACCGGTCGATCACGCTGCTGCGGCCCGACGGCATGGCGGGGACATCGAGGATGAGGTCGGCGCGCTGCGCCGGTGCCAGCACGACCCGGCCGTCGGCCGGCGCGTGAGGCGTCACGCCGTGCCCGTCGAGCGCCACGATCATGGGCGATTGGCCCTGGAAATCGAGCGCGAAGATGCGCGCATTGGCGGCGTTGATGAGCCGGAGACGCAGGCGCTCGCCCTGGCGGACCGTGACCTCTTCGGGCACGCGGCCGTTGAGCGTGACCGTGTTGCCGATGCGGCCAGCGTGGGTCAGGTCCATGGGATGGCGGAAATTCGGATCGATCGCGGCTGACTGGTCGAGCCGCCAGTCGCCCAGCACCCAGACGAGCTCGCGGTCGACATCGTGTCGTTCCGCCTCCTCGACGATCAGCGCGCCATGAAGGCCGCGGCCGACCTGCGCGCTCGAATCGACGTGCGGGTGGTACCAGAAGGTGCCGGCATCGGGCAGATCGAACTCGTAGTCGAAGCTGGCGCCCGGCGCGATCGGCGCCTGGGTCAGGTGGCCGACGCCGTCCATCGCATTGGGCACGCGTAGACCGTGCCAGTGCACGGTCGTGGGCTTGTCGAGACGGTTGGTGACGACGAGACGCGCGCGCGCGCCCTGGCGGAAGCGCAGCACCGGGCCCGGCACCTCGCCGTTGTAGCACCACACATCGGTCGTGCCGACGCCGTGGCCGGGTCCGACCAGCGCCGCGCGGCCGGGCGCAGCGACCAGCTCGATGCGCTGGGGCGCAGATGCCGCTGCCAGGGCGCCGAGCGCCGGCGCGCCGAGCGCCAACGCTGCGCCGGTACCCTGGAGCAGGTCACGCCGCGACAGCGAAAGTAAAGATCGAAGGATCATGGCTGGCCGCCAACTGCATGAACTGTCCGTGTCGTCGCAACTCTCTGGATGAACGAGCCGCAGGACGACACAATTCGCCGCCTATTATACTGGCAGATACGCCCGGACGGTATGATCGATCCGGCGAATGACCGTGGCAGTGCATGGATCAGGTTGGGCATGATTCGAACTGAGGCCGATGCCGACAAGCGCGCGAAATTTCTGCTGACCTCGGTGATCATCGCGGTCGTGATCACGGCCGCTTACATGTTCTATGAGAAGATGATCGCCGAATATGTTCCCCGCGCCGACCCCGACAACGCGCAGCAGGTCAACCGCGGTCGACAGGTCTATTTCGCTCTATGCGCGGAATGCCACGGCATGAAGCTCGAGGGCCAGGAGAATTGGCAGGCCATGCTGCCCGAGGGCGGCCGGCGCGGACCGCCGCACGACGAGACGGGCCACACCTGGCATCATCCCGATCAGGTGCTGTTCGACATCACCAAGCAGGGCGGCCAGCCCTTCTCGCCAGCAGGCTACAAGAACAACATGCCCGGTTTCGGCGATCGCCTCAGCGACCAGGATATCTGGGCGGTGATCGCCTTCATCAAGAGCCGCTGGCCCGACGAGATCCGCGAGAAGCAGGACGCGATCAACAGGCGCGCGGGCAACTAGACCCGATGGCGGGAGTTCGCCCTCCGAGTGAACTATGCGTGCCCCGCCTCGCCCGAGAGCAGGCTGACATCGACGCCGATCTTGTTGATCGCGCGCTGCCATTTGCCGTCGAGATCGCTGTCGAACACGATCGACTGGTCGGCCGGCGCGTGCAGCCAGCCATTGGCCTGGATCTCGGAATCGAGCTGACCCGGACCCCAGCCGGCGTAGCCGAGCGCCAGCAGGCTCTGGCTGGGACCACCGCCGCTCGCGATCTGCTTGAGGATGTCGACCGTGGCGGTCAGCGCGATGCCACCCTCGACCATCAGCGTACCGTCCTGGGTATAGTCGTCGGAATGCAGCACGAAGCCGCGGCCCGAATCGACCGGACCGCCGAAATGGATACGCAGATCGCGCTTGCGGTCGGCAACCTCGATGCCAAGCTGCTGCAGCAGCTCGGGAAATGTCAGGGACCCGACCAGCCGGTTGACGACGAGCCCCATGGCGCCCTCCGCATTGTGCGCGCACATGTAGATGACGGTGCGCGTGAATCGCGGATCGCGCATGGTCGGCATGGCGATCAGCAACTGCCCGGTCAGGTAGCCCGAGGCTTGCCGTGGTTGCGCCATTTCTGCTTCCTTGCCGCGGTCGCGAGGCCACGAAGATGTGAGTGGCGTAGCGTCCCGCTGGTCACCAGATTGGTCTATTCTATCAGATAAGCGATGTTCCAGCATTGTAAACCTCCGATCTGTCAGGGCTTTGGCGGCTTGATCGCTGCCGCGATGCAATTCGCCGTACTGCTGCTGACCGGCGATGGCGCGACTCAATCGCTGCCGCAATTGAGCCCGGTCCCGGGCATGCCGCTGCCGAGTCAGTCCTTGCCCAAGTCGGAGTTGTCGACATCCGCGCTCTTGTCGCGCGCGCAAGGCGAGCCGGGCGCGTCGGCGTGGAGCGAGCTCGACTTCGCGCGCGTGCGCCTGATCGCCGGCGCGGCTGCAACCGGCACACTCGAGCGCGTTCCGGTCGGTCTCGAATTCAGGATGGAGCCGGGCTGGAAGATCTACTGGCGCACACCAGGCGATGCCGGCTATCCGCCGCGGCTCGACTGGACCGGCTCGACCAACCTCGCCGACGCCGCGATTCTATGGCCCGCACCGGATCGCTTCAGCCTGTTCGGACTGGAAACCGCCGGCTATGGCGGCGAGATCACGCTGCCGATCCTGGTCGCGCCGCAGCAGGCGGGCGGCGCGGTCGCGCTCAACGCGCGCGTCGACTTTCTGACCTGCAAGGACATCTGCGTGCCGCTCGAAGCGAGCCTGGCGCTCGATCTCCCGGCCGGGGCCGCCGCGCCAACCCGCTTCGCCCACCAGATCGATCAGTTCAAGGCGCGCGTGCCCGTGGCAGGCGATGCCGGCGGCATCGTGCTCGATCATGTCGAGACGCGCGGCCAGGGCAGCGCGCGCCACCTGATCATCGCGGCGCGCGCCGAAGCGCCCTTCACCGGCCTCGACGCCTTCATCGAGGGACCGCCGGGATTGAGCTACGGAAAGCCCAAGGTGAGCTATCGCGATGACGGGCGCCATGCGCGACTGAGCTTGCCAGTCTATGGACCTGACGCGACGGCGCTGGCGCGCGCGGCGCTCACGGTGACGCTGACCGACGGCAGC
Organism: Alphaproteobacteria bacterium; assembly: GCA_016869645.1. GTDB lineage: Bacteria > Pseudomonadota > Alphaproteobacteria > SHVW01 > SHVW01 > SHVW01. Next base: position 31,014 of record VGDO01000007.1, read on the forward strand.
GATGCGGCGACGCGGCGCGCCATCGAGCAGCGCGTGACCGTCGCGCCGCCGCCTCCCGCCGCGCCGCTCGCCGTGATGCTCGGCCTGGCCGTGCTCGGCGGCCTCATCCTCAATCTCATGCCCTGCGTGCTGCCCGTGCTGGCTCTCAAGCTCGCCGGCGCAGTCGGCCTGAGCGGTCAATCCGCGCGCCAGGTGCGCGCCGGATTCCTCGCCGCTGCCGCCGGTATCCTCGTTTCCTTCATGGCGCTGGCGGGGGCGCTCGCAGCCCTCAAAGCGGGGGGCATCGCGATCGGGTGGGGCATCCAGTTCCAGCAGCCCATCTTCCTCGTCGCGATGACGGCACTCGTCACCTTGTTCGCCGCTAATCTGTGGGGCTGGTTCGAAGTGCCGCTGCCGGCTTTGTTCGGCGATGCCGCACTCGCCGGCAGTGCGGCACGCGGTCTCCTCGGTCATTTCCTGACCGGCGTGTTCGCCACGCTGCTCGCCACGCCCTGCTCCGCGCCCTTCCTCGGCACCGCCGTCGGTTTCGCGCTCGCCGGCGGCACGGGGGAGATCGTGGTGATCTTCGCCATGCTCGGCCTCGGGCTGGCCTTGCCCTACCTCGCGGTGGCGGCGTGGCCGCGCGTGGCGCTCGCCTTGCCGCGCCCCGGCCCGTGGATGGTCTGGCTGCGCCGTCTCCTCGGCCTGGCGCTCGCCGCGACGGCGCTATGGCTGCTCAACGTGCTGGCCGCCCAGCAGGACGGGCTGACGGCGCGCCTGGTCGGCGGCGCCATGCTGGCGCTGCTGACCGCATTGGCGCTCGCACGCGTCATCGGCCGCCTGGCGGGCGGCATGCTGGCCGTCATCGCGGTCGTGACGGCAATGGCCGTGCCCTTGTGGCGCGACGACGCGTCGCCGCCAAGCGCACGCGACGAGCCGGCACAGGGTGCCGTCGCCTGGGTGCCGTTCGATCGCGTGCGCATTGGGCCGCTGGTGGCCGAGGGCCGGACCGTGTTGGTCGACGTTACGGCGGACTGGTGCCTGACCTGCCAGGTCAACAAGCGGCTCGTGCTCGAGCGCGGCGAGATTGCCAAGCGGCTCGGCGGCGACGTCGTCGCCATGCGCGCCGATTGGACGCGACCGTCGGCGACAATCGCCGACTATCTCGCCAGCTTCGGCCGCTACGGCATCCCGTTCAACGCCGTCTACGGCCCGGGCGCTCCCGAGGGCATCGCGCTGCCGGAGCTTCTGACCGACAGCGCCGTGCTTGCCGCGCTTGAACAGGCCGCCCGACCCGTCCGGCAGGTCGCGAAATAGGCGCGATGTCCCGCGCCTGGCGCCGCAATTGACGGGCTGGATTCGGCCGCGGAAGCCACTATGTTAATGGCTCAGCCAATTCCCCCCAGACGTCGACACGAAGAAAGGACCCTATCCATGGCTATCAACGTCGGAGACAAGCTCCCGGAAGTGAAGCTCAAGCACAAGACGGCGGAAGGCATCAAGGACCTGACGACATCGGACCTGTTCGGCGGCAAGAAGGTCCTGCTGTTCGCGCTGCCCGGCGCCTTCACGCCGACCTGTTCGGCCAAGCATCTGCCCGGCTACGTCGACAAGGCGAGCGACATCAAGGGCAAGGGCATCGACCGCATCGTCTGCCTGTCGGTCAATGACGCCTTCGTGATGGATGCCTGGGGCAAGGATCAGAAGGTCGGCGACAAGGTCATGATGATCGCCGACGGAAATGCGGATTTCACCAAGGCGCTGGGCCTGGAGATGGACGGCTCGGGCCACGGCATGGGCACGCGCTCCAAGCGCTATGCCATGCTGGTCGAGAACGGCGTGGTCAAGAAGCTCGAGGTCGAGAAGCCCGGCTCCTTCGAGGTGTCGAGCGCCGAGCACATGCTGAAGCAGATCTGATCTGCTCACTGCTCCGATTGCGCGACCGGGGGCCCATCAGGCCCCCGGTTCGCGTTCACGATCCAGCGGTTCGTCACCGACCAGCGCGGCAATCGCCTCGCGTGCCAGACGGTCGGCGCGCGTGTTCTCGGGGTGGCCGGCATGGCCCCGCACCCAGTGCCATCGGATGCGATGCTGCGCCAGCGCGGTCTCCAGACGCTGCCACAGATCGACGTTCTTCACCGGCTTTTTATCCGCGGTTTTCCAGTTCCGGCGCTTCCAGTCCCTGATCCAGGTCGTGATGCCCAGCCTGAGATATTGCGAGTCGGTGTAGAGCTGGACGTCGACCGGCCGCGTCAGCGTCTCGAGCGCCTTGATCGCCGCCATCAGCTCCATGCGGTTGTTCGTGGTCGGCGCTTCGGCGCCCGATATCTCGCGCTCGGTGCCGCCATAGCGCAGGATCGCCGCCCAGCCGCCCGGTCCCGGATTGCCGCTGCAGGCGCCGTCGGTGAAGATTTCGACGGCGCGCGATTTCTCGCTCATTGGATGCCGTAGGCGCCAGGCCCCTTGACGCCCTGGTGGAAGCGCAGCTTCTGCACGTATTCGAGCGGGTTCTTCGGTTTGACCAGCGCGCCCGCGGGCTGATTGAGCCAGTCGTAGAGACGGGTCAGCAGGAATCGGAGTGCGGCACCGCGCGCCAGCAGCGGCAGAGCCTCCACCTCCTCGGTCGAAAGCTGGCGGCGCTTGCGGTAGTTGGCGACCAGCAAGCGGGCTTTGGTCACGTTGAAAGCGCCGTCGGTTTCGAAGCACCAAGCGTTGAGGCACACGGCGACGTCATAGACGAGATAGTCGATGCACGCGAAATAGAAGTCGATCAGCCCGGACAGGCGATCGCCGCGGAAGAACACGTTGTCGGGAAACAGATCGGCGTGAATCACGCCGCGCGGGAGCGCGGACGGCCAGTTCGCCTCGAGATGGGCAAGCTCGCGGCCGAGAGCCTGTGCCAGGCCCGGCTTGACCTCATGGGCGCGCGTTGCCGAGGCGTCGAGCAAGGGCCGCCAGCCATCGATGGTGAGGGCGTTCTTGCGTGCCATCTGAAAGTCGGCGCCGGCGAGATGCAGCTCGGCCAGCGCGGTGCCCAGCTCGGCGCAGTGCTCGGGCATGACACGGCGCGGCCACAGGCCTTCGAGGAAGGTGACGATGGCGGCGGGCCGTCCTTTGAGCTCGCGGAGCGCCGTGCCGTCGCGCGCATGAATGGGCGTCGGGCAACGGATGCCGCGTACGGCGAGGTGCTCCATCAGGCCGAGGAAGAACGGCAGATCCTCGCGCGCGACACGCTTCTCGTAGAGCGTGAGGATGTATGAGCCGCGGTCGGTCTTGAGCAGGAAATTGGAGTTCTCCACGCCCTCGGCAATGCCATGGAACGACAGCACCTCGCCCAGCTCGTAGGCCCACAGGAACGCCTCGAGGTCCTCGTCGGTGACATCGGTGTAGACGGCCATGCTGCCGGTCGCTCTCCGGTCCCTGTTCGACATCCCCGGGGGTGACCCGGGCGGATGGGGCCTGCCCGGCAGGCTTGTCCTCGCGGGTGGGGTTCTCTAGATTGAGCCTGAAACGCCGGCTCGCTCCGAAGCTAATACAGGCAAGCCGCTGACGGAAGAGCGACCACGCCTGCCGAAGCCATGCGCCATCCCGAAGGCCGACCGACATGACCGAGCAACCCATTGTGGCCCAGAAGGCCCCGTTTGACGTTAAGGTCGAAGCGGGCAAGCAGTATTGGTGGTGCGCCTGCGGGCGCAGCAAGTCGCAGCCCTTCTGCGATGGCAGCCACAAGGGCACCGGCCTCAGCCCGGTCATGTACGAGGCAACGGCGGCAGAAACCAAGTGGTTCTGCGGCTGCAAGCAGAGCAAGGGCAAGCCCTTCTGCGACGGCAGTCACAAGGCCCTGTGAAGCCACGTTCCATTCATCGACGCTCGTCTTGCATCCGGTCCACCGCGGCGGCGGCCGCGCTGACGGTGCTGCTCCATGGCTGCGGCGTGTTCGCCACGCCCGAAGTGACGCCGCCCTGCCCCCGCGTGGCCGTGCTCGCCGACGCCGCCCGCCTTATCAAGTTCCGGCCCGGCCCCGGACGCGACCTGACCGATGTTGACTTCGAAGCGCTGATCGGCGGCGTCGACGGCACCTGCTCCTATGATCGCCGCAGAAGCCATGTCGATGTCGACTTCGTGATCGAGATGGAAGTCTCGCGTGGACCGGCAAACGGCTCGCGCCAAGCGCCCGTCGAGTTCTTCGTGGCCGTCATCGACCCCAATCAGAACATCCTGGGCAAGGAAACCTTCACCAGCAACGTGCGCTTCCAGGACAACATGACCCGCGTGCGCGTCACCGAAAACATCGCGCCGCGCCTGCCGCTCAAGGACATCAAGGTGGGCGGCAGCTACAGCGTGTTCGTCGGCCTGCAGCTGACCGCCGAGGAGCTCAACTACCTCCGCACGCGCGGCAGGTAGAGAACAACTCAGGTCTGCGCCAGATTCGGAAAGCGGAAATCTCCGCCGGACGGCACGTCGCCCTGGACGAACAGCAGTGCCTCGCCATCCTCCGAAGAAGCGGGCGCGGGTGTTTCCCACCATCCTGCCGGATCAAATCCGAATTCGACCTCGCGGATCGGCGCGGCAATCAGCCGGGGCACGCCCCGATCGAGCGCAAATCGGCGCGGCGCGAGGCATTCATGGATCACCAGACGATCGCCGCGGCGCTCGACCGCGACGAAGGCGGCCTGCTCGTCGAGCCAGAAACCCTGGAGCGGCCGACAGCTCAGGTGCCATAGCAGGATGAAGTAGTAGTTGTGCGCCGAAAGAAGCGTGCCGGAAGCGGCGGCATGTCGGCACAGCTGGGCGAGCCTCTGACGTTCCTCTAATCTGCCGAGATCTGCCGGACGCGCCGGCGCGCCACCCGGCGACGCGGCCAAGCCTGCCATCACGCGGCGCTGGACCAGCCGCTGGAACCCAAAACGCGGATAGAAATCGAGCACGCTCGGATTGGCGAACAGCAGGATGGGCTGAGTCGAATCCTGGCGCTCGCCGAGGATCCGCTCGATCAGACGACGCGACAGTCCCTGACCGCGATGCGCCCTGTCGGTGGCGACCGCGCCGAGTTGAATGCCCGCGACCCGCCGGCCACGGACGATCAGGTTCATGCGCGACCGGCCGACGCTCGCCAGGATTTGCTCGCCTTCCACAAAGGCCAGCACCTCGTAATCAGCATCCCATCCGCCGCGCGCCGCCCATGGCCTGAAGTTCCCGTCAGAGAAGATCCCCGCGACGAAGTCGAAGAAGCGGCCATGCCATGCATCGTCGTCATGCGTGATGCGGATGAACTCTGCGACCATGCGATCCCATTCTGATGTCGAGGCCGCCATATAGCGGAAACGCTCCACCGAGTCGATTACCGGGCCGGTTGACTTTGCCCCACAGGAGTCTAGGCTTGTCGCCACGTCGTTGACCGACGAACCCTGTGGGAGAGACCGGCAGCAGCCGGCGCCGAAGGAGCAACCGCCCCGGAAACTCTCAGGCAAAAGGACCGCAGGGGGAGGAAACTCTGGAAAGCAGGCGCGCCGCAGCAGCGGTCCGCCTCACCGAAGAGGAAAACCGCGGTTCGGGCGCTCGATGCCCGGATAGGCGGCCAATCTTTCAGGTCCGAGGACAGAGGGGGCGGACTGCCGGGTGAACCGGCGGCCCGTCGCCATTCGCTGTCGGAGGACCAGGGCTCGCCGTGTCAGAACCGCAATCCAACGCTCCGCTCGCGCGCACGCCGCTTCACGGCCTGCATGTCGAGCTCGGCGCCAAGATGGTGCCCTTCGCCGGCTACGACATGCCCGTCCAGTACCCGACCGGCATCCTCGCCGAGCACAACCACACGCGCTCCGGGGCCGGCCTGTTCGACGTTTCGCATATGGGCCAGGTGCGGCTCGACGGCGCCGAGGCGGCGCGCGCACTTGAATCGATCTCGACCGCCGATCTGCAGAGCCTTGCCGTCGGGCGCCAGCGCTATGACCTGTTCACCAACGATCAGGGCGGCATCCTCGACGATCTGATGGTGACCAATGCGGGCGACCACCTCTTCGTCGTGGTCAACGCCGCGTGCAAAGTCCAGGACGTCGCGCATATGCGCCGGAACATCGGCCAACGCTGCCGGATCACCGAGCTCGCCGACCGCGCGCTACTGGCGCTCCAGGGACCAGGAGCCGCCGCCGTGATGGCGCGGCTGGCGCCGGCATCCAAGGAGATGGTGTTCATGACCGGCCGCGCGCTCGACGTCGCGGGCCATGCCTGCTTCGTCACGCGGTCGGGCTACACGGGCGAGGACGGCTTCGAGATCTCCGTGCCCGCATCCGGTGCGCAGGCGCTGGCCCGCCGCCTGCTGGCCGAGCCGGAGGTCAAGCCGGTCGGCCTGGGCGCCCGCGATTCGCTGCGGCTCGAGGCCGGGCTCTGCCTCTACGGCCACGACATCGACACCTCGACGACGCCGGTCGAGGCCGATCTCGTCTGGGCGATCGGCAAGAGCCGTCGGCCGGGTGGCACATCAAAGGGCGGATTTCCCGGGGCGGCCGTGATCTTCGAGCAACTCGCCAAGGGGCCGAAGCGCAAGCGGGTCGGCGTCAAGCCCGAGGGACGCGCCCCGGCGCGCGAGCACACCGAGCTGACCGACTCATCTGGCCGCCGCATCGGCGAGATCACCAGCGGCGGCTTCGGCCCAACCGCCGGCGGTCCGATCGCCATGGGCTATGTCGAGGCGGCGTACGCCAAGGTTGGCACGCCGGTGCAGGCGGTCGTGCGCGGCAAGCCGCAACCGGCGCATGTGGCGCCGCTCGTCTTCGTCAAGACTCGCTATTACCGCGGCTGATCACACGAGGGGGACACGGGTCATGGCTAGCGTAAAATTCACCCAAGAGCACGAATGGATCCGGGTCGAAGGCACGACCGGCGTGGTCGGCATCACCAACTACGCGCAGGAGCAGCTCGGAGACGTCGTCTATGTGGAACTCCCCGACATCGGCCGCAAGGTCATGAAGGGCCAGCAGGCAGCCGTGGTCGAATCGGTCAAGGCGGCGAGCGAGATCTACGCGCCCGTCTCCGGTGAGGTGACCGAGGTGAACGGCGCGTTGGCCGACAGCCCCGGCGGCGTCAATCAGGACGCCCAGGGCAATGGCTGGTTCTTCAAGATCAAGATCTCGAGCCCGACCGAGCTCGAGGGGCTGATGGACGAGGCCGGCTATGCCGCCTTCGTGGAGGGCTTGAAATAATGCGCTACCTGCCGCTCACGCCCGCCGATCGTACCGCCATGCTGGCCGCGATCGGCGTCTCGTCGGTCGACGATCTCTATCGCGACGTGCCGAAACCGGCACGTCGGTCTGGCCTGGTCGATCTGCCGCCCCACATGGGCGAGCTCGAAGTCGAGCGCCGGCTCGGCGCCATGGCGGCCAGGAACATGGCGGCCGGCAGCGTGGCGAGCTTCCTCGGCGCCGGCGCCTATCGGCATCACGTGCCGGCCAGCGTCGATGCGCTGATCCAGCGCGGTGAGTTCCTGACCTCCTACACGCCCTATCAGCCCGAGGTCGCCCAGGGCACGCTGCAATACCTCTTCGAGTTCCAGACCCAGGTGGCGCTGATCACCGGCATGGATGTCGCCAACGCCTCCATGTACGACGGCTCGACCGCCTGCGCCGAGGCCGTGCTGATGGCCAACCGCACGACCAAGCGCAGCAGTGCCGTGCTGTCGGGCGGACTCCATCCTCATTACCGCGCCATCGTCGAGACCTATGCGCGCTACTCTGGATTCGAGGCCAAATCTGTCGCGCCATCGCCCGACGGCAATGAGGACCTGACCTCGACGATCAACGCCGAATCCTCCTGCGTCGTCGTGCAGAACCCCGACGTCTTCGGCCATGTCCGCGATCTGCGCCCGCTCGCCGAAGCGTGCCGCAAGCAGGGCGCCTTGCTGGTCGTCGTGGTGACCGAGGTGGTCTCGCTCGGCGCGTTGACATCGCCCGGCGAGATGGGCGCCGACATCGTCGTGTGCGAGGGCCAGTCGATCGGCAACGGCCTCAATTTCGGCGGACCCTATGTCGGACTGTTCGCCACGCGCGAGAAATACCTGCGCCAGATGCCGGGCCGGCTCGCCGGCCAGACCGTCGACACGGACGGTCGCCGCGGCTGGGTGCTCACCCTGTCGACACGCGAGCAGCACATCAGGCGCGAAAAGGCGACGAGTAACATCTGCACCAACTCCGGTTTGTGCGCGCTTGCCTTCACCATCCACATGTCGCTGTTGGGCGAGGTCGGCTTCGTCCAGCTCGCGCGCCTCAATCACGCCCATGCCGTGCAGCTCGCCGACAAGCTCGCCGGCATTTCCGGCGTCAGCGTGCTCAACAAGGCGTTCTTCAACGAGTTCACCGTCAAATTGCCGAAGCCGGCTGCCCAAGTCGTCGAGGAGCTGGCCAAGCGCCGCATCCTTGGCGGCGTGCCGGTCTCGCGCCTGATGCCCGACCCGGTCCCTGGCCAGCCAGAGCTCGCCAATCTGCTGCTGGTGGCGGCGACCGAGACGGTGACGGCAGAGGACATGGATGCGCTGGCGGGGGCGCTGAAGGAGATCGTGCGATGAATGAGTGGAGCAAGGCGGTGAGCGCGAGCTCGGGGGCGAGCGCGCAGGCCATCGCGAACGCCGTGCCAGGCGGCAGCACAGAAACCTTCGGCGGCAACCGCGGCCTGCAGATCGAGGAACGTTTGCTGTTCGAGCAGAGCCAGGATGGGCGCTGCGGCGTCGACCTGCCCGAGCCGCCCAAGGTGACTGAGCGCCTCGGCGGTCTCGCTCGCAAGACGCCGATCGGCCTGCCCGGCATGTCCGAGCCGCAAGTCGTGCGCCACTACACCAGGCTCAGCCAGAAGAACTACGCGATCGACGCCGGCCTCTACCCGCTCGGCTCATGCACCATGAAGCACAACCCGCGGCTCAACGAGAAGATGGCGCGCCTGCCAGGTTTCGGCGACGTCCACCCGCTGCAGCCCGTGTCGACCGTGCAGGGCGCGCTCGAACTGATCGACACACTCGCCCATTGGCTCAAGACGCTGACCGGCATGCCCGCCGTCGCCATGTCGCCGGCGGCGGGCGCCCATGGCGAGTTGTGCGGCATGCTGTGCATCCGCGCGGCGCACATCGCCCATGGCCAGGACCACCGGAGACGCGTGCTGGTGCCGGAATCGGCGCACGGCACCAATCCCGCGACCGCGGCGGTGTGCGGTTACACGGTCGACGCCATTCCCGCCGACGAGCGCGGCCGCGTCGACCTCGCCGCGTTCAAGGCCAAGCTGGGGCCCGATGTGGCGGCCATCATGCTGACCAATCCCAACACCTGCGGGCTGTTCGAGAGCGATATTCTCGAGATCGCGCGCGCGGTGCACAAGGCGGGCGCCTATTTCTATTGCGACGGCGCCAACTTCAACGCCATCGTCGGCCGGGTGCGGCCGGGCGATCTCGGCATCGACTGCATGCACATCAACCTGCACAAGACCTTCTCGACGCCGCATGGCGGCGGCGGGCCCGGCGCCGGTCCGGTCGTGCTGAGCGCCGCGCTGGCGCCCTATGCCCCGGCGCCGTGGGTCGTGCACGAGCGCGGCGGCTTCCGCGTGGTCGAGCAGGCCGGCGACAATAACCAGGCTTTCGGCCGGCTCAAGGCGTTCCACGGTCAGATGGGCATGTTCGTGCGCGCGCTCGCCTACATGATGAGCCACGGCGCCGACGGGCTGCGCCAGGTCGCCGAGGACGCCGTGCTCAATGCCAACTACCTGATGGCGCAGCTCAAGGACGACCTGACGCCGTCCTTCGAAGGCCCCACCATGCACGAGGCGCTGTTCGACGACGGCTTTCTCAAGGACACGGGCGTGACCACTCTCGATTTCGCCAAGGCGCTGATCGACGAAGGCTACCACCCCATGACCATGTACTTCCCGCTGGTCGTCCACGGCGCCTTGCTGATGGAGCCGACCGAGACCGAGAGCAAGGGCGGGCTCGACCATTTCATCTCCGTGGTCCAGGCCCTGGCGCAGAAGGCCAAGACCGCGAACGACGCCGCCCAGTGGTTCCACGAATGCCCACGATTCACGCCACGCCGCCGCCTTGACGAGACGGCCGCGGCCCGCAAGCCCGTGCTGCGCTGGCGGCCAGAGGCACCGAAGGCCCAAGCAGCGGAGTAGCCTGCCGGCGGAGCAGACGTCTACTTTCCGCCGCGCGCCACCGAACGCTCGAGCCGCCGCGGGCGGAACGCGGGTGCGGTGTCGCGTGCGGTGCCGCGCAGCAGGACGCGCATGGCGGATGCCAAGCTATTTCCTTGGCAAGCCGGGTTGAAGCAGGCGGCGCTCAAGCTGGTCTGCCAACAAACATTTGAATTAGTTTACTTTTTCAGCACGACGATTTTGAAAGTAATTGCCTAAAATGTGTGATATATTGCACGAAACTTGGCCATTTTGTGCAGCACTATCATAGGTAAGAGACGAAATGCGGCCTTACACGCGTAACACCAAGGGCAAGCGGCGCGATTTGCGCGTCAAGAACGACGCCGTTCTCATCGATCTCCTGGGCAAGACCTTTGCGGTCTTCGACTGGTCGCTCGGCGGCATCGCCGTCGACCGCTGCGACACGCCGTGCGCCATCGGCGAGAAGCTCGAAGCGGTGCTCCACCGCCGGGGCGACGAGCGGACCTTCCCCGTCCAGATCACCGTCACGCGCTTCGACAAGTCGAGGCAGGTGATGGCGGGCTTCTATTCGGATCTGCCCGGCGATTCGTTCAGCTTCCTGGAGAAGCTGCAGCTCCATCGGCAGTAGCGCGCGCGGCAGCGCGGGGCGATCAAACCGGCGAGCGCGACTGGCTGCGTTGCGCGCCGAGTGCCGCGACCACCTTGTCGATCAGCTTCTCCGGCGTCAGCGGCTTGGCCACGAAATGAGCCGCGCCCAGCTTGCGCGCGGCGAGCACGTCTTCGGTCGTCTTTCGGCCGGTCACGAAGATGATCGGACAATTCAGGTCCGGAGCGGCTTCCCTGATCCGCATGCAGGTCTCGAAGCCGTTCATGCCGCCGGGCATGTCGATGTCGAGCAGGATGGCCACGGGCTTGATGATGGTCAGCTTGGCGAGACACTGCTCGCCGGTCGCCGTGCCGATCACGGTGAAGCCCGCCTCGTCGAGCACGGCCTGGATGAACTTGCGCATCTGCGCGTCATCTTCGGCAAACAGGATCGTCTTGCTGCGGCGCCGTTGCCGTTCGGCTTCGCTCGTCATAGCGCGTCCGCTCACTCGGCCACTCCGCGATCCTCGCTCAGGCGGCCGAACAGCACGTGGTCGTGCCAGACGCCGTTGATGCGCAGATATTTTCGCGCTCGCCCCTCCTCCTGAAAGCCGACCTTCTTGAGCAGCGATCGGCTCGGCAGGTTGCCAGGGAGGCAGGCCGCCTCGACGCGGTGCAGGCCCAGCTTGTCAAAGGCGAAGTCGACCAGCGTGGTAACCGCGTCGGACATGTGGCCCTGGCGCGCATAGGGGCGGCCGATCCAGTAGCCGAGGCTGGCCGATTGCGAGACGCCGCGCCGCACATTGCTGAGCGTCACGCCGCCGACCATCACGTCGTCGGCGCGCCGGAAGATGAAGAAGGAATAGCAGAGGTCCTCCACCCAATCCTTGGCCGAGCGGGTCAAGCGCCGCCGGTAGGCGGCCTGGGTCAGAGCGTCGGGCGGCCAGGTCGGCTCCCATGGCGTCAGGAAATCGCGGCTGAGCGCACGCAGCTCGGCCCACTTCTGCCAGTCGCCGCGGCGCGGCGGGCGCAGATAGACGTGTCGTCCGGTCAGTTTCGGCTCCGGCCGAGCGGCACGGAAAAGGGTCAGCACCAAGGCAGGAAAATTCCCTTGGGATGGACGGCAACGTACAGCTTCGCCGACGAAATATCGTCAGCGTCCATGATTCCGACGGTCATTATGCCAGCCGAGTCGCGATCGCGTCGAGCGGTTCGAGTTGCGAGAGCGGGCCGACGGCGGCCAGCGCCGGTCGGGAGGCGAGCAGCCGCTTGACCACACGGCGCACCGCCGCCTCATCGACCGCCTCGACCCGGCGGACCAGCTCATCGGTCGTCAGCACGCGGCCATAGATGAGCAGGTGGTTGGCGATCTGCTCGCTGCGCGCGCCGGTGCTTTCGAGCGACATGAGCAGGCTTGCCTTGAGCTGGGCGCGCGCCCGGTTGATCTCCTCGGCATCGATCTTATCGAGGGCGCGCCGAAACTCCTCGCAGACCACCGGGATCAGCTCGCGCACCTCCTTCTCGCCGGTGCCGGCATAGACGCCGAACAGCCCGCCGTCGCGGTAGGAGGCAGAGAAGCTGTAGATCGAGTAGACCAGGCCGCGCTTCTCCCGCACCTCCTGGAAGAGCCGCGATGACATGCCGCCGCCGAACAGCGTCGAGAACACCGCGAGCGCGTAGTAGTCCGGATCGTCATACGGGATACCCTCGAAGCCGAGCACGATATGCGCCTGCTCGAGATCGCGTTCCTCACGCTGCTCGCCGCCGGTGTAGTGCGCGATGTCGGTCGCGGCCGAGCGCTCGGCCGGCAACGCATCGAAGGCACGCGCGGCGAGCTCGGCCACGTGGGCATGATCGAGCTTGCCCGCCGCGGCCAGCACCATGTTGCGCGCGCCGTAGTGACCGCTCATGTAGCCGCGGATGGCATCGCGCGACAGGCTCGAGACGATCTCGGCCGAGCCGAGCACCGGCCGGCCGAGTGCCTGGTTGGGAAAGGCGGCGGTCTGGAAATAATCGAAGATGATGTCGTCGGGCGTGTCGTAGGCCTGACCGATCTCCTGCAACACCACGGCGCGTTCGCGCTGCAGCTCGGACTCGTCGAACACGGAGTGCTGGAGGATGTCGGCGAGCATGTCGATGCCGAGACCGACGTCCTCCTTCAGCACTTTGGCGTAGTAAGCCGTCTGCTCGCGCGAGGTGTAGGCATTGAGATGGCCGCCCACCGCCTCGATCTCCTGGGCGATCTGCAGCGCCGAGCGCCGCTTGGTGCCCTTGAACGCCATGTGTTCGAGCAGATGGGCCACGCCGTTGACCTCGCGCGGCTCATGGCGCGTGCCGACGCCGACCCACACGCCCAACGAGGCGGTCTCGACGCCGGGCATGTCGTCAGTGACGATGCGCAACCCGTTCGACAGGGTGTTCGTGCGTACGGTCATGCTGCCCCCTTGATGGCGACGCGGTCGCTGACGAAGGCCTGCACCCTCCGAAGATCGTTGGGCAGGACGTTGATGCGCTCCGGCCGGTCGAGCAGATCGGCAAGGTGCCGCGGCAGAGCCGGACGGACACCGGTGGCGGCCTCGACCGCATCCGGAAACTTGGCGGGATGGGCTGCACCGAGTGCCACCATCGGCACTTGATGATCGCGCCGGCACCGCAGCGCCGCCGCAATGCTGATCGCGCTGTGCGGATCCACCAGCTCGCCGGTCTTGCGATATACCTCGCGGATGCAGTCCTTCGTGCCTTCGTCGTCGAGGCGAAAGCCGGTGAACCGCTCGCGCGCGCGCTGCCAGCGCGCATTGCCGACCGCCAGCCGCCCGGTGCGGCGGAATTCGGCCATCGCCGCCGTCACCGCCGCGCCGTCACGATCGTAGAGATCGAAGATCAGACGCTCGAAATTGCTCGATACCTGGATGTCCATGCTCGGCGACAACGACGGTTCGACCGTTTCGATCCTGAGCTCGGCCGCATCGAAAAAGCGCGCGAGGATGTCGTTGCGATTGGTCGCGACGATGAGCTGGTCGATCGGCAAGCCCATCAGATGCGCCGCGTAGGCGGCATAGACATTGCCGAAATTGCCGGTCGGCACGGAGAACGACACGGGGCGGCGCGGCGCGCCCAATGAAACGGCAGTCGCCACGTAATAGACGATCTGCGCCATGATGCGCGCCCAATTGATCGAGTTGACCGCGGACAGGCGATGGCGGTCGCGGAAGGCCATGTCGTTGAACATCGCCTTCACAAGATCCTGGCAGTCGTCGAAGCTGCCTTCGATCGCGATCGTGTGAACATTGGGCGCGTCGACCGACGTCATCTGGCGCCGCTGCACGTCGGAGACGCGGTTGTGCGGGTAGAGAATGAAGATGTCGATTGCCGCGCGGTCGCGGCAGGCCTCGATCGCTGCCGAGCCCGTGTCGCCGGAGGTGGCGCCGACGATGGTGACGCGCTCGCCGCGCCGCGTCAGCGCACGGTCGAACATGCGCCCGACCAGCTGTAGCGGCAGGTCCTTGAAGGCGAGCGTCGGCCCATGAAACAGCTCGAGCAGCCACAGATTGCGATCGAGCTGCTTGAGGGGTGCCACGGCCACGTGACCGAAATCCCGGTAGGCGTCGGACGCCAGCTCGCCGAGCTCGGCGGCGGTGAACCGGCTGCCCGCCACGAAGGGCGCGGTGACGCGCTGGGCGAGGTCGGCATATCCCAAGCCCGCCAAGGCCTTGAGCCCCGACGGGGTCAGCTCGGGCCAGGTCTGCGGCACGTAAAGACCACCGTCCCGGGCCAAGCCGGCCAGGAGCGCACCCTCGAAATCCAGCGCGGGCGCGGTGCCGCGCGTGCTGACGTAACGCATGGACATTGGGAAACCGTGACCTGGGGTCGCCTTCCCGTAGCACGGTCGGCCCGACAGTTCTAGCCGTCATTAACTCATTGAATATTAAACGTAATTCAGGCCACCTCGATGACCGCTTCGATCTCGATGGTCATGCCGCCATAGAGCGAAAAAACGCCCCCCGCGGTCCGCGCGTGGCGGCCGGCGGGACCGAAAACCCGTTCGATCAAGTCCGAGCAACCATCCATCACTCGCTCGTGCCCGGCAAAGCCCGGCGCGGTCCGAAGCAGGCCGAACAGCTTGACCACGCGCGTCACGCGGTCGAGGTCGTCGAGATGCTGGCGCAGCGCCGCAAGGAGCTGCAGGCCCGTCAATTCCGCGTGGCGGCGCGCTGCCTCGGTCGTGACGTCGGCGCCGATCACGCCGCGCTGAAGCACGCCCTGCGCATCGATCGGATCGTGTCCGGCGGCGAATACGAGACGGCCGGCCGCGCAGGCACGGATATAGCTCGCCGTCGGCGCGGCGAGCACGGGAAGCACGATGCCGAGCTCCTCAAGACGTCGGTCGATCCGACTCATCGCCAGCAACAAGAGTTCCTCCCTCCCTCGCTCGAAGAGCGGAGGAGGGTCGGGGTGGGGGCCCTTGCGGCCGAGCGCCAGCCACTCCGGGCCCCCACCTCGATCCTCCCCCACGCTGGCGTGGGGGAGGAGGAATATTTACACGATCTCGGCTATGGCCTCGATCTCGACGGGGATGTTGCTCGGCAACGAGCCCATGCCGACGGCGGAGCGGGCGTGGCGGCCGCGGTCGCCGAATACCTCGACGAACAGGTCGGAGCAGCCGTTGATCACCTTGGGCTGATCGCCGAAGCCGGGCACCGCGTTGACCATGCCCAGCACCTTGACGATGCGCACCACGCGGTCGAGATCGTTGAGCTCCTGGCGCATGACTGCGATCAGCACGAGGCCGACCGTGCGCGCGAACTTGTAAGCCTCCTCGACCGTGAAGTCCTTGCCGACGATCCCGATCGGACGCTTGCCCGCCACTTCGAGCGGCCCCTTGCCGGCGAGAAACAGCAGATTGCCGGTCTGCACGGCGTGCACGTAGTTGCCCGCGGGCGCCGGCACCTTGGGCAGCTCGATGCCGAGCTTCTTCAGTCGTTCTTCGATCATCGCCATGACGGTCTCCCCGAAGTGATCAAGAAAGGTAGCGCGTTTGAAGGTGACGCTTGTAGGTCGCCACGTCGAGCGGACGACCGGTCGCGACCATCAAAATCTCGTCGGTGCCGCCCATGAGCGAGGCGCGTCCATGGATGTTCGCGCGCAACCAGGCGAGCAGCGGCCGGAAATCGCCCTGGCCGATACCGGACAAGACGTTGCGATCGGCCTTCTGCGCCGCCTCGAAGATCTGCGCTGCCGCGATGGCACCCATGGTGTAGGTCGGGAAATAGCCGAAGGCGCCGTCGTACCAGTGGATGTCCTGCAGGCAGCCCTCGCGATCATTGTCGGGTGCCACGCCGACCAAAGTACGCATCCCCTCGTTCCACGCCCCGGGCAGATCGGCCAGCTTGAGGTCGCCGCCGATCAACGCGCGCTCCAGTCGGTAGCGCAGGATGACGTGGGCCGGGTAGGTCGCCTCGTCGGCGTCGACGCGGATGAAGCCGCGCTCGACATGCGTATAGTGGCGGTAAAGGTTGTCCGCCTGCCAGGCAGGTCCCTCGCCGCCGAACGCCTTGCGCAGCAGCGGGGCCGCGAAGGCGAGGAACGCCATGCTGCGGCAGGCCTGCATCTCGACCAGCAGCGACTGGCTCTCGTGCATCGCCATGCCACGCGCCTTGCCGACCGGCTGCTGCACCCAGTCGCGCGGCAGACCGAGCTCGTAGAGCGCATGTCCCGTCTCGTGCATCACGCCCATCAACGCGGGCATGAAATCGTCCTCGCGATAGCGCGTGGTGATGCGCACATCCTCGGGCGTGCCGCCGCTGAACGGATGCAGGCTGACGTCGAGCCGGCCGTGCTCGAAGTCGAAGCCGGCCACCTTCATCAGCTCGAGCCCGAGCTGGCGCTGCTGCTCGACGGGGAACGGCCCCGCGAGCGGCAGCATCTTCGGCCCGCGCGCCTGATGCTCGAGCGCATCGCCGATCAGGCCGGGCAGGAACGCGGCGAGGTCGTCGAACAGCACATCGACGCGCTTGGCGTGGCTGCCGGGCTCATATTGGTCCAGCAACGCGTCATAGAGCGAGCAGCCGAACACGGCCGACTTGGCCTGGGCCGCCTCGCGCGTCAAGTCGAGGACGAGCTGGAGATGCGGTAGGACCTGGACGAAGTCGCTCTTCGGCCGCGCTTCGCGCCATGCCATCTCGCAGACCGAGCACGCATGGGACATGCGCTCGACCAAATCCGGCGTCAGCGCCGTCGAGTGTCGCCAGATGCGCTCGATCTCGCGCAGATTGGCACGCTGCCAGTCGTCGAGACCGGACTGCGCGCCGGCCGCCGGGATCAGATCGCCCAGCGCCGGGTCGATGATCATGCCGTGCGCCAGCACTCTGATGGTGGCGAGCTGCTCGGCGCGCGCGCGCGCGCCGCCCGGTGGCATCATGGTTTGCTGATCCCAACCGAGGACGGCGGACGCCTCTTCAAGGCTGTTCAAGCGCCGGAAGCGGCGCTCGAGCTCGGCATAGGCGTCATTGGCGCGCATGTGTTTGACCGGAACGGCGGTATGGGGGACGGGTGGCTAGCGATTCTGCCGCCAGTAGATGACATACATGATCGCGAAGACGGCCGAGAGTCCGAACCAGGTCAGCGCGTATTGCCAGTGGTCGTTCGGCAGCGCCACGCGGGTCTGGCCGCCGAGCGGCAGGCCGCCCGGATTGGGCGCCGGTCCGGCGTCGATGATGAATGCCGGCGCCGGCGACACGCCAAGCTCGGCGGAGATCGCCTCGAGATCAAGCCAGATCCACAGGTTGCGCCTGACATCGTTGGGCGGCGCCGCGAACCAGCCGGGTTTGCCGCCGGGCCTGATCAAGCCCTCGATCGTCACCTCGCCCGCGACCTGTCCGGCGGCGCGTGTCGCCGCATCACGCCGCGCCGTCGGGACCCAGCCGCGGTTGATCAGGATCTCGCGGCCATTCGCGAGACGGAACGGCGTGATGATCTGAAATCCGACATTGCCGCGATCGGTCGTCGCCGCGAGATGCGCTTCGCGCTCGTGGCGGAAGCTGCCGGTCACCTTGATGCGGCGGAATTCCGCGGCCTGGGCGGCGGCCGCGTCGGCCGGCAGCTCAGCGAGCGCAGGCGCCTCGACACGCGCTTGGCGATCGGCGATCAGCGCCGTCTTCCAGTGCAGGCGCTGGACCTGCCAGATACCGAGGCTGGCCGTGATCAAGACCGCGCCGAGGCTGATCGTGGTCGGCCAGAACAGGCGACGCGGTCCCCGGTCACCCGGACTTGGCGCCGCCTCAGACATGGTGCGGGCCCTGATCGGCGCCGTCCTCGTAGTCGTGCGCGCGGTGGCGGAACTGGAGCGCAATCAGCAACGCCTTCAGCAGGCGCAGCATGGCGATCGCGCCGCCGAGGATGATCGGCGGCCACAGCACGGCGTGCAGCCACACGGGCGGCGCCAGGCGCGCCTCGAGCCACAGCGCGAGGCCGACCACGATGCCGCCCAGCACGAGAATGACGAAGACCGCCGGACCATCGCCCGAATCATGCCGATGCAGCGCGAGGCCGCAGACGGTGCAGGTCCCGGCGACGGTGAGCATGCCGCTATAGAGCCTGCCCTGCCCGCAGCGCGGACAGGCGCAGGACAACGCCGCGGCGAGCGGCGAGACCGTGGCGATGCCGGGAAACTCGGGGTTGGGCGGGTTGGGGGTGGGCGCGGATTGCATGTGCGCCCACCCCGATGCCTGAGATCGTGCGCGGCTGGAGAGCCCGTTGCGCTCAATGGGCGCCGGCCGTCGGGCCGGCACCCCACCAGTAGATGCAGATGAACAGGAACAGCCAGACCACGTCGACGAAATGCCAGTACCAGGCGGCCGCCTCGAAGCCAAAATGATGCTCCGGCTTGAAATGGCCCTTCCAGGCGCGGAAGAAGCACACGATCAGGAAGATGGTGCCGATGATCACGTGCGCGCCGTGGAAGCCGGTCGCCATGAAGAAGGTCGAGGGATAGATGCCTTCCTTGAAGGCAAAGCCGGCGTGGCTGTACTCATAGGCCTGCACGCAGGTGAACAGCACGCCGAGAACGATCGTGAGCGCCAGGCCCTGCAGCGTGCCCTCGCGGTCGCCCTCGCGCAGGCAGTGATGCGCCCAGGTGACCGTGGTGCCCGAGGTGAGCAGGATCAGCGTATTGAAGAACGGCAGGTCGAACGGATCGAAGGTGAGCACGCCCTTGGGCGGCCAGACACCGCCGGTCGCTTCCTTGGGAAACAGCGCGGCGTCGAAATAAGCCCAGAACCAGGCGACGAAGAACATCACCTCGGATGCGATGAACAGCGCCATGCCATAGCGCATGCCGAGCTGCACGATCGGCGTGTGGTGGCCCTCGAAGGTCGCCTCCTTCACGACGTCGCGCCACCACATGAACATGGTGTAGAGCGTGCCGGCGAGGCCGACGATGAGCAGCCACGGACCCTTGCCGTGCATGAAGATGATCAGGCCGAAAGCGAGCATGCCCGCTGCGACCGTGCCGACAATCGGCCACGGGCTCGGATCGACCAGGTGATAGGGGTGCTTCCTCTCGTGCGCGTGGGTATCGGTCATGATCTTCCCTCTTTCACCTGATCGGCGTTAAGCCGCTTCCCCGAGATCAATTCGTCGTGTTGCCCTGAACCGGGCCGCCGGGCACCAGACCCGAGGTGCGCTGACCGCGTTCCTCGCGCGCCCGGAAGAAGGTGTAGGACAGCGTGATGGTCTTGACGTCGTCGAGGTTGCGATCGTCCTTGATCGCCGGATCGACGAAGAACGACACCGGCATGTCGACGCTTTCGCCCGGCTTCAGCGTCTGCTCCGTGAAACAGAAGCACTCGAGCTTGCTGAAATAGAGTCCCGCCTTGGCCGGCGTGACGTTGAAGGTCGCCGTGCCCGTGACGGTGCGGCCCGACTTGTTCTCGGCCCGATAGAAGGCGAGCTGTGTCTCGCCGATCTTGACCTCCATCTGGCGCTGGGCCGGACGGAAGGTCCACGGCAGGTCGGGCGCGTTGTCGGCATTGAACCGGATCGTGACCACGCGGTCGAGCACTTGGCTTGCACCCTGCTCGGCGCGCTGGGTCGTGCCGCCATAGCCGGTGACTTGGCAGAACAGCTTGTAGAGCGGCACGGACGCGAAGGACAGGCCGACCATGCCGGCGACCACGCTCGCCAGCACGAAGGCCAACTTGGTGTTGCTGCGGCCGTTGGCGGTCGTCATGTCAGTTCCCGCCCATGCGCACGACCGTGATGATGTAGAACAGCACGACCATGACGAGCAGCACGCCGGCCAGCGCCAGGTTCTTGGTGCGACGCCGCTTGGCCAGTTGGTCCGGCTGGGGTTGCTCGGACATGGATTCCCGCCTTCACGACGTCACCGCCGCGCCGGCGGGACCGAAGCCAAGCGCGCGGTCGACCATCAGCAGGGCAAAGACGACAAAGAGATAGAGGATCGAGTAGGCGAACAGCGCCTTGGCGGCCCGATCGCCGCCCGAGCCCTCGTGGTCGCGATAGACCCTGACGGCGAGCATCACCAGTACGGCGCCGAGCAGCAGGGTGCCGACGGCGTATGCCGTCCCGACCGCACCGAGCCACCAGGGCAGCAGCGTCACGGGGACGAGGAGGGCGCTGTAGAGCAGGATCTGGCACTGGGTTTCGCGCCGGCCGGCGACGACCGGCATCATCGGCACGCCGGCGCGCTCGTAGTCTTCCGAGCGGTAGAGCGACAGCGCCCAGAAGTGCGGCGGCGTCCACATGAAGATGATGGCAAAGAGCGCCAGCGACACGAGCGAGATGTCGCCGGTCACGGCCGCCCAGCCGATCATCGGCGGGAAGGCGCCGGCGGCACCGCCGATCACGATGTTCTGCGGCGTGCGCCGCTTGAGCCACATGGTGTAGACGAAGACGTAGAAGGCGATGGTGAGCGACAGCAGCGCCGCCGCCGCCCAGTTGACCGCCAGCCCCATGACCATGATGGCACCGGCCGCGAGCACGGCGCCGAAACCGAGCGCCTCGCCTGGCGCCATGCGCCCCGTCGGCAACGGCCGGCCGCGCGTGCGGCTCATGACCGCGTCGATGTCGCGGTCGTACCACATGTTGATCGCGCCCGATGCGCCCGCACCGACCGCGATGCACAGCACGGCAACCACGGCCAGGACAGGATGGATATGACCTGGCGCGAGCACGAGGCCGGCGACGCCGGTGAACACGACGAGCGACATGACGCGCGGCTTCAGCAGCTGGACGTAATCGCCGACGCTGGCGCCCTCATGCGCCGCATGGGTGACGCCTGCCTCGCTCAGCCGTGCTGCCGTGTCCGTCGCCTGCATTGCCGATGACCGCCTTCGCTGCCCCGCGCCTACTTCACGCGCGGCAGCTCCTCATAGCTGTGGAAGGGCGGCGGCGAGGACAGCGACCACTCGAGCGTCGTGGCGCCCTCGCCCCATGGGTTGTTCGCGACCTTCTCGCCCGCCGTGAACGTCCGGTAGATGATCCACAGGAAGAAGACCGTCGACGCGGCCGAAAGGTATGAGCCGTAGGAGGCGACCAGGTTCCACCCGGCATAGGCGTCGGGATAGTCCGGGATGCGCCTCGGCATGCCGGCCAGGCCCAGGAAGTGCATCGGGAAGAAGGTCAGGTTGACGCCGATGAAGGTCGTCCAGAAGTGCAGCTTGCCGGCCCATTCTGGATACTGGCGGCCGCACATCTTGCTGAACCAGTAGTAGAAGCCGCCGAAGATGGCGAACACGGCGCCGAGCGACAGCACGTAGTGGAAATGCGCGATGACGTAATAGGTGTTGTGCAGCGCGATGTCGACGCCGGCATTGGCGAGCACGACGCCGGTCACGCCGCCGACCGTGAACAGGAAGATGAAGCCGGTCGCCCACAGCATCGGCGTCTTGAACTCGATCGAGCCGCCCCACATGGTGGCGATCCAGCTGAAGATCTTCACGCCGGTCGGCACCGCGATGACCATGGTCGCCGCCGTGAAGTAGGCGCGCGCGTCGACGTTCATGCCGACCGTGTACATGTGATGCGCCCACACCACGAAGCCGATCACGCCGATCGCGACCATGGCGTAGGCCATGCCGAGATAGCCGAACACCGGCTTGCGCGAGAAGGTCGAGACGATCTGGCTGATCATGCCGAAGCCCGGCAGGATCAGGATGTAGACCTCGGGATGGCCGAAGAACCAGAACAGGTGCAGGAACAGCGTCGGGTCGCCGCCGCCGGCCGGCTCGAAGAAGGCCGTGCCGAAATTGCGGTCGGTCAGCAGCATGGTGATGCCGCCGGCCAGCACCGGCAGCGACAGCAGCAGCAGGAACGCCGTCACCAGGATCGACCACACGAACAGCGGCATCTTGTGCATGGTCATGCCGGGTGCGCGCATGTTGAAGATCGTGGTGATGAAGTTGATGGCGCCCATGATCGATGCGGCACCCGCGAGGTGCAGTGACAGGATGGCCATGTCCATGGCCATGCCGGGATGACCGGTTGCGCCCGAAAGCGGCGGATAGATGGTCCACCCCACGCCTGCGCCGCCATCGACGAAGGCCGAGCCCAAGAGCAACGCGAAGGACGGGATCAGCAGCCAGAAGCTGATGTTGTTCATGCGCGGGAAGGCCATGTCCGGCGCGCCGATCATCAGCGGCACGATCCAGTTGCCGAACCCGCCGATCATCGCCGGCATGACCAGGAAGAACACCATGATCAGGCCGTGGGCCGTGATCAGCACGTTGTAGAGCTGGTGATCGCCGCCCAGCACCATGCCGCCAGGGTGGGCGAGCTGGGCGCGGATCAGGATCGACATGCCGCCGCCGATCAGTCCGGCGACGATCGCGAACACCAGGTACATCGTGCCGATGTCCTTGTGGTTCGTCGAATAGACGAAGCGGCGCCACCCCGTGGGATGGTGCTCGTGGCCGTGATCATGCGAGTGATCGTGGCCATGGCCGTGTCCGTGGCTGTGATCGTGCTTGTGATCGCCGTGAGAGTGTGTCGTCGCCATGGATGCGGTCCTTCGTTTGACGTCGGGGCCGTCCGGATTCCGGACGGCCGCTGTTTCACTAATCCGATCGATCAGGCCGGAAGCCCGATCAGTTCTTCAGGTCCGCGGTCGGGGCCTGAGCGACGGCGACGGGCGCGGGCGGGCCGTCGCCGTTGCTGGCAAACTTCTTCTTCGCCTCCTCGACCCACTTGGCGAAATTCTCCTTCGACACAGCCTGCACCGCGATCGGCATGAAGCCGTGATTCACGCCGCAGATCTGGTTGCACTGGCCGTAGTAGGTTCCCGGTGTGTCGATGCGCACCCACTTCTCGTTGACGCGCCCTGGATTGCCGTACTCCTGCACGCCAATGGCCGAGACGAACCAGCTGTGCATCACGTCGCTGCTGGCGATCAGCAGGCGCACCGTGACGCCGACCGGCAGCACGACGGGATTGTCGACTTCGAGCAGCCGCTGCTGGCCCGGCTTGATGTCCTTGTCGGGGATCATGTAGCTGTCGAACTTGATGTCACCGTGGTCGGGATATTCGTAGGTCCAGTACCACTGATGCGCCGTCACCTTCAGCGTCATCTCCGCGTTCTGCGCCTTGTCCATGAAGTAGAGCAGCTTGAACGACGGGATCGCGATGGCGACCAGGATCAGCACGGGCACGACCGTCCAGATCACCTCGATCAGCGTGCTGTGCGAGGTCTTCGACGGCGTCGGATTGTTCGCGGCGTTGAAGCGCCAGATGATGTAGCCGAGCAATCCCAGAACGAACACCGCGATCGCGGTGATGATCCACAGCACGAAATCGTTGTGGAACCAGTAGATGTCGCGGGCCACAGGAGAGACGGGCTTCTGCAGCCCGAGCTGCCACGGCACCGGCTTGTCCGCCAGCGCGCTTCCCATTCCGGCGAGCAGCGCCGCCGCACCTGCGACCGCGCCTGCGGTCAAGCGTTGTCCGAATTGCATTCTGGCTCTCACCCCGCCGGCTTGAAGTTGCGCGTCATCGCCGTCCTGATCCCCCGACGGTCGACAACGAGGATATCCAAAGGCTTAAGGGGGCCGTTCCGCCCCCGTTCGGCCTAGCATTCTGAGGTGAAGGCTACACGAAGTCAAAGCACTAGAACAAGTCCGAGGCTGTCGCGGCGCCGCATCGCCAACGCACGGCAGGCCACCCGATGCGCGGCGCGCGGGCCGGCGCGTCTTGCGACCAATTGTCGCAAGAGTCAGAGGCCCTTGCTGGACGGAAGCTGCGATTCGGGGTTAATCGGGTGCGTTCGTCCGCAATAATCGGCGCATTAGTTCGGGGTCAGACACCGATTAATGTTAATGCGGGAGGTGATTCGGCATGGCGGTGGCGGCGCAGGGGTGGGACGAGGACGCTGACGTGGTGGTGGTCGGCTCGGGGGCCGCCGGGCTGACGGCGGCGCTGACCGCGGCCGCCGGCGGCGCCCGGGTCGTCATCCTCGAGAAATCCGCAATGCTGGGCGGGACGACGGCCATGTCGGGTGCCGGGATCTGGATTCCGGCCAACCACCACATGCTCGCCGCCGGCATGTCCGACTCCAAGGACGAGGCGCTGACCTACATCCGCGCCGTGGCGCCCGAGGGCTGGCAGGCGGTCGAGGACGCGCTGTGGCGCGCCTTCGTCGATCATGCGCCGGAAACCCTGGAGTTCATCGAGCGTCACACGCCGCTCGCCTTCGAACTCGTGCATCATCCCGATCTCTATTCCGAGGCGCCGGGCGGCAAGTACAACGGCCGCATGGTCTCGACGCTGCCGATCAGCCGCAATCTGCTCGGCCGCTGGCGCGACCGCATCCGCCCCTCGACCGTGCCGCACCTCTTCACCTATGACGAGCTCAGACTCGGCACGCTCATGGAACGTCCGGTCTGGTCGATCTTCAAGCTCGGCCCGCGCCTGATCTGGCGCTTCCTGACGCGGCGCGTCGCCATGGGCAACGGGCTCGTCACCGGCCTCCTCAAGGGCTGCCTCGACCGCGGCTGCCACATCGTCGCCGAGGCGCGCGCGCGCCGCCTGATCGAGTCCGAGGATCGCATCGCCGGCATCGAGGTCGAGTTAGCCGACGGCACACGGCGCATCCGCGCGCGCCGCGGCGTGGTGCTCGCGACCGGCGGCTTCGAGTGGAACGCCGCGCTGCGCGAGCGCTACTTCCCGGGCGAGACCTGTCTGATCGGCGCGCCCGACACCAACACGGGCGATGGCCACGCGATGGCCGAGGCGGTCGGCGCGCGGCTCGAGCGCATGGACCAGGCGAACATCTACCCCTCGACGATCGCGACCTACGAAGGGCGGCGCCACGCACAGCCGCTCTATGACATGACGCAGCCGCACAGCATCCTGGTGAACCGCGATGCCAGGCGTTTCGTCAGCGAGGGCGAGCCCAATGTCGGCGTGGCGCTCGACGCGCGCGATCCCGCGAGCGGCCAGCCGATCCACATGCCTGCCTGGCGCATCTTCGATGCGCGTTTTGCGGCGAACAACAGCCTGGCCATGCGGATTGCCCGCAGCGAGAAGGGCTGGCTGCGCAAGGCCGACGATCTCGCGACCCTCGCGCGCATGACCGGGCTCGACGCCGGGCAGCTCGGCGCGACGGTCGCCCGCTTCAATTGCTTCGTGCGCCAGGGCAAGGACGACGATTTCCGGCGCGGCGAGACGGCGTGGGAGCGCTTCTACTCCGGCGACATGGAAGGCTCGGGCGTCAACAGCGCGCTTGGCACGATCGAAGAGCCGCCCTTCTATGCCATGCCCTTCCCGCGCGCGCTGCTGGTGACCAAGGGCGGGCCACGGACGAACGAGCGCGGCCAGGTGCTGCGCGCGGATGGCAGCCGGATCGCCGGCCTCTATTGCGCCGGTGTCGCCATGGCCAATCCGATCGGCTCGAAGGCGGTCGGCGCCGGCACGACGCTGGGCCCTTGCCTCACCTGGGGCCGCATCTGCGGCCTCAACCTGCTGCGCGAGAACGTCTAGCCGGTTGTCGAGCTCGCCCGTCGCGTCAGACGCCGACGCAGCCGGCGCATCGCGAGCCATACCAGCACCACGACGATTGGCACGCTGACGCCGAGCGCGACATCGATGTCGAGCGCGACGCCGAACGGCTTGGCTGCCTTGAGAACGTGGCCAAGCAGGCCGATCAGGTAATAGCTGAGCACGACCACCGACAACCCCTCGACGGTCTCCTGAAGGCGAAGCTGGAGCTGCGCACGCCGGTCCATCGAGCTGAGCAGCGCGCGGTTCTGATCCTCGAGGGCGATGTCGACGCGCGCACGCAGGATCTGGCTCGCGCGCGACACGCGCAGCGCGAGCGCCTCCTGGCGTGCCGCGACGGACTGGCAGGTCTGCATGGCAGGAGCGAGGCGCCGTTCCATGAACTGGCCGATGGTGGTGACCCCTTCGATGCGCCCCTCGCGCAGCTCGTCGATGCGCTGCTCGACCAGCGCGTAGTACGCGGCCGCCGCGCCGAAGCGATAGCTCGTCCCGGCTGCGAGCCGCTCGATGTCGGCAGACAGGCGCGACAGCCGCTCGAGCAGGCCGCGCTCGTCCTGCGCCGCCGCACCGCCCGTCATCGCGTCGGTCAGCTGGACGAGCGCTCCGTCGATCTCGGCGATCTTGGGTCCGGCGGCGCGCGCGGGCGGAAATGCCAGCAGCGCCATCATCCGGTAGGTTTCGATCTCGAGCACGCGCTGGATCAGTCGTCCGGCCTGGGCTTCGCGCAGTCCGAGGTCGCGCACGAGGAAGCGCGAGTAGCCATCGTCGCGAATGCGGAAGTCGCTCCAGACCTCGGCGCCGCCGTCGAGCACGCGGCTGCCGGCGAGCGGAACGCCGACGAAGAATTGCGCGACCCGCGCGCGATCGACCCCACGGTCATCGGGCGTCCCCGCTTCGAATCCGACATGGGCAGCCACGAGCACCATGCCGTCGAGGGACTCCAGCCAGGCCGACGGCACATGCGCAATGGCCGGAGCCGCGAACGGATCCGCACCGGCCTCGGTCAGGGCCGGCAGGAAGAATGTGTAGGTCGCAAATTCGGTATGCCGCTCCCATTTGAGCCGAAGGCCACGGACCCCGGCGCCGAGATCGGCGGTGAAGTGAGTCGCATCGGCGGGAGGCGGCTCGATGCCGAACGCGCCGCACAGCCCGGCCAGCAGGGCGTGCTGGCTGGCCGCGCCGCCGCGATCGGCGAGCAGCGCCAGATGCGAGATGCGCGCGGGCGCATCCACGGTCATGAACGGCCGCGCGTGCGCTTCAGCGCCGAGGCGCGCGCGCAAGGGATGATCGGTCGGCCGCACCTCGCGCGGCGAATGCGCAGCGAATCCCGTCCCGCCATTGGCTTTCGTCACGGCTTCCCCCATATTCCAAGGATGCGACTAGGATGGTGCGTGGACGCTGCCTGTGTCCAGCCGCCCGGCCGAGGAGTTCTCCATGTCCGATCTCGCCAAGACCGACGATCTCTTCTTCAACCACGCCGGCCTCGACCGCGCCCGCATCGAGACCGTGCTGGGCGACGCGCTGAACGGCAGCGACGATGGCGAGCTGTTCCTCGAGTATCGCCAGTCCGAGAGCCTGAGCTTCGACGATGGACGCTTGAAGGCCGCGGCCTTCGACACGGCCCAGGGCTTCGGCCTGCGCGCGGTCAGCGGCGAGACGGCCGCCTACGCGCACGCCTCGGAGCTCAGCGAGGCGGCAGTCAAGCGCGCGGCCGAGACGGTCAA
The DNA here is from genome assembly GCA_016869645.1 of Alphaproteobacteria bacterium. Taxonomy (GTDB): domain Bacteria; phylum Pseudomonadota; class Alphaproteobacteria; order SHVW01; family SHVW01; genus SHVW01. The sequence continues at coordinate 58,454 of VGDO01000007.1, forward strand.
ATCCGTGCGTTCGGGCCGTAGCGCCAGCTGGGCGGATGCGCCGCACGGCACCAATCGGTCGCTTTACGCCGACGACAATCCGCTGACGCTCATGCCGTTTGCCGACAAGGTCAAGCTGCTCGGCGAGATCGACGCCTATGCGCGCGGCAAGGACAGCCGCGTGCGCCAGGTCAGCGCCGCGCTGCTCGGATCCTGGCAGGCAGTGCAGATCATGCGCGCCGACGGACAGCGCGTCGCCGACATCCGCCCGCTCGTGCGCGTCAACGTGTCGATCGTGGTCGGCGAAGGCGACCGCCAGGAAAGCGGCAGCTACGGCATGGGCGGACGCATGAACTATGCGAGCTTCGTCACGCCAGACCGCTGGCAGGCGGCCGTCGACGAGGCGCTGCGCCAGGCGCTGGTCAATCTCAGCTCGGTCGCGGCGCCGGCCGGCGAGATGCCGGTCGTGCTCGGGCCCGGCTGGCCGGGCGTGCTGCTGCACGAGGCGATCGGCCATGGCCTCGAGGGCGATTTCAACCGGCGCAAGACCTCGGCATTTGCCGGCCTCATGGGTCAGCGCATCGCGGCACAAGGCGTCACCGTGATCGACGACGGCACGCTGCCCGACCGGCGCGGCTCGCTGACGGTCGACGACGAGGGCACGCCGTCGCAGCGCACCGTGCTGATCGACGATGGCATCCTCGTCGGCTACATGCAGGACCGGCAGAATGCGTCGCTCATGGGCATGAAGCCGACCGGCAACGGACGGCGCCAAAGCTATGCGCATCATCCCATGCCGCGCATGACCAATACCTACATGCTGTCGGGCAGGCAGACGCGCGACGAACTGATCAAGTCGGTCAAATCGGGCCTCTACGCCGTCAATTTCGGCGGCGGCCAGGTCGACATCACCTCCGGCAAGTTCGTGTTCTCGGCATCGGAGGCCTATCTGATCGAGGACGGCAAGATCGGCCCGGCGGTCAAGGGCGCCACGCTGATCGGCAACGGGCCCGACGTACTCACCAAAATCCGCATGGTCGGCAATGACATGGCGCTTGACGACGGCATCGGCACCTGCGGCAAGGACGGCCAGGGCGTGCCGGTCGGGGTTGGCCAGCCGAGCATGCTGATCGAGGGACTGACCGTCGGGGGCACCGGCAAGTAAGCCTAAAAAACCCTCCCCCGCCCGGCCGGGTCAGCCTATAGTCTCGGCAAGTCAAGGCGTTGGGCGAACCAGGGCCTTGAGCAACGCAATGCGTTGGGCGGGCCAGAGTGTCGGACAAGTATAATTTCGCGCGGCTGACCGTTCTGATCGCGGACGATAACCGGCACATGCGCCAGGTCGTGGTCGGCATCCTGCGCGGTTTCGGCTTCCGCAACATCATCGAATGCGACGACGGCTCCGACGCCTTCGCCGAAATGCGCGCCAATGCGGTCGATCTCGTGCTGTGCGACTGGATCATGGAGCCGCTCGACGGCTACGACTTCACGCGCCTCGTGCGCACGGCGAGCGACAGCCCCAACCCGTTCGTGCCGATCATCATGCTGACCGGCCACACCGAGGTCTTCCGCGTGATGCAGGCGCGTGACGCCGGCATCACCGAATTTCTGGCCAAGCCGGTGTCCGCCCAGACGTTGTGGCGGCGCCTGGTGGCCGTGATCGATCACCCCCGCCCCTTCGTGCGTGCGCCCCACTATGTCGGACCCGACCGGCGGCGTCGCGCCAAGCCTGACTATGACGGGCCCGAACGCCGCGGCCAGCCGGTCCAGACGACCGGTGCCACCGGTCAAAGTGCAGGCGCCAAGATAGCGACACCGGCCAGCGGCAACGCCGCCGCCGGAACTTGAGGGAGACTGACCCGTGAGCCAGCCGCCGACCAAGGTCGAGATCATCATGCCGCCCAATCTGATCAAGGCAAAAGCCTCGATGCCCGGCGGCCTTTCCGAGAAGGAAGCGATCAAGCGCGGCGACGCCAAGGTCCAGGAGCTGGCCGCCAATTATGTCGACTGGGCGAAGGCCGACGTCGACGAGCTGCAAGTGCTGATGCGCGCGCTTCTCCAGGAGAAGGACGAAGAAGGGCGCCGCGTCGCCGTGCGCAAGCTCTACAAGAAGGCGCACGACATCAAGGGCCAGGGCGGCACCTTCGACTTTCCGCTCGTCACCATGATCGGCGATTCGCTGTGCAACTACATCGAGAGCCTGGGCGAGGATACCAACGTGTCGACCGAGGTCGTGGTCATGCACGTCGAGGCGGCGCGGCTGATCCTGATGCGCGAGGTCAAGGGCATGGGCGGGCAGACCGAGCAGCAGCTGCTCGACGGCTTGCGCAAGGTCGTCAAGAAGACGACCAAGGCCCAGCCGACGGGCTGACCCAGCCGAGCGTCGGGCTTACGGCGACGCGACCGGCTCGACCCAAAGGCGCCAGCGACGAAACGCCTCGCGATAGACGGCGCCGAGACCGAACAGCAACACGGCGCAGGGAACGGCGGGGCCGATCCACGGAATGGACGCGCCAAGCACCGTGACTGCAATGCCGACGGCGAGCGCCACCAAGCGCCAGCCTGCGCCCATCGGCCAGGAACGGCCGACGGCACCGAGACCGAGCCTGCCGAGATGGAGCGCCCCGACCGCCAAGGCGAGCGGCAGCGACAACAGGTAGACGGCGACCAGCGGCACGGCCATGACAGAGCCGATTACCGTCACCAGCGCGAAGGCCGCCGCCATCGGCAGACCGAACAGCAGAGCGAGGCCGAGACCGAGCGTCGACCAGGGGTGCGCGGCGATCGCGTTCGATGCCCCGGCAGTGAAGTTAGGGAAGGCCGCGACCGCGATCAGGGCGATCGCCGCTGCCAGCAATCCGATGCCGATGGCGACGACGGCCACGACCGCGCCGACGATACCGACAAGGCGCGTCGGCCAGACCACGCCCTGATGCTCGACGCCGCTGAGGCGCGCCGCGGCATCGATGCGGGCGGGCTCGGGACTGTGATAGGTCACGCGTCCCTTGACGACGGCATCGGGCAGCACGTCGATCGATGCGGCATAGATGTCGACGTCGCCCGCGATCTCGCCGCCGAGCGCCACGCGCCAGCCGACGATGCGCACCGTGCCGCCGATCTGTCCCGCGGTTTCGACGCGCGCGCCGGCAAGCCAGGCATTGCCCGCGACCACGGCCGACGGCGCGAGCCTGATCGACAATCCGGTCGCCGCCAGGTCGCCGCCGACCACTCCCGACACGGCGATGCGGCCGGCCGCCACCAGCGCATCGTCGTCGACGCGCGCCCCGATGTCGACGATCGCTCCGCTCGCCACCGCGCTGCCGCGCACGCGTCCGTCGATCACGACATGCCAGCCGGCAAAGACGTCGCCATCGATCTCACCATCGGCGGCGAAAGCGGATGTCGCCAGCAGCATCATGGCGAGCAGGTGGCACCACATCGCGCTCATGTGTCTGGCATTGCCAGCATCCCGCGCAAGGGAAAAGGCCCTAATACGCGTGCTCGGCGAAGATCGGATCGACCGACTTGTCCCAGCGCGTCTCGAACGATTCGAGCAGCTCCTCAGCCGGCGTGACGCCGCTCTCGGCGATGTGGGACAGCGAGTCGAGGAAGTGCGTCTCGTTCTCGCCCCAGCGGTCCTTGCGGCCGCGCGCCTGCAGGCCGTTGCGCGCGATCTCGACGACCTGCTTGGCGACCCCCTGGAGCGGCTTGCCGCGGAACGTCGTCTTGAGTGCCTGGCGCGGCACGTCGCGACGCAGCGCCGCGTGCTCCTCGCTTGTCCAGTCCCGGACCAGGTCCCAGGCCGCGTCGAGCGCGGTCTGGTCGTAGAGCAGGCCCGTCCACAGCGCCGGCAGCGCGCACAGGCGCCGCCATGGGCCGCCATCGGCGCCGCGCATCTCGAGATAGCGCTTGAGGCGCACCTCGGGGAACACGGTCGTCATATGATCGGTCCAGTCGCCCATGTCCGGGATCTCGCCCGGCAGCGCCGCGAGCCTGCCCTTGAGGAAGTCGCGGAACGAATGGCCCGCGACGTCGATATAGGCGCCGTTGCGGTAAACGAAGTACATGGGCACGTCGAGCAGGTAGTCGACATAGCGCTCGAAGCCCATGCCCGTCTCGAACACGAAGGGCAGAATGCCGCAGCGGTCGGGATCGGTGTCGGTCCAGATGTGGCTGCGGTAGCTGAGGAAGCCGTTGGGCTTGCCCTCGGTGAAGGGCGAGTTGGCGAAGAGCGCGGTCGCGACCGGTTGCAGGGCCAGGCTGACGCGGAACTTCTTCACCATGTCCGCTTCGTCGGCGTAGTCGAGGTTCACCTGCACCGTGCAGGTGCGCAGCATCATGTCGAGGCCCAGCTTGCCCTTCTTCGGCATGTATTCGCGCATGATCTTGTAGCGGCCCTTGGGCATCCAGGGCACGTCCGCGCGCGGCCACTTGGGATCGAAGCCGAGGCCGACCATGCCGAGACCGAGTTCCGCCGTCACCGCCTTGACCTGGTCGAGATGCTCGTGCACCTCGTCGCAAGTCTGGTGGATCGTCTTGAGCGGCGCTCCCGACAGCTCGAACTGTCCGCCCGGCTCCAACGTGATCGCGCAGTCGCCTTTGCCGAGCGCGATCGCTCTGCCCATCTCCTCGATCGGCTCCCACTTGAAGCGCCGGAGACCGTCGAGCAGCTTGCCGATGCCGCGCGGTCCCTCATAGGGCGCGCGCGTCAGATCGTCGGTGCGGAAGACGAATTTCTCGTGCTCGGTGCCAATGCGCCATGCATCGGCCGGCTTGTTGCCGGATTCGAGATAGCTGACGAGTTGTCGCTTGTCGGTGATCTTGTCACCGCGCTGGGTAGGCGGACGAGACATGACGCTCCGACTATATGGGTGACGCGGGGGGCCGGCGCAACCGCCAAGTCTTTCGACGCTTGGACCGATCGCGGATCAGCGCCAATCGCCGATCATGGCCTGCCGGCAAGCAAGCGCCGCGATTGCCGCGGTGTCGGCCCGGAGCACACGCGGCCCCAGGCTGACCGGCGTAACAAAGGGTAGTTTCAAAAATGCGTCAAGCTCCGCGTCGGCGAAACCACCCTCGGGTCCGACCAGGATCGCCTGCGGGCCCTGCGCGCCGTCGCGGCCGAGCGCGCCCAGCGCCTCGGCGATCGGCGGCGCCGCGCGCCGCTCGATACACGCGATGAGGCGCCGGTCCGGTGGCCACACCTCCAATCGTCGATCGAGCCTGACCGCTTCGCGCACCACCGGCACCGTCAGCCTTTCGCTCTGTTCCGCGGCCTCGATCGCGTGGGCCTGGAGCCGCGCGACATTGACCCGCTCGACCACGGTATATTGTGTCAAGACTGGTTGCAATTCAGAAATGCCAAGTTCGGTCGCCTTCTCGGCTACGAAGTCGACGCGCTGGCGCTTGATCGGCGCGAACAGCAGCCAGAGGTCGGGCTCGGTCGCCTGCGGCCGGCGCCGTTCGGCGATGCTCAGCTCGGCTGCCTGCTTGCCGAGACGCCGGATGCGCGCGGCGAACTCGCCGTCGCGGCCGTTGAACAGCGACACCCTATCATCGGCCCCGAGACGCAGCACATTGCGCAGATAGTGCGTCTGCTCGGCACCGAGCGCGATCTCGGCGCCTTCGCTCAGGTCCTCGGTGACATAGAGGCGGGCGGCGCTGTCGCTCGTCATGGTCGCTGGGTTCCGATAGTGCTGGCTGAAGGCGCGGTGGCGCGGCAAGATTACGCCATGAGCGAGCGCGCCGAAACCGCGCGGCGTCATTTCTCCGACATCCGCGCCGACGACTGGGTCGAACGCTTCCTGCCCGCGGCGATCCGCCCCTATGCGCGGCTCGCGCGCCTCGACCGGCCGATCGGGACCTGGCTGCTGCTTCTGCCGTGCTGGTGGGGCCTAGCGCTCGCAGCCCCCGGCTGGCCCGATCCCTGGCTCGTGCTGGTTTTCGCGATCGGCGCGATCACCATGCGCGGGGCGGGCTGCACCATCAACGACATCGCCGATCGCGAGTACGACGCGCAAGTCGAGCGCACGCGCTCGCGCCCGCTGCCGAGCGGCGCCGTGACGCTCGGTCAGGCCTTTGTCTTTCTCGCGCTTCAGCTCGCCATCGGCCTCGGCGTGCTGCTCACGCTCAACTGGGCTTCGCTGCTGCTGGGTGCGGCCTCGCTGCTGCTGGTCGCGATCTATCCCTTCATGAAGCGCGTGACCTACTGGCCGCAATTCGTGCTCGGCCTCGCCTTCAACTGGGGTGCCTTGCTCGGCTGGGCGGCCGTCACCGGCGGGCTCGACTGGCCGGCGGCCGTGCTCTATGTCGGCGGCATATTCTGGACGCTCGGCTACGACACGATCTACGCCCACCAGGACAAGGCGGACGACATCAAGATCGGCGTCAAGTCGCTGGCGCTCAAGCTCGGCGAGCGCACACGACCCTTTCTCGCGCTGTTTTATGCCGCTGCGACCCTATGTTTCGGCATGGCGGGCGCGATGACCGGCATAGCCTGGCCGTTCTACGCGGCACTCGGCTGCGGCGCCGCGCAGCTCGCCTGGCAGGTCGCCCGGGTCGAGCCTGACCGGCCTGACGACTGCCTGGCCAAGTTCAAGTCGAACCGGTTGTTCGGGCTGATCCTTTTTGCGGGCATTGCGATCGGCCGCGCGCTCGCATGATTCGTGGCTCGTCCGATGCCGCCGATTTCGTGCTGAGGCAAACCGCGCTGGGGCATCCAGCGCTGGTGCCGGAGATCGCGCTGCGGCTCGCATCGGATGCCCTGCCGCTGTGGCACGCCACCGAGGAGGTTTTGTCCGCGGAAGGATTGCCGCCGCCCTACTGGGCCTTCGCCTGGCCGGGCGGCCAGGCGCTCGCGCGCCACATCCTCGACCATCCGGAGACGGTCGCCGGCAAGCGCGTGCTCGACGTCGGCGCCGGCAGCGGCATTGCGGCGATCGCCGCTGCCAAGGCCGGAGCGGCGCGCACGACTGCCATCGAGATCGATCCCTTCGCGATCGCGGCACTGCGGATCAACAGCGGCGAGAACGCGGTCGCTATCGAGATCCTCGAAGTCGATCCGATCGGCCGATCGGATCTCGCAGCCGACATCGTGCTGATCGGCGATCTCTGCTACGAGCGGCCGATGGCCGATCGCCTCGTGCCCTGGCTCAAGCAGCTCGCGGGCGCCGGCACGCTCGTCCTGCTCGGCGATCCCGGCCGCGCCTATCTGCCCAAGGCGGGACTCGTCGAGGTCGCGCGCCACCTCGTGCCGACCAGCCGCGAGCTGGAAGACCGCGAGATCCGCGAGACGGTGATCTGGCGCCTGGCGGGGTGACTGCCCCGTCACCGTCTCACAAGTGAGTTTCGGTCACACATTCATCTCGAGGACACGATGACCAAACCACTCACTGGCAAAATCGCTCTGGTGGCCGGCGCCACGCGGGGCGCGGGGCGCGGCATCGCCGTCGAGTTGGGCGCGGCCGGCGCGACCGTCTACGTCACGGGGCGGTCAACCAGGTCACAGCGCTCCGAGATGAATCGCGCCGAGACGATCGAGGAGACGGCGGCACTGGTCGACGCCGCCGGCGGGCGCGGCATTGCCGTCAAGGTCGATCATCTCGTGCCGGAACAGGTCCGAGCGCTCGTCGAGCGCATCGAGAGGGAGCAAGGCGCGCTCCACATCCTGGTCAACGACATCTGGGGCGCTACCCGGATGGAGTGGAACAAGACCGTGTGGGAGTCGGACCTGACCTACGGCCTGCACCAGCTCCGTCTCGCCATCGACACACACGCGATCACGAGTCATTTCGCCATTCCCCTGCTCCTCAAGCAGAAGGGCGGCCTTGTCGTCGAGGTGACGGACGGCACTGCCGAATACAACGCAACCAACTACCGCGTCTCTTTCTTCTACGACCTGGCGAAGGCGGCAGTCGGCCGCATGGGTTTTTCGCTGGCGCGTGAGCTGAAACCGCATGGTGCGACCGCCGTGCTGCTGACACCGGGCTGGCTCAGGTCGGAGGCGATGCTCGACGTCTACGGCGTCACGGAGAGCAACTGGCAGGACGCGATCAAGCGCCAGCCGCACTTCGCGATCACCGAGACGCCGCATTTCGTCGGCCGCGCCGTGGCGGCGCTGGCCCAGGATGCCGATGTCGCGCGCTGGAACGGCCAGTCGCTGTCGAGCGGACAGCTCGCCCAGGTCTACGGCTTCACCGATCTCGACGGCAGCCGGCCCGATGCCTGGCGCTACCTCGTCGAGGTGCAGGACGCGGGCAAGCCGGCCGACGTCACGGGTTATCGCTGACGCCGGGCTTGGGGCAAAAAAAGACACACAGCCGATCTAGCCGAGATCAATGAGTTGACCTGCCGGCCCATATTGAGAGCCCGGTAGCGCGACGGATTTCGCGGACCTCTGAAAGCCCTCCAGCGTTAGACTGAACTTTGCCCGAATTTTGACCAAGCCACTGATGTGACTCGCGTTTGTCTGCGGGTCCTGACTACAGGCTGGGCTTGACGGCGAGCAGATCGAGTGCGCGGCGCTGGATTTCGGTCGGGGTGGCGAGCACCGGGAAGGAGGCTGCGCGGCCGAAGCGGACGGTGTTGCGGGTGAGCGTGGCGAGATCGGCGAGCAGCGAT